>JAYYSE010000017.1:0-19933 GCA_036126475.1 Pseudomonadota bacterium | reverse complement strand
ACCGACTTAGAAATCACTGGATTTGCTTTTGGATAAACTCAATAGAGTGCTGATTAAATTCTTCTGGATTTTCAACATTGCAAACATGACCACAGTTTGCGATTTCGACCAGTTCACTCGACTCATGTGCTTCAACCATCTCTTTAACGGGCTTGATGAACATGTAATCACGCTCTCCCATCAAGTAGAGGGTTGGAATCGACAATTCGCGGTCTTTGAAATACTTCATTAAAGGGTTTACATCAGCCGTTAATATAAACCAACGTTTAAACTCTTTTTGACACAGTTTTTTGGCTTCACGGATAAATAGGTGACGAGACTCTTTTTGACTTTTTTGTGGCATTACGATGTAAGCAAAAAGACTATAAAGCCACATGTAAGGAATGATGTGTTTACTTAGGTTTCCGAGTTTAACTAACACCTGAGAGCGCGTATTGAGTTTAGTGACTGCACCACCTAATACCATTGAACGTACACGCCCTGCGGCTAGCTCTGCAATATTACGGACGATGATAGTCCCTAACGACATGCCAACGAAATGCGCTGAACGAATTTTTAGATGATCGAGCACTTTAAGGATATCGAGAGTAACCGCTTTAAACGTGTAACGATTCGACATCAGATCTTTAAGGATATTGTCTGATTTACCGTGCCCTCTCAAATCAATGAGCAGCAAATTGAAATGTTGTTTATACGCCTTGATCTGCTTGAACCAGATTGAGGAACTACCTCCTGCGCCATGCACAAATACCACCCACTCATCGCTTGTAGGGTGAGTAAATGTTTTATGAAATAATAAACTCTCAGACATACCTATCGCTTTAATTATTAATGTGGAGCTATGCCTCATCACAAGGCGATGACTTAGGATATCACGCAATTGAGAAGATTAGGTGATAATAGTACCGAACCTATCATTAGCCTCATGATTGCTTTAACTACTTTTTCTACGAACTATAATAAGTTTGCAAGCTTTGTCTTAATATACTCGATGTGCTCGGATCAGAAAACAAAAAGGCGCCCTATTCTCAGAGCGCCTTGTGTGAGTTCATATTATCTACTTTGCTAATTTGAGTATCTAGGTAAACTGCTACAACATAGCAGAGTGATACATTGCTAGATACCCTTTCGCGGCATCTTCCCAACTAAAATTTTTCTGCATAGCATAAAGCTGAACACGCTTAATTTCAGATGGGTTTTGTGCGTAAAGCAGCAACGAACGATGTAGAATGGCCAACAAAGCCTGCGGAGTCGGCTCTTCAAAAGCAAAGCCGGTCGCAACCTCTGGATCCTCATCATAATCATTAACACTGTCTTTTAGACCACCGACAGAGCGAACGATAGGCAAGGTGCCATAAGCCATACTGTAGATCTGGTTTAAACCACAAGGTTCAAACTCAGAAGGCATCAAGAAGAAGTCAGAACCCGCTTCAACTAGATGCGCTAATTCATTGTTGTATGCCTCTACAAACGAGAATTTTTCTGAATGCAGTGCCGATAGCTCTTTCAGCTGGCTCGCTAAAACAGGGTCACCCGTACCTACAATCACAATCTGAAGATCGTTCTTCAAGAACTTTTCTATGATAGGCAGCAAGTAGTGAACACCTTTCTGATTCGTTAAGCGACAAACCATCCCATACACTGCGCAATCGATGACCGGTAAGCCAACATCTTGTTGAAGCTTCTGTTTACAGGCTGATTTTCCACGCGCCATGCTGTGTTTGGTCGCTTTGTATTTACGAGGAAGAAATGCATCCGTTTCTGGATTCCAAGCACCGTAGTCACAACCATTTAGAATTCCGACTAAATCTGAAGCTCTACGCTGAAACTCAGCCGCCATGCCATGGCTACCAAGCTCTGTTTTTAGCTCTTCCGCGTACGTTGGGCTTACTGCGTTCACTTTATCTGCGCATAACACACCAGCTTTAAGCATAGTCACGTGCGTATCACTAACTGCCGCTTCCGGAACATTGCGGCTGTGCATTTCAGGAAGGCAGTGCAGCTCATCGTATGAGAATACGCCTTTGAACACCGCGTTGTGGATTGAAATAACACTGCGCGTGTTCTCAAAGAATTCATGCTGTTGGTAGCGAGATTTAAGCAAGAAAGGAACAAAGCCAGTATGCCAATCGTTCGCATGAATAATATCAGGTTGGAAACCAAGCTTAGGAAGCATATCCAAACATGCTGCGCTAAAGAACGAAAAACGCTCACCATTATCAGCATAAGCCTGATTATTTTCAGCGTACATTTCTGGACGGTCAAAGTATTTATCACATTTAATACCAAACACTTGTACGCCTTCAACACTTACCTTCTTAACTTGATAAGCCGTATACGGCCAATGATCGAGCTCTGTCGATAAAACAACTTCTTCAGAATCAATATTTGGGATATTGCGGTAAGCGGGGATGGTCACTCGAACGTCCTGTTCGAGTGTTTGTAACGCTTTTGGCAGTGCCTTGGCAACATCAGCCAAGCCACCACTTTTAATCAAGCCTTCAACTTCAGACGCTACAAAAAGTACCGAGAGAGTCTTAGTAACCAACTCGTGCTCCTTTAGGGATTACTACTACACCATCGTCAGAGACGTGGTAATGCTTTTTGTCTTCTTTCAGGTTTACACCAATCTGTGTACCCGGTGCGATGTCTGCATCTTTATCGACGATAACACGACGAAGTACACAGCCCTCGCCCACTTTTACGTCGCCTAACAAGATACTCTCACTGACGTCACACGCTGATGCAATATTACTACGGAAACCAAGTACACACTTCTCGATGCGAGAACCACGAACATAACTACCATTACACACTAAACTATCGATGATTTGAACACGACCATTAGCCGAATCTGTAAACGTCGCAGGTGGTAACGGTGGGTAGTAAGTGTGCAGTGGCCACTTGCGGTTGTATAGTGAAAATGGTGCATCTTTCTCAAGAAGATCCATGTGAGCTTGCCAGTACGCGTCAATCGTACCTACATCACGCCAGTAAACTTCTTCTTTCTCACCAGTAATGCGGTTGGTACTGAAGTCATACACAAATACATCACCACGTGGGAACATGTTAGGAATAATATCTTTACCAAAGTCATGTGAAGAACCTTCGCGATCTGCATCTTCAACGAGCTCTGCAAAAAGCTCATTTGCTTCAAATACGTAGTTACCCATTGAAACCAATGCCGAATCAGGGTCGCCAGGGATTGACTTAGGGTTTGCAGGCTTTTCTTCAAAGCCAATCATACGGCCTTCCGCATCAACCTCAATAACACCAAACTCAGACGCTTCTGCAAGAGGCATACGCAGTGCTGATACCGTTAGTGCCGCTTTCTTCTCTTTGTGAAAATCAAGCATCTGCTTAATATCCATTTTGTAGATGTGATCAGAACCAAAGATACACACTTGGTCCGGTTCTTCTAGCTGCATGAAACGGAGGTTTTGATAGATCGCATCTGCAGTGCCTTCATACCAACGCTTACCTGTACGCATTTGAGCAGGGATTGGGTCGATAAAACGATCTGTTATACCACTGATATTCCAACCTTTTTTCATATGATGGAACAGTGACTGTGACTTGAACTGCGTTAATACATAGATCTTCATTAGATCCGCGTTAACGAAGTTATTTGAAGCGAAATCAATTAAGCGGTAACTACCACCGAAAGGAACCGAGGGTTTGCTTCGCGATTCTGTTAAAGGTCTTAAGCGAGAGCCTTCACCACCAGCAAGAATCATTCCCAATACACCAGCCATTTTATTCTCCATATACTTATAGCTTGTCGATGTCAGCACTCGTAGAGGTATCTTCCTCTGGGGGATGAACACTGACAATGATTTCGGTACTTAGCGAATATCCATTCACATAAAGTGACAGTATCCTAAGCCAAACGTTGTTTTTCGTGCACTATTGTTTGCACTTGGTTTTATATACGTTATCGACTTTCCAGCCGATTTCAATTTTTAATACGCCATTCTGTGCTACGCAAGCTGATTGCTTTCCTAAGACTTTAAGCAGCTCACATTACACCGTTTGAGCGAAACATTACATTAACACCCAGCATACATCAGGTATACAACTAAACACTGATCTTTGCGTTACAATATTCTAATTAAGTTACACATTTTTTACAGCTGCATAAGATAGTGTGATTAATCTCTTAATTTATTTTACGCCGTGAATTTAATAAATAATTACAACTAAGACTCAAATTCAACGAGTTGCACAATTGGTTGTTTATGTGTCGAAAAAAAGCAGCCTAGTGGCTGCTTTTTATATCAATAAGGTTCAGTTACTTTTCTTTGGGCTTTTTACGTTTATCCGTTACTTCCCATTTGCCGTCAATGAACAGGGCGGTCCAACCAGAAGGCTTACCATCCACTTCTGTACGAACGTAATTCTCTTTTGTCTTACGACTAAAACGAACAACTGTAGGCTTACCGTCTGGATCTGCAACTGGTGCTGTAGTCAGGTATTGGAACTTCGGTGAAATACGGTCTTTAAAGCGAACTAACTCTTCCACTAAAGGAGCACGAGTTTCACGTGATTTAGGGAAGTTACTTGCTGCCATGAATAGACCAGAAGCACCATCACGAAGCACAAAGTACGCGTCTGAATTCTCACATGGAAGTTCAGGGAAATGTACTGGATCTTCTTTTGGTGGCGCAACTTCGCCGTTCTTCAAAATTTTACGAGTGTTCTTACAATCTTCACTCGTACAATCCATGTACTTACCAAAACGACCATTCTTCAGAACCATATCTGAACCACATTTGTCACACTCAACAAGAGGGCCATCATAGCCTTTTACTTTGAATTCACCGTGTTCAACCACGTAACCTTCACAGTTCGGGTTGTTACCACATACATGCATCTTACGCTTGTCATCAATCAGATAAGCGTCCATTGCCGTTTCACAAATTGGGCAACGCTTTTTAGCACGAAGGGCAGCGGTTTCAACATCTTCTTCAAGAACGTTGATAATACCTTCTTCATCACCAAGGTTAATCGTTGTCTTACAACGCTCTTTTGGTGGAAGTGCATAGCCAGAACAGCCTAGGAATACGCCTGTCGAAGCAGTACGAATACCCATATTACGGCCACAAGTTGGACACTCAATATCGGTTTCAACGATGTGGTTTGGTTTCATGCCGCCTGCATCTTCGTCGAGATCCGCTTTTTCCAAATCACAGGTAAAATCTTTGAAGAAGTTATCTAACACGCCTTTCCAGCTTGCTTCGCCTTCAGCGATTTGGTCTAACTTCTGCTCCATACGAGCAGTAAAATCGTAGTTCATTAGGTCATTGAAGCTGCCGTCTAGACGATCAGTAACAATTTCACCCATCTTCTCAGCATAGAAACGACGCTGCTCAACTTTCACGTAACCACGATCTTGAATAGTAGAGATGATCGACGCGTATGTTGAAGGACGACCGATACCACGTTTCTCAAGTTCTTTAACAAGCGCCGCTTCAGTGAAACGAGCCGGTGGCTTAGTAAAGTGTTGCTTAGGATCCAATACAATGAGATCCAACTTATCACCAATTTGTACTGCAGGTAGGATCGTATCTTCGTTTTTACCCATCGGACGTTGAACACGAGTCCAGCCGTCGAATTTAAGGATACGACCTTTCGCTTTTAGCGTGTACTCTTCAGCTTTAACGCTTACTGTTGTTGAGTCGTACTGCGCAGGAGTCATTTGACACGCTACGAATTGATTCCAGATAAGCGAGTAAAGCTTGTGTGCGTCTGCGTCTACGCCATTTAAGTCTTCTGACTTAACATCAACGCTTGAAGGACGAATCGCTTCGTGAGCCTCTTGAGCACCCTCTTTACTACCGTATACAAGCGCTTTAGGTGGCAGGTACTCTGCACCAAACTCAGAACCAATGTATTCACGAGCTGCTTCTACCGCTTCCGAACTCAAGTTGGTTGAGTCAGTACGCATATAAGTAATGTAGCCCGCTTCATATAGGCGTTGCGCTAACATCATGGTTTTCTTTACGCCATAACCAAGACGAGTACTCGCAGCCTGTTGAAGCGTTGAAGTAATGTACGGTGCAGATGGCTTGCTCTTAGTTGGGCGGTCTTCACGCTTACATACTTCGTATTGTGCTTTTACAAGAACACTCAATGCAGCTTGCGTTTGCGCTTCATTTTCAGGTTTAAACGCAACACCGTCTTTTTGTGCGACTTGAAGTCTAAAATCTGTTTTTTCTGCTGTTTTGGTATCAGCATGCACATCCCAGAATTCTTCAGGAATAAAGGCGTTGATCTCGCGCTCACGCTCAACAAGAAGTTTTACAGCCACTGATTGAACACGGCCAGCGGATAGGCCTCGTGCTACTTTTTTCCAAAGCAGAGGTGACACCATAAAGCCAACAACACGGTCCATAAAACGTCGTGCTTGTTGTGCATTTACACCATCAATATTCAACTCACCTGGAGTTTCAAAAGCTTGCTGGATTGCATTCTTGGTGATTTCGTTAAACACCACTCGCTTGTATCGCGTTTCATCGCCACCGATGATCTCACGAAGGTGCCATGCGATAGCTTCTCCTTCGCGGTCCAAATCGGTTGCGAGATAAACATGGTCTGCGTTCTCAGCCAGTTTTTGTAATTCAGCAACGACTTTCTCTTTACCTGGTAATACTTGGTAATTTGCTTCCCACTCTTTATATGGGTTGATTCCCATCTTTTTAATGAGAGCTTTGCGATCTTTTTCTTTCTTGATACGAGCTTTCTCTTCTGGGCTCATACCCTTTGTTGAAACTGCAGCAGCCTTTTTACCAGTACTTTGACCTGCCGTTGGTAAATCACGTACGTGACCTACACTCGACTTAACGACAAAGTCTTTGCCAAGGTATTTATTGATAGTTTTAGCCTTGGCCGGCGACTCCACTATAACGAGCGATTTACCCATATTGACTCTAACGTCCTTAATCACGATGCTTCAGCACCAACAATTTAACTTGCGGGCTTTTACGCATGATATTCTAAATTCATTGCTTCTTTTTTTACTATTGTGCGAGATTACTAGAAGATCAACCGCTTTTTTCAAAATTGGATCTGATCGCTCGACAATTCGACGACTCATAGGTAAAAGGGTCACAATATAAAGAAGCTATAAAGTACTCGAAAAGAATACTAGCAAGAGCTTATTCATCAGGCATTAACTCTAAACGGGCTCATACTAAGCTTGTCCACGAATCGAACGCGAGCCCCATTCCATTATTTTTGCCATAAATCACAAAATAAATTGTTGATATTCGAAAAGACTCTCTTAATCGGTTGTGAAATCATTGAATTTCTAGTTCGACACCATAAACTCAACGTTATATTCAGTTATCAGAGATAAACTCATGACAAAGAAAGTAATAGCAGAATTTGATTTACTGCTTATCGCAAACCAAATTATCCAATCACATGATGACTACATTGAAGGCATGCGCGCAAACAGCGTAGTAGAGAAAGACGATGTGCTCATCTTCAAAGGCGAATACTTCCTAGACAGCAATGGGATGCCGACAGAAAATACAACGGCAGTATTTAACATGTTTAAATACTTAGCGCACCATCTTTCAAAAGAATTTACGCTTCAGCAGTAATTAAAAAGCTTGCCATTTAGGCAAGCTTTTTTACTTCCTGAGCTTTATCAACTTAGCATTCTTATTGACTCAGCATCTTCAGCTTGTCGAAGTAGTCAGGGAATGTCTTAGATGTACAACCTGGATCATTAATCGTTACCGACGTATCACTTAGCGCAACCAACGAAAAGCACATTGCCATACGGTGATCATCGTAAGTATCAATCGCCGCATGATTCAATTTAGCGACTGGGTTAACGATGATGTAGTCTTCCCCCTCTTCTACCTCAGCCCCCACTTTACGTAGTTCGGTTGCCATGGCCGTAAGACGGTCGGTCTCTTTCACGCGCCAGTTGTAGACGTTACGAATCGCTGTTATGCCTTTTGCAAACAGGGCTGTTGTCGCAATCGTCATTGCTGCATCAGGAATATGGTTGTAGTCCATATCAATGCCCTTCAGCTCACCGCAACGAGAGATAACATAGTCATCACCCCACTCAATTTCAGCACCCATTTTTTCGAGTGCATCAGCGAATTGGATATCACCTTGGATACTGTTTTTACCAATACCCGTTACCTTAATTTCGCCACCTTTAATCGCAGCAGCAGCTAGGAAGTAAGACGCCGAAGATGCATCGCCTTCGACAAGGAAATCACCTGGTGCTTTGTATGATTGACTCGTTGGAATGACAAATTCTTGGTAATCGTTGTTGATCACGTCCACACCAAATTGTTTCATAATGTGTAGCGTGATATCGATGTATGGTTTAGAAACCAATTCACCCTCAATTTTGATGGTCACTTCACCTTCTGCTAACGGTGCTGCCATCAAAAATGCAGTCAAAAATTGGCTAGAAATAGAACCGTCGATCGAAACCGTACCGCTTTTCAGACCCGTGCCTGTGATTTTCAACGGTGGGTAGTTTTCATTTTCTAAATATTCAACGTCAGCGCCAGCTTCTCTTAGAGCCGTCACTAGGTGGCCAATCGGACGCTCTTTCATGCGAGGCTCGCCAGTTAGAACGTATTCCCCACGACCTAAACAAAGCGCAGCGGCAAGCGGACGCATCGCAGTACCTGCGTTACCTAAGAAAAGTTCGAGTGCTTTGTCGCTTGAAAATGCACCGCCAACGCCCGTCACTTCACATACGGTTTTGTCCGCTGACAGCTGATAATCAACGCCTAACTGGGTCAGAGCATTCAACATGTGGCGAATATCATCACTGTCTAATAAGTTAGTTAGGCGAGTCGTTCCGGTTGAAAGCGCAGCCAAGAGAAGCGCACGGTTAGAAACACTTTTAGAACCAGGTAGGTTAACTTCCCCACTCACTTTTTGAATTGGTTGTAACGTAAGGCTTTCCATTAAATCTTTTAGTCCTTGTACCACCCGAAGTCACTGGCGAGTATTTATTTTCAGGTGTTGAATAATTCTTCGTACTTGCAGACTAACGAACTTTTCCAATGAACTCCAGAGCTAATCTCATTCAAAAAGGTGATAAATCAGCCAAACAGTCGCGTTTTCATACTAGTACACGAGATCAACGCGAACGCCATCTGAAAAATAAAGAATTCTCACGTTGTCACCTCGGTTAAACAACATCGTACTATCGACATCTTGGATGATATTGACGAGCTTGCCATCTTTGGTTTTAATCAGTAGTTCAACCAATTTATACTCCACTCGATATTGACTATTACCTCGGTTACGAGCGCTCCCAGCTCCAGCAACAACACCGACAGCCGTTGCTACTTCTTTTCCTGTACCACCACCAAATTGGTTACCAATTAAACCACCAATCGCAGCACCTAATAGGGTCTCCCAGCCGCTCGCTTTCGATTCCACTATCTCTTGCTGAGTAATATATCGCACGGTATCAATCTCACCATAAACCACCTCATTCACCGGTCGAGCTTGATTTCGGTTATAAGCTGCATTTGCCAACATGGGCAAAACAAGTAAAATCCAAAGCAACTTCTTCATGGTAGAACTCCTAATGACCTCATGGTCAGTGATTAATCTGTTACGCGGTACTTATGACTATATACCTAACTGAACTTGATACTACTAGTATAGAGTTTCCATCTCCCTTCGATGCACTGGATGAGCCAAATGGCCTTCTTGCTTTTGGGGGAGACTTATCGCCAATGCGAATCTTAAATGCTTACAGTCACGGTATATTTCCATGGTATGGCCCAGGTGAGCCTATACTTTGGTGGAGCCCAGCACCACGAGCGGTATTTAATCCTAAGACATTCAAACCAGCGAAAAGTCTTAAAAAGTTTCAAAGAAAACATAATTACCGTGTCAGCATCAACCAAGCAACGGATAGAGTCATCGGTTATTGCTCATCGTTAAGACCGGAAGAAGAGACTTGGCTAAACAGCGACATGCAGGCTGCCTACCGAGAGCTCGCTTCGTTAGGCTTCTGTCACTCGGTGGAAGTGTGGCAAGGTGACGAGCTAGTCGGTGGTCTATATGGCTTACAAAGAGGACAAGTCTTTTGCGGTGAATCCATGTTTAGCTTAAAGACCAATGCCTCGAAAATCGCACTATGGTATTTTTGTCACCACTTTGCTCAGTCTGGAGGGAAGCTCATTGATTGCCAAGTCATGAACCCTCACTTGGAGTCTTTGGGGGCATTAGAAGTTGAAAGAGAAGAGTTTCTCAGCTCTCTGCAATTACTGAAAGATAAGCCTGTTAACAATGTATGCTTTGAAAACCAATGGCTAGAGGAAATGCCTTAATGAATCCAGATTTACAACAAATCAGAATTGGATTAACAGACAATCACGCGTGTAGTTATCTCCCTCACCTCGAGGAAAGAGTCGCTGTCACACTTGATGAACACATGCACACCTCAGAAAATTATGAAGTTCTGCTTGCGAACGGTTTTCGTCGCAGCGGTGCCACCATCTATAAGCCACATTGCGACAATTGTTCAGCATGTCAGGCGATTCGCCTTTCAATTCCCGACGTTAAGTTTTCCAAAAGTCAGCGAAGAATTCTCAACAAAGCGAAAACCTTTCGTTGGGAGCTCAAAGATACAATGGATGATAACTGGTTTGACTTATATAGCCGTTATATCACCGCTCGCCATCGTTCTGGCACTATGTACCCACCTAAAAAAGAAGAGTTTCTACAATTTTCTCAAAATGAGTGGTTAACAACTAAGTTCATGCATATTTACAACAAGACCGACCTGGTTGGCATCGCTGTTACCGATGTGATGTCTCACTGTACCAGTGCGTTTTATACCTTTTTCGAGCCAGACATCGATATATCCATAGGGACACTTGGTGTTTTGTTCCAAATCCAACATGCTCAGAAAGAATACAAACAGTGGCTATATTTGGGTTATCAAATCGATGAATGCCCTGCTATGAACTATAAAGTACGATTTCAACGTCATCAAAGGCTAGTAAATCAGCGGTGGCAAGGGTAGAATACGCCACAACTTTACATATTTTGATTTTGACGGCACAATCAAGCCGTTGAAAACCGCCAAGTTTCGAAAGAGGATTAGATGGCTAAAGAAGACGTAATCGAGATGCAAGGCACTGTCCTTGATACTCTACCAAACACAATGTTCCGTGTTGAGCTTGAAAATGGTCACGTAGTGACAGCACACATCTCTGGTAAAATGCGTAAGAACTATATCCGTATTCTTACTGGTGATAAAGTAACTGTTGAGATGACTCCATACGACCTTTCTAAAGGCCGCATCGTCTTCCGTGCTCGTTAATTTTTAATTATCGAATACGATAAGAAACGGAGCTTAATGCTCCGTTTTTTATTGCCTAACGTTTGGCACTTTGTTTTAACCGCTTTTCTTCGTATCTCGTATCTCGTATCTCGTATCTTCAAAACATAAAAAAACGCACAACCTAAGTCATGCGTTTTATCTCTAAGCTATTGAGCTTTCAGTCACTTTGTTAGTGCATCACTTCTTCTTTAGCACCAACATAGACAAAATGCAGTTCGTCTTTTTTAAGTGTTACCTTAACCGTACCACCATCAACTAAGCTACCGAACAACAACTCATTCGCAAGAGGCTTCTTAAGCTTCTCTTGAATCACACGCCCCATTGGACGAGCTCCCATGGTCTTGTCATAGCCTTTGTCAGCTAACCAGTGACGAGCATCTTCAGAAACCTCTAGAGATACGCCACGAGCATCTAGCTGAACCTGAAGCTCAACAATGAACTTGTCGACAACTTGGCTAATCACACTTGGATCAAGGCTATTGAACCAAATGATGTTATCCAGACGGTTACGGAACTCAGGAGTAAACACTTTCTTAATTTCGCCCATTGCATCTGGTGCATGATCTTGTTGAATCAGGCCGATCGACTTCTTCTCTGTCTCAGCCACACCCGCGTTGGTCGTCATCACTAAGATCACATTACGGAAATCCGCTTTACGACCATTGTTATCGGTTAGTGTGCCGTTATCCATCACCTGAAGTAGCAAGTTGAAGATGTCTGGGTGAGCTTTCTCGATCTCGTCAAGCAATACAACCGAGTGCGGGTTCTTAATAACTGCATCCGTTAATAGACCACCTTGATCGTATCCAACATAACCAGGAGGAGCACCAATTAAGCGACTCACTGAGTGTCGCTCGCCGTACTCAGACATATCAAAGCGCAGCAGTTCAATACCCATTAGTTTAGACAGTTGAACCGTCACCTCAGTTTTACCAACACCTGTAGGGCCTGCGAATAGGAATGAACCTACAGGTTTATTGTCAGCACCAAGTCCAGCACGCGTTAGCTTGATCGCTTCACTCAATACATCGATAGCTGGATCTTGTCCGAACACCAACATTTTCATGCGGTTGTCCAGTTTCTGCAGCGTATCTTTGTCTGAAGACGATACTGACTTCTCTGGAATACGAGCCATTTTCGCGACCATTGACTCAATGTCCGCCACGCTAACTGTTTTCTTACGACGGCTTGCTGGAGCTAGACGGCTACGAGCACCCGCTTCATCAATAACATCGATCGCCTTATCAGGAAGGTGACGTTCATTGATGTATTTCGCAGATAACTCTACGGCCGCACGCAACGCCTTGTTGGTGTAACGTACTTCGTGGTGAGCTTCGTATTTTGGCTTCAAGCCAATCAGAATCTTAGTCGTATCATCTAACGAAGGCTCGACAATATCGATTTTTTGGAAGCGACGAGATAGCGCGCGCTCCTTCTCAAAAATACTGCTGTATTCTTGGTATGTCGTAGAACCGATGCAACGCAACTTACCGCTACTTAGTAGTGGTTTAATTAAGTTAGCCGCATCAACTTGCCCACCCGACGCAGCACCCGCACCAATAATGGTGTGGATCTCATCGATGAACAGAATCGCGTCTTTTTCTTTCTCTAGTTGCTTAAGAATCGCTTTAAAACGTTTCTCAAAGTCACCACGATATTTAGTACCCGCAAGCAGTGAACCAATATCTAGAGAGTAAATCACGCTACTCTGAATAATTTCAGGCACTTGTCCTTCAACGATACGCCATGCAAGACCTTCAGCAATAGCCGTTTTACCTACACCCGCTTCACCAACGAGCAGAGGGTTGTTTTTACGACGACGACATAGGACTTGAATAGTTCGCTCAAGCTCTTTATCACGACCGATTAGTGGATCAATGTTACCTTGCTTAGCAACTTCATTTAAGTTGGTCGCAAAGTTTTCTAAACGGTCTTCTGAATTTGCTTCTTCGGCATTCTCTGAACCACCAAATGAGTCTGATGATGAAGCACTATCGCCTTCATTGCTGGCTTTAGTAATACCGTGTGAGATGAAGTTAACGATATCTAAACGGCTAATGTCGTTTTTCTTAAGAAGATACGCTGCGTGAGATTCTTGCTCACTGAAAATAGCAACAAGCACATTAGCACCTGTTACTTCACTGCGACCCGAAGATTGGACATGAAAAACAGCACGTTGAAGTACTCGTTGGAAACTCAACGTAGGTTGGGTCTCACGAGTTTCATCACTTTCTGGTATAAGCGGGGTCGTTTGTTCAATAAAAATATCGAGCTCGTTACGAAGAGCATCGAGATCAGCCTGACAAGCTTGGAGCGCTTCCTTGGCCGCATCATTTTCTAATAATGCTAGTAGGAGGTGTTCGACAGTCATAAATTCATGTCGCTTGTCTCGCGCACGAGCAAATGCGCCATTTAAACTCGACTCTAATTCTTTATTTAGCATAGATACCTCCTAAGGGAACAACAGTGTTGTTCGAGCAATTTATACTTGCTCCATTGTACATAGTAGCGGATGCTCATTTTCCTTTGAGTACATCGTGACTTGCGCTACTTTTGTTTCCGCTATTTCAGCACTGTATGTGCCGCATATAGCTTTACCTTCATAATGAACCTTGAGCATCACTTCCGTTGCTTTTTCGATATCTAGTGAGAAGAATCGCTCTAGGATCTCGATTACAAAGTCCATTGGCGTGTAGTCATCGTTATTCAGTACAACGTTATACATTGCCGGTGGCTTTACTTTTGTTGCTTCTTTCTCCAGTAAATCTGAGCCTGGAGATGCCCATTCAAAGTTTCTGCTCATATCGCTTTGCTAAGGGTTATTTTTCGGAAGTGGTGAATGTTTGTGTAACTTAAATTTACCACATTCACGCTTTACGGTGTACTAAGAAACCGCACCGAGAAACACTACCAAAAAATATTCCTCTATACTGAGCCTAATCCACCATTTCCGTCGCTGCAAATAAAAGATCTCGATTCACAGGGTTAACATATGTGATTGATTAAAAAGACGCCACAACTATTGACAGTAACCATGCAATAGCCTCTAAGTTACTATTTGGTTAATAGTTTGTGAGCAATCTCGAATGTGATTTGTCATTAAAATTGATCACTTTTATACCAATTTACTATTGACTGTGCTCAATCATTAGCTACATTGGAGCTAAAAGGTTTTTCTAATACAGTTTCATAACACGCTTGAAAATTTAACAATAAGGAATAATTACGCAGGGTAGCGTTAATTTCCGTAAGCAATGTCTGAAATTCAAGATGCCAATCGAACGTCTTTGGTTGGTGGGAGTAATGTCGATCGAATTTACATTGATTTGATATAAACAACGTTAGTAACAAAATGCATGAGGGATGTATAGCATGGCTACAGGTACAGTAAAATGGTTTAACAATGCCAAAGGATTTGGCTTTATTTGTCCAGAAGGTGAAGAAGGCGATATCTTTGCGCACTACTCCACAATACAAATGGAAGGTTATAGAACCTTAAAGGCCGGTCAGCAGGTCGACTATGAAGTAGAAACTGGACCTAAAGGCTCTCACGCAAGCTCCGTTGTTCCTGTAGAAGGTAGTGCTAGTAAATAGGCAAAATTGTCATATCGTGTTGACCTAAATAGCACTATTTGAGAGTTAACAGATTATGAAAACCGCTCCTTTAATACCTTTACGTAGAGTTTAATGAGCGGTTTTTTTGATCTTGGGTGAGTCATATGTTCTGCGTAGAGGCAGTTTTGATACCGGTTTCGACAATGAAACAGGCTGAAACAGAAAAGACGCTTTAACGGTTACGTTAAAGCGTCTTTTATTATGCCGTCTGTAAGCGCTTTAGAAAGCACTCACAGAAACGCTGCGTTCTAAGCGTCGATAAATGCGTTTAATGTAGCACTTGGGCGCATCAGTGCAGAAACTAGTGCATCATCAAATCGGTAGTAACCACCTAAGTCGCCAGCAACACCTTGTGCGTTATTTAGCTCAGCTACAATTGCTTCTTCGCTTTCAGCTAACTGACTAGCCACAGCAGCAAATTCAGCTGCAAGGTCAGCGTCAGCAGTTTGCTCTGCAAGTGCTTTAGCCCAGTACGCCGCTAGGTAGTAGTGGCTACCACGGTTATCAAGCTCACCTACTCGACGTGATGGTGACTTGTTATTATCTAGGAATTCACCCGTCGCTTTATCAAGCGCATCAGCGAGAACTTGAGCCTTAGCGTTACCTGTAACCACACTTAGGTGCTCTAGAGATGCAGCTAGTGCCAAGAATTCACCAAGAGAATCCCAACGCAAGTGGTTTTCTTTCTCTACTTGTTGAACGTGCTTAGGAGCAGAACCGCCAGCGCCTGTTTCAAATAGACCGCCACCGTTCATTAGTGGAACGATTGATAGCATTTTAGCCGACGTACCAAGCTCTAGGATTGGGAACAGGTCAGTTAGGTAATCACGAAGTACGTTACCAGTAACCGAAATTGTGTCTAGACCTTCTTTAATACGAACTAGAGAGAACTTAGTCGCTTCCAATGGAGAAAGAATCTTCAGTTGTAGACCATCTGTATCATGCTCAGGTAGGTAAGCATTCACTTTCTTAATAAGCTCTGCATCGTGTGCGCGAGATTCGTCTAGCCAGAATACCGCTGGAGTAGCTGAAGCACGAGCACGTGTCACAGCAAGCTTAACCCAATCTTGAATTGGTGCATCTTTAACCTGACACATACGGAAGATGTCGCCTTCCTCTACGTCTTGCTCTAGAAGTACAGAACCTGAAGCATCAACCACTTGAACCTGACCAGCAGCTTCTAGAATGAATGTCTTATCGTGAGAGCCGTATTCTTCTGCTTTTTGAGCCATTAGACCTACGTTTGGTACGCTTCCCATAGTAGTTGGGTCGAACGCGCCGTTCTCTTTACAGAAATCAATTACTGCTTGGTAGATGCTCGCGTAGCTACGATCTGGGATCATTGCTTTGGTATCTTTTTGCTTACCTTCCGGGTCCCACATTTGGCCAGAAGAACGCAGCATTGCAGGCATAGACGCATCAACGATGATGTCACTTGGTACGTGCAGGTTAGTAATACCACGGTCTGAATCTACCATCGCAAGTGGTGGCTGAGTTTCGTAAACCGCTTGTAAGTCAGCTTCAATTGCCGCTTTTTGATCATGAGGCAGTGACGCGATCTTAGCGTATACATCACCAATGCCGTTGTTAACATCGACACCTAGCTCTTCGAAAAGCTGGCCGTGCTTAGCAAATACGTCTTTGTAGTAAACCTTAACCGCGTGACCAAAGATCACTGGATCTGAGACTTTCATCATGGTTGCTTTCATATGTAGAGAAAGCAGTACGCCTTGCTCTTTCGCTGACGCAATTTCTTTTTCAAAGAATGTCACTAGAGCGGCTTTGTTCATTACTGAAGTATCGATGATCTCTTTATCTTGTAGTGCAAATGCTGGCTTCAATGTCTTCTTAGCGCCATCTTTACCTACAAACTCGATGCTTACTTCTGTCGCGCCGTTGATTGTTGTCGATTTTTCGCTTCCGAAGAAGTCTTTGTCTTCCATGCTTGCAACATGCGACTTAGAGTCTGCTGACCAAGCCCCCATTGAGTGTGGGTTTTTCTTTGCGTAGTTTTTAACTGAAAGAGGCGCACGGCGGTCTGAATTACCTTCACGCAATACTGGGTTTACTGCACTACCCTTAATCTTATCGTAAGTTGCTTTTACTGCTTTCTCTTCGTCAGTGTTTGCTTCTTCTGGGTAGTTTGGAAGTGCATAGCCTTTTGATTGTAGCTCTTTGATTGTTGCTTGTAGTTGAGGTACTGATGCAGAGATGTTTGGAAGCTTGATGATATTCGCTTCTGGTGTCTTAGCCAATTCACCGAGTTCTGCTAGTGCATCACCAATACGCTGTTCTTCATTCAAGTAATCAGGGAAGTTGGCAATAATGCGCCCTGCAAGTGAAATGTCGCGAGTATCAACGGCAATACCGGAAGAAGCTGTAAAAGATTGAATGATTGGCAGTAGAGAATAAGTTGCTAATGCCGGAGCTTCGTCTGTAATGGTATAGATGATAGTTGGTTTTTCAGTAGGCATGAAATTTCCCTATAGTTCTTACAAGCTCACATGAATAGTGAGAATGTTATAAATTGACCAGTAAGCGACTCTGAGAGTGAAAACTGCTTACTCGGTAGTCGTACTCTATCTTATTTTTCATGCAATCTAATGACAGCATGAACCAAATCCGTGAGTGCGTTGTTATAATAAAACACGTTGGTATAATTAAACAAATCAGGCTCAAGAGTCCATAAACTTGTTCTATTTTGTGTCTTTTAGGCGCGCAAATGATAGCTCAATTACGTTTCAGTGAAAACTTTTCAGCACACTTCGTTTACATTTTTGCAAGGTAGTTAACATGTCTACTCGCTCACGCAGCGCTTCTCGTTCAGACAAACCAGCTCGTTCTGGCACCAAATTAAAACAAAACGGCAACAAGCAGGGCCGGAACAGTGATAGAAATAACACTGGCAATTCACACAAGAAATCGCATTCAAGTAAGCACAGATACAAACCTAAAACGGCAAACACAAAACCTAAAATGGCACTCGAAGATCGCAAAGTCATTTTGTTCAACAAACCATTCGATACTTTAAGTCAGTTCACTGATGGTGAAGGTAGAAAGACGCTCGCCGACTTTATTCCAGTAAAGGATGTTTATGCAGCCGGACGACTTGATCGTGACAGTGAAGGGTTAATGGTTTTAACTAATGACGGTATCTTTCAAGCCAAGTTAACTCAACCAAACTCAAAATCACCAAAGACTTACTGGGTGCAGGTTGAAGGCACACCTTCTGAGAAAGATTTAGATAAATTGAGAAAAGGCGTCGAACTAAAAGATGGTATGACGCTACCTGCTAAGGTGGAGTTAATGGCAGAGCCAGAGGTATGGGACAGAAACCCACCGGTAAGATTCAGAGCTGCGATACCAACGACCTGGTTAGCGATTACTATCATCGAAGGACGTAACCGTCAGGTCAGACGAATGACGGCAAACATCGGTTTCCCTACTCTACGCCTTATTCGCTATTCAATGGGTGACATGAAGCTAGGGAAGCTCCAGCCTGGTGAGTGGAAAGAGATTTAATTCATCACTAACAAACGCAAAAAGCGAGGCACTATTGCCTTTATTGCCTCGCCTTTTTGTAGATGAAGATTGATTATTCTTGGTCAATAATCCACTTACGGAATTCTTTGCGCTCTTGTTTAGAGGCATTCTGATACCAAGCTTTGAGTTGGTCAAGGTTACTTGAAGTAACAGCCTTAGCCGTAGGTGCTTTTACAGCTCTCGATGCTGTATCTTCAACTTTTGTAGGAAGCACTTGCAGTTCTACCGGCTTATCTAATAGCTTGCCGCCTTCAAAATAAACACCTTTTGACTGGTTATATTCTGCCAATAACTTGTCCATCGCTAAGTACGGAAACAACCCACCTTTTGAAGGCAATTTTTCTTGTGTGTATTCTAATGCTGAACCATCTTGAATCAATTTCCAATCAGGCTTTTCTGACTTAAATGCATTCACTGCTTCCTGATGGCTTCGAGCTGGTGGGCTATCAACTTTGATTTCTTCACCATTTACTATGAAAGACAAAACGTATGGTTTAGATGTAAATACCTTAGCTGAATTACCTCTGCCAAGTTTCTTATTCATCTTAACAACTAGCCGAACATCCCCTTTAGGAATCTGTTGATTTCCAATTTCAGAATCGGCTTTTTGACCATTAACATACAGAACTGATAGCCCCTTAGCGGGAATTAATGTTGTTGCACTCACCGTAAAAGAAAGCAAAGCACAAAGTGTTAGCATCCATTTCATCATAATAATCTCTTAAATCCCATAATATTCGAGCTTAACTCTAACAGCAGCTTAAATGGCTTAAAAGAAATAAGCCATTGTTATAGATAATAAAAAGCCACCCAAATGGGTGGCTTCAATATGTTACTAAAGGTCTTCAATTAGAAAGAAGCTTTGATACCAACACCGTAACCTAGGTCAGTGTGCTTCTTATCGTTGTCACCTATTTCTACGTAAACTGTAGTGTTAGGGGCAATACCGTAACCAGTGTTTAAGAACCACTCAACGTAGTCCTCTTCGGCTACAACGCTCTTGTCAATGCTTGCAACACCACCAGCGAAAGTTGTTTTACCCATAGTGTAGTCAGCGGCAAATGCAATTGTGTCAGTGTCTTTCTTAGCACCAGTTGCAAGCTTGCTATCTACAGTGTAGTAACCAAACTCTAGGTTTAGGTTCTCAACACCGGCAAAACGGACTTCTAGAGCTAGAAGAGATTCGTCATCGTGTACGGTTAGTTTTTTACCTTTAAGCTCTGCGTCGCCGTAAAATGCTGTTAAATCGAAATCATCTACTCGGTAACCCACTTTAACGTCAAAGTATTGACCGTCTTTACCAATATTTTGTGCCTCGTGCTTGTCTTGGATCAGACCTAGGCCAGCGTAGAAAGAACCGTTGTCGTAATCGTAACGAACAGCTTCTTCACCACCGAAGTCTGCATCTTTGAAGAACGAGCTAAC
>JAYYSE010000016.1:0-5361 GCA_036126475.1 Pseudomonadota bacterium | reverse complement strand
TGTCGCATCGATGTTCAGATCACCAACACTCGCCATACTTCCTTTCTGCTCAAGGGTATTTGCGTTTATAGTCAGTCGACCACCAGAGTGAGTACGGCCTTCATTCGTAACGCGAGCACTCTTCTGTTTTGCTGCATTTTGAGCAATGAGTAAATCATGTTCAGCCACAATATCGGAGGTGTTGTGCAACGTATTAGAGTACAGGTTCGCATTGTTCCCTGCAGATATCAGGTCCTGGTTGTTGATCTCATTTGAGACCAATGCAGTTAAATCCCCCAGAGCAATCAGCTCACCTTTGTTGACCAGAGAGCTCACTGTGAGATCAAGGCTGGCCAATGCCTGAAGCGTCCCCGAGTTATCGACGCCTTCAGCAGAAAGAGTGACATTGTGCCCTGATATCGTCCCAGAGGTGCCATGAGTCAAGTGACTCGTTAATAAAACAGACGTATCACCGCTGGCCGTTAGCGTTCCACTGTTCGACAAGCTTTGGGCAGACAAGTTTAAGTCCTGCCCAGCCATCGCTTGAGCGTTGTTAGTAACGGCTGACGCCGTTATATTGAGGTTGCCTTGCGTTTCAATATCCCCTTGTATATCTAAACTTGTCGTATCAATGTGCAGATCTTCGACACTGGTTAGAGTCCCTTGCTGTTCAAGGGTATTCACATCTATAGTGAGCGTACCACCTGAATGAGAGCGACCTTTGTTCAACAAATCGCTAGTATCAATGGATAACTGGTCAATGGCACTCATCTGTGCGGTGGAGTCTATGTTGACGCTTGATGTAGAAGTCATATCGAGCTGCGTGGCTTCTAACGTCCCTGTCACATTGATTTTCTCACCAGTGACTTGAAGGGTTTGTTTGGCTTGGGTTTGACCCGATATGGTTGCATCATTGGCGGTGATGGAAATGTCTTCTTCCGCGATGAGTTGACCGCGTTGTTCTAATGACTCAGAGCTTATGACAATTTGTTGGGCATTCGCTTCTCCCTCATGATTTAGCGTGCTGGCATAAAGGGTGATGGTGCCATTGCTGGTCAGTTGGCCATTTTGAGTGAGCGCCTGTGCATTAAGGGTAGTGGTACCTGTAGACTGTAGATTAGCCTCTTGCCCGATGTCTAACGTCGATTGCGCCTTCACAGATAATGTATTGGCAATAATCTGACTATCAAGGTGGGCAGAGCTTGCCTCTAACAGCACCGAATCTGCGGTCATGGTGCCAGAGCCGGCTAAGATGAGCGACTCTGCGTCCACGTCTAACGCAGCGCTTGCGTTAATCTCACCATCATTTTCAATGTTCTCAAGGTCTGTGAGTGCAATATTACTCGCCGTAATTTCACTGTTTGAGTCCAGTGCTAACGAAGCAACCTCGCCTGATAGGTCGCCTTTGGAGGCAACGTCACTGCCTTGTAAAGAGAGTTGTGAGGCTTTGATGTTAAGCTCAGCATTCGCATTGGTTTGGTTGTTGTTTTTTATGCCACTAAACAACTGACTATCTTGAGCCGTGATGCTCTCTTTCACGCTCAGAACGATGACATCCCCAGCCGTTATGGTTGCTTGATTCAATTCTAGGTTATCGGCATTTATCTTGAGCTGTTGTTGTGCCACTTGCTGGTTGGTTAACGCCACCTCTTGACTGCTTGTAATATCGATGCTTTGCGCACTTTGAGCCGAGGCGAGCTGCACTTTGCCATCAGCGGTGAGCACAATATCACCCGCATTCGAAACGAGGTTACCCAGGTTTACCCCCACGCCATCTTCCGTTGCGACCAAAGAGATGCGCCCTGCGTACATACCGCCAATTGATGACGAATCAATGGCGAGCGCGGGTTTACTCGACGGCGTTGAGGCTTTTTCAGTGACTTGATTGCTTAAGTAACTGACCTTGTTATTACCGGTGATGACCGACAAGTCATTGGCATGAATATTCGCATTGATTTCAGCGGTGCGGCTGATGATGTCAAAATACGTTTGGTGGGTGGCATCAAGACCTAGCCCTTCAATGGTGACACTCCCTTTGGAAACATCAAAGCCCGTTAGCTGCCCGTTATTTAACTCAGGAGCCCCTGTCGATAACGTCACTCGAGGGGTATTCATAAAACCACAGCCGTCACAGGTGATGCCGTAAGGGTTGGCCAATATGACATTGGCTTGTTGACCAAAGACTTCGGTGTACCCCTCAAGTTGGCTGCGATTGGCACCCGTCACTTCGTTTAAAATGACATCCGCCGCTTTGCCATTTAGATTGGGGTTATTTTGTAAAAGTCCACCAAGTTGAGATTGGCTAATCTGAGCTGTCGAGTTATTAAGAATCAGTCCTTCGGGATCAACGTTAAATTGCTGGTATTGGTTATGGGATAAACCTTGACCATTAGGCGTGGCGATATTAATCACCTCAACCCCATTACCCGCTTGAGTTTTACTGGTATTGGCGGAGCTCCCATCGATGACGACATTCGCCAGAGCCGGCTGGATGGTTAGAACGCCACATAATGTATACGTCAACCACACACTGCCTTGAGTTACACGCTTGTCCATAATCTACCTGCCAAATTTAAATTGAGATGTCTACGCGGTAATAAACCACGTAATCATCGACATGAAGTCTTGAAGGGGCTTCAATCGGAAAGCCGAAAGTGAGTGAATTCGAGGCAAACTGAGCCTGAGTTTTTAATGACAGACTGCTACCAAAGAGCGAGCCCCGCTCAAAGATATCTTTGCTGTCTTCCACAATGGTGCCCGTATCTAGGGCAAGGTGAGTGGAAACGGTACCAATATAAGGCCATTGCCCTAAACGATAGTGGAGGTCATTTCGCCAGTAATACCCTTCATCCCCCGATATAGAGGTACCTTTAAAACCTCGGACGGAATATTCACCACCAAGACTGAGCCGTTCACTGCCATACAAGGTGTCATTGCTCCACTGACCAAATAGGGTGCTGGACAGTGACAGTGCAGGGGTGATGGGATAGGTATAGCTTCCCGTTAATGAGCCTTTGACAAACTGGGCGGTCGGTAGAGAGCTATCCTGTGATTGCGTTTTTTCTCCACCAAACCAATCGGTTCCAATCGACACCTTTGGTGAGACGCTCATAAAACCGCCCCCCAAGCGCGTGCTGTGGTCCCAAGCCAGGGAGGCGGAGGACAAATTTCGAGAGCCGGCCTTGAGTAAGCTTCCCAGGATGTAGTTCTTTTCTCGGCGGTGACTGATGGTCGTTTTTAGCGCCGATTTACTGACGTCATCACGATAGAAAAGCCATTTAAGCTCCATGTCATGACTGTTGGTTTTGCCTGATGAATCAAACGTGAAACCCTGGCTATTAAATGTCGTGAAGTAATGGCTGTAAGAGGTGCGGTAACCCAAATTCCAATAACCGACAGGGATATCAACGCCAAGGTATAGGCTTTCGGAATCCTTCGAGTTAATCATTGCCGCACTTTTGGTTGCACGGAGACTCCACTGTTCCAGCAACTTAAAAAAGTTTTCACCCGTTAAACTGACAGAAAGTTGCTCTTCTCCTGTTGACTCTTGCCCACCATTATTAAACCCAGCACCGACGGAGACAAGACGGTTTTCCACTGTTTGAATATCAACGATGGAGTAGCCTTGCTGGGTCGAAGGCAGAAGCTTAATTTGAGCGTTGTAGCGTGAAAGTCGGTTAACTTGGTCAAGTCCTTGCTCAATATCTCTCAAATTTAACAGCGCACCAGAGATACCTGGCAGTGCCATCACTAAAAAGTCCGCTTTCTTACCGTTGAACAGAGCCTTCTCTACTTTCCCCTCGACAATAACCAACAGTAATACCCCAGAAGAAAGGTCTTGTGGCGTCATAAAGGCACGGGAGGTGACATAACCGGCTTCTATATAATGATTAGAGACATTGCGAAGATAGTCATTAATTTTATTGAGGCCTATGCACCCCGGTTGAAAACCAGATATTTCGGCCAGTGTCTGGTCGTCGTATTGAGTATTCCCTGAAAATCGAATCTCAGTAATATCAATGCATTGAGTGTCTTCTATTGGCTGAGAGTCAGGAAGCGAGGGGGGAGGAGTCAGTTCTTGAAGCGCATTAGTGCTTTCTTCAAGTAGCTTAAGACGCTGCCGCTGCTCTTCTTCAATATCTTGAGTCACGAGTGGCCCCAAAGGCAAGTTGGCGGCGTTAGAAAATGTTGAGTAAGAAAACAACAACGCCAACACGAAACCAAGAGCGAATGTTCTAACGCATTGAGGTCGTGTCACGGATTCAATAATAAAAAAATAGGAAACATAAGAAACAACAATCAACCCCCGCCGATATATAGATTTCATGAATACTTACCATAATTAGAGCAGTAATTGGAAGGTGGTTCTGTAGCAAAGTTTGAGATTTAGAGTTAAATTTTGCTTAATTTCTATTCACGACACTGTTCCTCAATGTTTGAAGGATGCCACTTTCCCTCTGAAGTTATTCTCAACACTATATGCTGTTACCTGCATACAAACTCAGCTATTGTGAAATTGAAGAGATACAATTATAGCGTGGTGTCGTTGGGGAACATGCCACTATCAATCTTTGGGTTATCAAATTTTCACCATTATTAGAGCATAGAGCGAGGCGTAGAAAGAAGGGGCTTGTTGCAAAAATGGAAAATGTGTCTGATGAGCCCACCTGAGCACTTCATTTCATGCGTATATTCCAAAGATATTGAAGAGTTCATTGAGGAAGGCGGATCTCTCCTGCACCCTCAGTTTTGGCTCATCGCGACGTAACCAAAAATCAAACTGGCCTTTATTCAACATCCGGATCCCTTCAAAACCTTGAATCGTTGACCAGGCCCGCTTTCGCACCTTGAATCCACCTGTGCCTTCGATAAGCTTTTTAATCGGAGCGTGGTCAGATTCAATGCCATTGTTGAGATATTTCACTTGCCGATGTTCTACATCTTGCCGTAAACGGCCTTCACGCTTGAGGCGAGCAATGGCGTTACCATAAGACGAATGTTTATCAGTATTCAATGTTTGGGGATGAAAGGACGTTTTATAACGGCGTAAGCAGCGTTTTAGGAATTGATAAGCCGCCTCTTTATTGCGTTTACGAGAGAAAAAGAAATCCAGGGTTTCCCCACGTTTATTGATGGCTCGGTAGAGATAATGCCATTTGCCTTTCACCTTGACGTAAGTTTCATCAAGCTGCCAGGAGGTGTCGATACGAGTGAATTGATAACGGCGTAACTTCTTATGTAGGATAGGCCCATAGTGAATGAACCAACGATAAATCGTGGAGCGATTAACGAAGACACCTCGTTCGGACAACATATCACTGAGGTTTGCATAGCTCATTGCGGTAGTGCCATACCAACGGACACACCACAAGATAAGTTCGG
>JAYYSE010000015.1:0-12705 GCA_036126475.1 Pseudomonadota bacterium | reverse complement strand
ATAAAGATCCTCCAAGATCATCGCTTATCAGCAGCAAGTGCAATGTTTTTAACACCCGCACCTTTAGCAGCATCCATCACTTTTACAACAGTACCATTGTATGCGTGTTCATCAGCTTGAATAACCAAAGAAGCATCCGGTTGTTCTAGTAATAAATGCTCTAGCGTCGCTTGAACGCGTTCAACATCAACGACACGTTTATCAACAAAGATGTCGTTAGCAGAAGTAATCGCAACAAAGATGCCCGCATCCTTTTGGCTTACTACGTTAGAAGCTTGCGGGCGGTTAACCTCAACCCCCGATTCACGAACAAATGAACTGGTCACAATAAAGAAAATAAGCATGATAAATACAATATCAAGCATCGAAGTTAGGTCTATTTGAGCCTCTTCGTTTTTAGAATGACGTCGACCGAGTCTCATCGTTGACTCCTTAAAGATTTTTCTAATTTCAATTCTAAGCGGTTGCACACTTTGGCTAATCTAGCGTGTACGAACATACCCGCCAAGGCGGCTACCATACCCGCCATGGTTGGCAGTGTTGCCAACGAAATGCCTGAAGCCATCAATTTAGGATCACTGCTGCCTTGTGTCGCCATGACATCAAAGACAGAAATCATACCGGTTACGGTACCTAACAAGCCCAACATCGGACAGATAGCCACTAATAGCTTAATAAAATTCAAGTTTTGGTTAAGCAAGATACTGGCCTGACCTAACCAACCTTCACGAATGGCCTTGGCATGCCAAGAAGAGTGATCTTCTCTTTCATGCCACTTTACTATCCAAGCTTTGCGTTGCTTAGGAAAGTAGAACGCGAGATATAACACGCGCTCTACCACAAGCACCCAATACACTAGGACAACAGCCGCTAGCCACCACAAGACGAAACCGCCCTGCTCCATAAAGCTTGATAAAGACAGCAGCCAGTCACTCGTTAACCAACTCGCTGGTAATAGAGAACCCGACAAAATATCCATTACGCAGCAGTCCCAACTGGTGACACAACAGCGCTCGATTCAGTTGTCTTTTCAGCCTGTTCAGCAACAAGACCAATACCTTGCTTCTCAAGGATATTGCGAATGTTTTCTGCTTGAGTGCTAAGAATGTTGTGTGCCAGTAGAAGAGGCATTGCAGCAACAAGACCAAGTACGGTTGTTACAAGCGCCATCGAAATACCGCCTGCCATTACCTTCGGGTCGCCATTACCAAACTGTGTGATCACCTGGAACGTTTCGATCATACCCGTTACTGTACCTAGAAGACCTAACATTGGTGATAACGCTGCCAATAACTTAAGCATTGATAGACCTTTCTCTAAGTGAGTTTGTTCATCAACAACCGCTTCTAGTAAACGTAACTCTAACGCTTCAACCGTTTGGTTTTGCTCTTTGTTGTACACGGCAAGAACACGACCTAGAGGGTTGTCACCCGCTTTCTCAGGCTTCTTAAGCTGCGCACGAATTTTCTGACGAGCAATCGCTAGAGACACGCCACGCACCAATGCGATAATTAAACCAATAGCCAGTAAGCCAAGAATCACTTTACCAACTACACCACCCGCTTGAAGGCGATCAGATAGGCTAGGTGTTAGCGCCAACTGCTCCAACATGAATCCACGTGAAGGATCGACAACAACATTTGCTACTTCACCATTTGCCAGTGAAGAAAGTGATGTTAACGTTGGACCATTTTCTGGCTGTTTAAGGTATGCGATTGCGTCTTCACGCTCAGTGTTCCAGCTAACGTAACCTTGATCCGTCACTAGGCCAATCGAGCCTAGACGATAAGCATTAACATTTTGTGTATTACCTTCACCATTAATGAAAGCAATTTGAGATTTGCTAAGCTCAGAACTCGCTTGAATCTGCTCTACCATACTCATCCACAAGCCAGAAAGCTGGCGCATTGATGGTAGTGATTTCGCATCGATAATTTGTTCAACGGTCGTTGTATGCTCAGCGCGATCAACGCTGTTTACTGTTGAGCTAAGTTCTGCGCCCAGTTCTTTCGCGTTTTGACGAACAACACCAAATAGCTCACCAAGGCTACCTGTTTCCAAACGCAGCTTTTCTTCTAAGCGAGCCAGCTTATTCTCGTTATCGCTAAACGTTTTAGTAAGAACGTCTGTTGCGTTTTGAATCGATTTACGTTTCGCTTCAAGTTGCGCTTTGATCGCTTTCAGTTCTTGTTCAGTCTTTTTAAAGTCAGCTTCACGAACCACATTATGGGAAGCTTGAGCGCGATTTTCTGACTTCGCTTTGTTAATTAGCTGAGCCGTTGTATCAGAAGCAGAGAAAGCAGAAAAGGAAATAGACGTGATGCAAAGCAATGCTGCTAATGGCTTTAAGTTCATTACTTAACCTCCGCAACAGTTAAAGAAACAGGTAAAGTAATCAAGCTTGGAGCCGCTTGTTGGCTAGCAATATCGTACGCTTTATCGAGCTCAGATTTCATCGAAGAATCAACTTCTTGCCATTGAGCTGCTGCTTGATTCCAAGCCCAGTATTGGCTGCCATTTAAGTTACGAGCAACTAAAGAGATACGCCCTAAGTGCAGTACGTCAGCTTCAATCGTTTTATCGCTCGCCAGTTCTACGCGACCTTGGTATGCACCAAGCTTAATGCCGTAATCCATCTCAATTTGGTACGCCTCTAGAATACGGCGGTATTTCTCAGCATCACTTACGTCTGCACGAGTCATCATTGCTTGAAGCTTTTCAACTCTCTCTAGACGCTGCTCTTTCTTAATCGGCACGTCTTTTTCTACTAGCTGTTGTAGGCCATCAATCATTTGATACATCAAAGGCACGACGCCTTGGCGCGTGTATTTAATTTCTTCGATCTGCCCTTCAATACTCTCAGCTTCTTGATTTTGGCTTTCAACCAGAGCAGCAAGGTGATCATGATAGATTTCTAGATTCTTCACTTCTTCTTGCAAACGCTCAATCTCAGCTTGCAGCATCAAAGTTGCTTGTGAGCTTTTATCAATAACCTTTTGGCTAGCAGCCGATGCGTTATTGGTCTTGTTTTGGATTGATTGAGCTTGATCCAAGCTATTGGCCATAGAAGACGTTGCTACCACACTGATGGCAAGCGCTAGGCTAGTTTTTAAAAGATTCATAATTGTAGTCATTTACTATAGAAGAAGTTCAAATGAGTTTTATTGATAAGCAGTCTCATTATCATTAAAAGTCAATCGCATTACTAGGGATATTTTTGCTAAATAGAAGAATCATGAAAGGGGAAAGCCAAAACCTTCCCCTTAGTATTTAGATTATTAATAGCACCCTACTAACAAATTAGTATTTCACCTGTAAAGTCGCCATGTAGTTACGGCCTTCGCCAACTACTACACCACGTGTGCTACCGCCTGCTAGGTAGTCAGTATCAAATAAGTTCTCTACATTGAAGCGAGCAACAAAATCTAAGTTCTCGTCATATTTGAAAGTATGTGCAATACCCATATCTACACGAGTATATGCATCTTTCTTAAATGTGTTAGAGCTTTCTGTGTAACGCTCACCGACGTGGTATACACCTAGGTTTACGTCAGTACCGTTGTTAAATGCATAAGTAGACCAGATACTTGCAGTGAACTCTGGCACGTCGGCCGGCGTCTTGCCTTCTCGCTCTGGATCGTTCTTATATTCTGCATCAAGGAACATTGTAGATGCACTTAGAGACAACGCATTAGTTAGGTAGCCAGTTGCAGATAGTTCAACACCAGTATGAACCTGTTCTCCAACTTGAGAAGTACGTGTTTCTTTTCCATTATTAGCGTTAGGATCTACGTCTTCTGTCACTTGAATATTTGATTGAGTGATTTGGAACACTGCACCAGAAACAAACAGACGCTCATCAAACAATTCCCACTTTGTACCAACTTCATACAAAGTACCTTTCTTAGCGTCTTGCGATTGACCAAAGTTCACATCGTCTTGGTCAGTAATTTCACCAACTGGTTCAAAGCTTTCTGAATATACTGTGTATATCGAGCCATTCGATACCGGTGAGTAAATTACACCGAGCTTAGGAAGAACATTGTTAAAACTCTCTTCTTTACCTTTGCTGCTAATAGTTTTGTCGTACGCAAAACGTGCACCTGCAAGAACTTGCCATTGTTCATTGAACGTTACTAAATCTTGTAGGTAGAAGCCATAATGCTTACTTTCTGAATGGGATAGCGCATCATCATTGCGATAGGTGATATCAGAAGGCATATCAAAACCGTTGCCACAAGCTTTTACCGCTTCCGCTTCAGTAGCGCTCAAACATGCATAATCAGAAGAGTAAAGCTGCTTGTAATCGTAATGTAGGCCGTTTGCACCAATTAGCATTCGGTGATTAACGCCAAACGCATTAAAGTCACCAGTAAAATCTACGTAAGCAGTATCGAAAGTCCATTCATCGTGACGATCAGATACTTTGTAACCGTAACCAGTAATGTTACCGCTTTTATCTTTTTGCGAATCTACACCGTTATCAGATTCAGTACGTTGGCGCTCATAGAACTGACGGCTGATACCTGTTTTAACTGACCATGTTTCATTCAGATTAGCTGCAATAGCAGCACCGTAGTTTGCTACGTCATTGTCTGTTTGTGCAAAACGTTGATCAGTTACTGTATTTGGATCAATTACTTTACCAGTTGCAGTGTCAATCTCTGAGCCATTATCTAGATCACCTAACTCTTGAGTACGGTCATAGTGCAGAGATAGCATTACGTCATCATTAATATCGTAATCGACAAATAGGCCACCCACAAAACGGTCAGTTTCTACGTCTGTACCATCAAAACGCGTGCGGTATGAATCTTGATTTTCTTGAGAGACGATAGCTCTAGCTCTCAACGTTTGAGCTTCGTTTAAAGAGCCGCTCACATCTGCAACGGTACGAGTGTAATTATCTGACCCGATATCTTGGCTAACAGACACTTGTGTCTCGTAAGTTGGCTTTTTAGAAACCATGTTTACTAAGCCACCCGGTGTTGATTCACCATAAAGAAGGCCAGCAGGTCCTTTCAACACTTCTACACGCTCTAAAAGTTCGATAGGTTGACGATAATGAGACCAATGTTGAACACCGTCACGTAGGTAGCTTGAACCACTATCTAGTTCGAAACCACGTAGATTGAAACGTTCACGGTTTGTAGATTTTGAACCCGCGGAAATAGATGCATCGTTCTTTAGAACTTCACCAAGAGTTGATGCACGCTGTTCATCGATAATTTGTTCATCGATTACTGAAACTTGTCCCGGAGTCTCTAATTGAGTCGCCTCCATGCGCATTGCTGTTGTATTCGTGTCGGCTTTGTAACCGTAGTCACGAGCTTCAACAACCATGTGCTCGTCTGTTTTTGCTGTTTCTGCCAATACTGCTGGTGAAGCTAATACTGCGCCGATCACTAAAGCCAATGGGCTCTTTGAAAACATGTCCTTTACTCCGCTTTTATTCTTTTTGTACGAGCACTTTGAATAATTATTTGATGTGCTCGCAGAACCGTTACCGGTATCACTGAATCTTTTCGCGAGAGAATATAAGTGATAACTATTACCATTTGCATTGAATTTACATTCTTTGCATTCGTAAAGTTTTGAAAGGTCTTGGTAAGCGTTATTCATTAGATGTAACAGAACCTGATTCAATACAGATACTTAGAAGTGCTTTTGTTCGGGTCCCCCACCACCACCGTTAAAATTTTATCTTCTCTTATTTATTAGCTTTGATTTCGCGTTTTTATGTATAAAAGCCTCGATAGATGTTAATTAATAGTGAATTTCTTTATTTAAATTTGTTTAATTTATACGGTTATCAGTGATTTTGATCACATCTATAATTCCAAACTCATTTTTTGTTTTTCGATTTGATTATCCGACTGCTAATCTCCTGCTCACTTTGAAAAGGTATCAAAGTTATAAATAATAAGGAGTGTTCTAAATGAATACCAAAAAACCTATGTCTCTGACTGGCCGAGTAATTCTTGGTATGGTCGCAGGTATATTAACGGGATTTGCCATTCAATCCCTTTTTTCAGAAAGTGGATTTGTTAACAACTACATCGTTAATGGATTCTTTGAAGTAGGCGGACAAATTTTTGTCGCCAGTTTAAAAATGCTTGTTGTCCCTCTAGTCTTCGTGTCGCTAGTGTGTGGTACAAGTTCCCTTAAAGACTTATCAACTCTTGGTCGTATGGGTGGCAAAACGCTTGCACTTTATATCGGTACTACAGCCGTTGCTATCACTCTAGCATTGACGATCGGTAACCTGTTCCAACCAGGTGCTGGTGCGGATCTGACTGCTGCGAGCTCTTTTAAATCAGCGGATGCCCCCTCTTTAGGCCAAGTGATCATCAATATGTTCCCAACCAATCCTATCCAGGCTATGGCTGAGGGCAAAACATTACAAGTGATCGTATTTGCTGTGCTATTCGGTATCGCGATTAGCGCTGCTGGTAAACCAGGTGAACGTATTGCTGCTGTATTTGCTGACCTAAACGAAGTGATCATGAAGCTTGTTGCTCTACTGATGAACCTTGCTCCTTTTGGCGTATTCTTCTTAATGGCAAGACTTTTCTCTGGTTTAGGTTTGGACGCAATTTGGAGCTTAGCAGAATACTTCCTTGTACTTGCAGGTACTCTCCTATTGCATGGTTTAGTGACTTACAGTGCAATGCTTAAAGGGTTCACTGGCCTTAGCCCTATTACGTTCCTGCGTAAGATGGAAGATGCGATCATGTTTGCGTTCTCAACGGCCTCTTCAAACGCAACGATTCCTGTAACAATGGAAACCGCCAAGAACCGCATGGGTGTAGACAACAAAGTTGCTTCATTCACTGTACCACTGGGTGCAACAGTGAACATGGACGGTACTGCAATAATGCAAGGTGTTGCAACTGCGTTTATCGCACAAGCATACAACATCGACCTTACTATGGGCGATTACCTAATGGTTATCCTAACAGCGACATTGGCGTCTGTTGGTACTGCAGGTGTTCCTGGTGTTGGTCTGGTTATGCTAGCGATGGTATTGAACCAAGTCGGCCTACCGCTAGAAGGTATCGCTCTAATCATGGGTGTTGACCGTCTTCTAGACATGATCCGTACCGCTGTAAACATCACAGGTGATAGTGCCGTATCTATCATCGTTGCTAAGTCTGAAGGCGCTCTTGATGAGTCTCGCTTCAACGACCCTACAGCAGGTGAGAAAGAAGAAGAAGTTAAGCTATCACGCCAAGAAGCGTAATCTGGCAAACAAGCTTCAAGCTATGGCGTAATTAATGGCTTACGCTTTAGCTATAAACACAAAAAACGCCACAGCATTTGCTGTGGCGTTTTTATGGGGTTTGGGTATCAACCATTAATATCAATACTACAGCCTTAATATACACGGAACGGCAAGGTCAATTAACGGGCTCACAAATTGGGAACATTAGATTCACTCTCAGTCCCCCATTTTCTCTATTCTCCGCCGTCACATGACCATTCATAACAACCATTGCCTCTTTAACGATTGCAAGGCCTAGGCCGTAGCCGCCAGACTGCTTGTCTCTGGCGGTTTCAATACGAGTAAACGGATCAAAGATACCTGCAATTTGCGTATCAGGAATTCCTTCTCCATCATCTTCTACAGAAATGACACTGTAACGCTGATCAACAGTCTTTTCATACGTCGTAACCGAAATATGTGCATGCTCACCTGCATACTTAATCGCATTGCCAACCAAATTCCCGATTACTCTTAAAAGCAACCGCTCATCAATGTTCACCATCGAGGTCGGAGTCTCTAAATCCCCCACTAACGTTTGATTAGGCTTTAAATCATTTTGCATTTGCGCTACAAGCATTGAGCAATATTGCTCTAGCTGCATCAAGCTAAGCTTGGAATCGTAGCGAGAGGTTTCTAAGCGACTAAACTCGAGGATTTCGCCCACAAGTTTGTTCATCTCTTCGGTTTCACTTTCCATACGAACAAGCAGCCCAGCACTCCTATCATCTACCTTATTACGTAATAAGTGCAGAGCGAGGTTTTGCCTTGCTAAAGGGGTTCTCAGCTCATGTGAGACATCTCTTATCAAGCGGCGTTGCTTCTCTGCCAGTGATTTAATCTCAAATGTCATATGATCAAAATCCACCGCGAGCTCATTGAACTCTCGTGTGTTTGATTTTAATTCAGAGACGACTTGCACTGAGAAATCACCTTCAGCTAGACGTCGGCTCGCTTCTCTCAAACGATCCAAAGGTTGTTGAAGCCTTCTTGCCATGATTAAAGAAAACAGAGACAGGATGATGAAAGCGATAAATACCTTCATCAATGACGAATACAAGCCAAACGAATTTGCGGGGTGGAACCGGTGAGGTAATTGGATAACTAAACTATTACCGTTTTCTAAAGGTAGGCCGAAGATAGGCCGATTCACAACGGCATCCAATTGATGATCCAACGTTCTTAAGAAACGTAACTTGAACTCAAAATGAGGATGCATGTGTCTATGTGTTAAAGGATGATTATCTTTATCTAGAACAAACAAATAATACTGTTGAGCATTGGCCCAGTCAGCCAATTCATCCATATCGCCATCTTCGATTAGCACATTGGCTTGATACGCAAGATCCAACATTTCTTGCTTAACAGAATCAGGCACCTTAAGTAGTGCCTTCATCAACGCCTTTTCGGCAACCGCTTGAAAAATAAAGATACTGACAAGGATGATCGTCAGATATGAGAAAAGTTGGAACGTTAATCCATCTTTACGTTTGGCAATGAAGTCGGGGCAACGTATTAGTTTGGCACTCATGTTCCAACCGACTCTAAGTAACTATATCCTTTACCACGAACCGTTTTAATATGCTGTTTAGACAACCCTGCCTGTACTAACTTACGACGGATATTACTGATGTGCATGTCTAAATTGCGATCAAAGGGACACAGCTCTTTCTTTAAGACATGTATTTGTAAGTCAGACTTAGATACAACAATGCCGTCATTCTTAATCAAATAATCAAGCAGATCTTTTTCTGTACCAGTTAGGGGTAAACGAGAAATCTGTTCACACAAACCATGATTAGATGAAGCTAGAGACTGTCTCTGACGCTCAAATCCAACTCGACGTAAGATAACCTTGATACGAGTCAGTAGCTCAGGAACATTGAAAGGTTTAGCGATGTATTGATCGGCTCCAGCTTGATAACCATCAAGCATCGATGCATCGTCATTGAGTGCCGTTAGCATCAAGATAGGCGTAGCAAATCGCTGACAGATGCGCCTTGCAACTTGAATACCGCTGAGGTTAGGCAGCATCACATCAAGTAACACTAAATCAACAAGATTGGATTGGATAAACTCTAGTGCAGCCTCACCACAATGAACGGTATCAACATGATATCCCTCATTCTCTAGAACTTCACCCAATAATTCACACAACTGAATATCATCATCAACAACTAAAACGCGCGACATCATACAAACCGATAAATAATAATAGTTTGCATTTTAATTATCGTTACTGTTAATTTCAATTATAAATGAGAGATTTACTCTATAGCAGGAAATCTTTTTCAATCGGAACGAACTTTGACGCAGAATCGATAAGATTTTGAGCAGTAAGCCCGGGTACACCGTATACTTCTACTTTTTTGCCAAAGCGCTGTTTAATTCTTTCCACGAGGATCTCAAAGTCCCCGTCTCCAGAGACTAAAATGATTGTATCCACATTCTCGGCTATTTCGATAGCATCTAAGGCAATGCCAACATCCCAGTCACCTTTCGCACTGCCATCACGACGCTGAATAAATGGCTTCAATTTCACATCAAAACCCACACCGCGCAGAATATGATGGAATTGACGCTGCTTAGGATCTTGACTAGAAATCGCATACGCATGAGCCGCAACAACATTTCGACCTTCTGTCGCTACATACCAAAATTGGTTGTAGTCAAAATTAGAGCGATATTTGTCTCGTGTTGTGTAGTAAACGTTTTGAACGTCGACCAAAATAGCTATGTTTTCCATAATTCATACCTTTAGATTTTCGGTATACCCTATTCTATTCAACTCTAAAATGCGAGTCGCTTTATCCAATAAATATGAACCTGTTGGTTATGGTTAACGTAAATCTAGGCATGTTTAACATAATTCTAGCTATGTCTAATAGATGTTTATCAAACTGGACGATCGTTTTTGACCTTGGTGTCCATTACACAAGTGCTAGCTATTAGAGATACAAGTAAAGCTAACAGGCTACTTAAGGGAGGTTGGCTATGCTACACCGACAAAAACACAAACCGCACGTAAGCTTCGACAACACCGCAAGGGCCGCTCTAACTCCTTCCAATAGTTTGTTAGCTTTACTCTTACTAACAACTGTCAGCATCGTGTTGATTTTGAGCCTCTCCACTCATTCGGTGTTTGCTTATCCAGCCTACTCCCATTCTCAACCACTGCCTCATCGCAGCGTCATTTACTTCGCACCAGAGGAAGACTCCGTGGTAAAAGAGTTTCTTAATGAAGCGTTGATCAATGACTGCCAGCTAAATGAAAGAGATGTTGTCATAATGGTGATAGTAGAGAGCGGATACACCATTCCCACTTGGCTTGAGGAAGAGTTTAACTTAGAAGCAGTGACCAGCATTTATGAGATTCCCAAAGGCTCTCATACTGCAGTATTAATTGGCAAAGACGGAAAAGAAAAACATCGTTGGAATGGTAAAACGGATTGGAACCTCATCACCAACATTATTGATGAAATGCCAATGCGCCAACAAGAAATGCAACAACAAAGCAGCCGCTGCAGTATCTGACTCACTGCACGAAAGTTAGTTTTGAATCAATTACTTGTTAAACCAATCAAGTTTATCATGCAGTTGGGCCACACTTCCAACTACAATCAGTGCGGGGCTCATCGCGACACTCGCGAGGTTTGCTAGATCACTCAACCCACCTCGAAACACCTTCTGTTCTTGGCGTGTACCGTTTTCTATAATCGCCACGGGCATATCCGCACGCATACCGTTATCAAGCAGGTTCTTTTGAATATTCGGGCTCTCTTTTAATCCCATATAGAACACGATGGTGTGGTTGTGTTGTGCCAGAGATGGCCAATCAATATCTTCACCGTCTTTTTTAAGGTGACCAGTGATAAACTGAACACTTTGAGCGTGGTCGCGATGCGTCAGTGAAATACCCGCATAAGCCGTAGCACCCGCAGCGGCAGTAATACCAGGAATGACTTCAAATTTAACGTCGTTCTCAGCAAGCGTTTCACACTCTTCCCCACCACGCCCGAAGATAAATGAGTCACCACCTTTAAGGCGAACAACGTGCTTGTTTTCCTCAGCTTTAGTGACCAGTAATTGGTTGATCTGGTCTTGTGGAACACAATGGTGGTCGAGCTTTTTCCCCACATACAACATCTCTGCCTCTGGATTTGCCATCGCCAAGATATCTTTTGATACCAAGCGATCGTAAACCAGTACATCCGCTTGTTGGATGACGCGTGCTGCTTTTAGAGTTAACAGGTCTGGGTCACCAGGCCCTGCACCAACCAGTGATACAAATCCATTGCTTTCTTTATTAACATTCGATGGCGATACTTCTGACATACTTTGCTCCGAAAGTTAGCTTGTTATATTTCAAGCTTAATTCTGTTTGATGATTCATCATTCAATGAATCATCAATATCCCTACTTCTTAGACTATCAGTTGTTGCCGTAAAACTTCACGATTAATTCTAATCAAGATAGAAGGTTATATAACAAAACAATCTATTACGTTGGTAAACACTGATATTTGCACCATTCTCGAGCGCATGTAGCCCAACTAGGGTGCACTGCTATCTAAGTAGAGAGTGTTGAGATCAAAAAAGCCCCAAATCAAGAGTTTGGGGCTTAACAGACTTTATCAATGACTCATTAACCTAGAGTATTCGAATTACTTAGTGCCTAGAGAAGGAGCTGTTCTAGCGTGAATTAGGCATAGTGGAACCCATGTTAGGAATAAGCCACCAACGATGTTACCTAGGATTGTTGAGATAAGGTTAAAGTTCAACCAAGTCGCGATACCGAAGTCAGCGCCAAGACAAACCATTAGGTTGCAGAAGATGCCGCGTACGAAACACGTAATCCATCCGTCCATACCCATGTTTTCAACATCTAGGCTACAGCCAGTAGAAACTGCGATGAACTTCTGAGCAACAGCGTTTGGCTCTAGGGAGAAACCAATAAATGATACTCAGAAATGTTTTCTTACACACGACCATGTCAACTGCTCGACTCGATCGGTATACACCTACATGTAGTGAAAAATCAACAACACGAGATACAAAGATATGGGTTATGAGCTAGAGGTGCCCATTTGATAAACAAAAGACAACGGAATTTAGAAAAGCAGATAGATATGAAACCAGATAGCAAAAAGGCCAGCATTTCTGCTGGCCTTTCTACTTGAATGATGGAGGCGCCTCCCGGAGTCGAACCGAGGTCCACGGATTTGCAATCCGCTGCATAGCCACTCTGCCAAGGCGCCTTCAATTATGTTTTAATAGAACAAATCTTTTGATTAGTCCCCAGAAAGGTAACAACCAAATAGATGGTGCCCCGGGCCGGACTTGAACCGGCACAACGCGAACGTCGAGGGATTTTAAATCCCTTGTGTCTACCAATTCCACCACCAGGGCACGCAATTCTTTATTGCGATGCCGATTACTGAA
>JAYYSE010000014.1:0-82816 GCA_036126475.1 Pseudomonadota bacterium | reverse complement strand
AAACTAATTACAACATCCCATTAACAATCAACCCTGAGCTTCTGATATTGTTTTCAAATTATTTACTATATTATAACTAAATTAAAAAGTATTAGTGACAAGGATCACATAATATTGGTTTTTTAATGATTGAACTGTTATTATTTCGTGTGTTCTTGAAAACATTTTCATAACATTAATCACAACATCCTGGCGAAAAATTCGTCGATTAAAGTGCATAAAAAGCAAACGGCATCGTCGCTGTCGGTATTTGCCGGAAAGCCTGAATTTTACATTCAAGTAATCAGAACAAAATCTTCAATAGGGAAAAGGAGTCAATGTCATGGAAACTGTTCGTCTCACCACAGCCCAAGCTTTGGTTAAATATTTGTCTGTTCAAATGATTGAGGTCGCTGGAGAAAAAGTTCGCCTCTTCGGGTGTGCTTTCGCCATATTTGGACATGGTAATGTGACATGTCTAGGTCAAGAACTTTTCGAAAACCAAGATAAAATACCGACATGGAGGGGGCAAAATGAACAGTCAATGGCGCATGCCGCCATCGCCTACGCCAAAGCTAACAAACGCCAGCGTATTGGTATTACGACTTCTTCCATAGGACCAGGCGCGACAAATATGGTCACCGCTGCAGGTGTGGCGCACACGAACCGTTTGCCTCTTTTATTATTGGCGGGGGATACCTTCCAATCTAGGTTACCTGACCCCGTACTCCAACAGACAGAGCACTTTAACGACCCAACAATAAGCGCGAATGACTCGTTTAAGGCAGTAACTCGCTTTTGGGACAGAATAACCAAGCCTAGCCAATTGGTATCATCTTTGTCCAACGCTATCGCAACACTGCTCGATCCCAGTGACTGTGGCCCGGTATTGATTGCGCTACCTCAAGATGTGCAAGGTGAGTCATGGGACTACCCAGTCGACTTTTTTAAGCCCAAGTTACACCGCATTCGGAGACCACAACCAGAACATGTCGACATCATTGATGCTGCAACACTAATTCGCCAATCGAAAAAACCGCTGATAATAGTGGGCGGTGGGGTCGTATACAGTCAGGCCGAACAAATTGTTGAGTCTTTCGCTGATGCCACCGGTATTCCAGTGGTGGAAACCATTGCCGGTCGAAGTGCCCTGTTAGCATCCCATCCTTGTAATTGTGGTCCATTGGGAACAACGGGCTGTGACAGCGCCAACAACTTAGCAAAGGAAGCTGATGTCGTCATTGCTATTGGTACTCGTCTTCAAGATTTTACCACTGGTTCGTGGACCGTTTTTCAAAACCCAGATTTAGCATTAATTTCAATTAACACCTGTCGTCATGATGCAGTCAAAGGTAACGCGCTCGCCATCATTGCTGACGCAAGGGATACGGTATGCCAACTTTCAAGCATGATTGACCATTGGCAGGTTTCGGATGCTTGGACAAAGTATAGTCAGGCCGAACGAGCGAGTTGGTTGGACGTCGTGGCTGAACGTGTAGCTAAGACTCGCACACCATGTCCATCGTATGCACAAGTCATTGGGGAAATGAATCGTTTAGCAGAAGAAGGCGACCGAATCATCACGGCAGCAGGCGGATTACCAGCTGAACTCAATATGAATTGGCTCGCTAGGCATCGAGCTGAAATTGATATTGAGTTTGGGTTTTCCTGCATGGGATACGAGGTGGCTGCCGGCTGGGGCGCAAAAATGGCGAATCCCTACCACGACCCAATCGTTCTCGTGGGTGACGGTTCTTACCTGATGCTGAATTCCGACATATACAGCTCCGTCCTTACCGGTCATAAGATGATCGTGGTAGTTTGTGATAATGGGGGCTTTGCCGTTATTAACAAGTTGCAAAATAATACTGGTAATAGAAGTTTCAATAACCTTCTCAAAGATTGCACAACGCAGATTAAGTCAGAAGTTCCTCGTGTCGATTTCAAACAGCATGCTGAAAGTTTGGGGGCCAACGCGGAGAAACTCCTAAATTTACATGACTTAGAAAACGCTTTTTCACGCGCTAAAGAGTCAGACAAAACCTACGTGATTGTTATAGACATCGACCCCACTCAATGGAGTTCTACTAACGCGTGGTGGGAAGTAGGACTGCCTGAAGTTACAAACGATGAAACTCGAGCGAAAATGATAGCCGATTGGGAAGTCGGAAGAAAAAATCAACGTAAAGGGGTCTGAGTCGACTTCCACGACTATTCAAAATAAAAACCTAGGCTCACTTTAATCATTTATTGGAGATTTATATGTTTAATCAGGAACATGCATCATACACTCCTGTTCGTTGGGGTATGATAGGTGGTGGAAAAGGAAGTGAAATCGGCTTTGCGCATCGAGACGCCGCTACCCGAGACGGCTTGTTTGATTTTGTCGCTGGCGCTTTGGACATTGATCCTGATCGCTGCAAAGAGTTTGGAACAAAAATTGGTCTTAGACCTGAAAGATGTTATGCAAACTTCGAAGAAATGTTCAAAAAAGAAGCAGCGCGACAGGATGGAATACAAGCTGTGTCGATTGCCACTCCTAACGCCACACACTTCAAAATAGCGAAGGCAGCACTGGAAGCCGGCCTTCACGTAATCTGTGAAAAACCACTGACGATTAACACATCCGATGCGCTTTTACTTAAGGCGCTGTCCGTCAAACAAAATCGCTTGTTTGCTGTAATGTATGGTTATTCAGGTTTTCCAATGATCCATCAGGCACAGGAGATGGTGGCTAAAGGAGACATTGGGAAGGTAAGAATTGTCAACATGCAGTTTGCGCATGGTTTTCATAGTGCTCCAATTGAATCTCAAAGTCCCGGTGCATCTTGGCGTATGAATCCAGCTATTTCTGGACCAAGTTTCATTATTGCTGATTGCGGGACGCACCCCTTTTATCTGGGGTCATTTATTGCAGGCCTCAAAGTCGACTCTCTGTTGTGCACTCGTCAAAGCTTTGTCGAAAGCCGCTTTCCATTGGAGGACAATGCAAATGTCCTATTCAAATTTAAAGGTGGTGCCGTTGGTACACTTTGGGCAAGTGCTGTCAATGCTGGCTCCATGCACAAGCAAATTATCAGAGTTATTGGTGAAAAAGGTAGTATAGAATGGTGGGATGAATATCCAAACCAACTCCGCTATGAGTTACAGGGAGAACCGGTACAAATTCTCGAACGTGGCATGGGTTACCTTTATAGCAGCAATTTAGGTGTTGCGGCGAATCGAATCGGCGCAGGTCATGCAGAGGGTTTCTTTGAATCTTGGGCTAATCTCTATCACCGCTACGCTCTAGTCATTCATGCTCATCAAAATAAAGATGCTGAAACTTTAAACGCTATTTGGTATCCGGATGTCGATGCGGGTATCGATGGCGTCAAGCTTGTAGATGCATGTGTTAAGTCATCGGAGTTAGGAAGTGTTTGGGTTGATTTTTGATATGATTCCCAAACATCGAAAGAAATACATTGATTGATGACCAGAATTGCACCGCTTATTTACAGCTTTTCATTAAAGCGACCTAGAGCAGACACTCCGGCACTTATATCAGCCCCCCTGTAGGTCTTGCGGTTTGTTTTGCTTTAAACACAACCTACCTTTTTCAGGGCAATGCCTCTTTTGTAGCCCAACATATACTTCGCCTTCGCTGCTTCTTATCGCGCTTTTTTATAAAGCGCGAATATCATACCCATCGCATCCAATTTGAAACATATATTTCAAATTGGCAGTAAACAAGGTATTTTAAACACATATCCTTTGACATTAGCTTTTTGGAGAGCTCAATGAAACCTGCTGCTACATTAAATGAACTACAGCAACAAATACGATTAGAATTTTCGGGGTTGAGTAAGCGACTCCAACAAGTGGCGGCGTATGTACTTGATAACCCGAATGATATCGCCTTAGAGACTGTAGCTACCATCGGGCAAAAAGCAGAAGTTCCACCCTCTACTTTAATTCGATTTGCCAACGCCTTTGGTTTTAGTGGTTTTAATGAGATGAAAAATTTGTTTCGTGAAAAAATCATCGAAGAAACGTCAAACTACACCGACCGGGCAAAAATGCACAAACAACTGCACATGGATTCCTATTCACCCAAAAGCCCCAAAAGCATTATTCAAGAGTTTGCCAATGCCAATTCAAAAGCTTTAAGCTCCTTGGCAACCCACATCTCAGAGCAAGACCTTTCAAGTGCTATACATATTTTACATAATTGTGAAAACATCTATTTAATCGGTTTACGTAGATCTTTTAGCGTAGCTTCTTACTTTACTTATGCTTTACAGCACTTGAACAAGCGGGCATTTTTAGTTGATGGCCTCGGAGGTATGCTTAAAGAGCAACTTAGAATGATTGGTCCAAACGATGCCGTTATTGCTATAAGCTTTAGTCCTTATGCCGATGAAACCGTTTCTTTATGCGAATTAGCTTCCAAAGTTGGCGCAAAGCAGATTTTAATTACCGACAGTCAAGTCTGTCCTCTAGCAAGATTTAGTGATATCAGCTTCGTCATTCAAGAAGCAAAAGTTGACGCTTTCCGCTCTCAATCCGCGTCGTTATGTTTGGTACAAAGTATTGCCGTAACAATGGCGATGAATATCGAATAACAATGAAACACACACCTAATATACAAAAACTTAGCGTCGCCTCTAAAGGCGACGCTTTCAAAATCATCCACAATAGTATGCCGTAACTGCACCCATTATTACTATACCTTCCCTAGCCTGCGGGTTAGGAACATTACTGACAGCTATCGACTCTCCCGTTGCCGCTGCAAAGTACCCTCTTTTATTGCTCCGCTCGGAAGAGCCACCAACACCAAAAGCGATATCGGTGGCATTTTCTGCACAGTGACAAATCTTATGTTGCTAGGCTTAAAAGGGTATTGATAAAAGCTGGGTGATTTAGTTCATTAAACCTGCTTCTTTATAGTATTTCACTGCCCCCGGGTGAAGAGGCGCAGACAGACCGTCTTTGATCATTTCTTCTTTTTTTAGGTTAGCGAAAGCAGGGTGAAGGCGCTTAAAGTCATCAAAGTTTTCAAACACAGACTTAACAATAGCATAGGCAACATCATCGGGTACGTTAGTAGACGTAACAAATGTTGCGCCCACACCAAACGTCTCTACGTCGTTCGGGTTCCCATGGTACATCCCCCCCGGAACCGTTGCTTTACGGTAGAAGCTATTATCTTCAATCAATTTATCAACAACGGGGCCGCTTACCGACACAATACGACTATCACAAGATGTCGTCGCTTCCTTTATCGCTCCGCTTGGGTGACCAACGGTGTATATCATCGCGTCAATTTTGTTATCACACAATGCTTTGGACTGCTCTGACGCTTTGAGTTCAGAAGTAAGCTTGAATACGCCATCATCCCATTTATATTGGTCCATTAACACTTCCATCGTACCTCGCTGGCCTGAACCAGGATTACCTATATTGACTCTCTTACCTTTAAGACCTTCGAAGCTCTTGATACCAGAGTCGGCACGCGCTACAACAGTGAACGGTTCGGGATGAACCGAAAATAATGCTCTCAGATCTTTATAAGGACCAGCGTCAGAAAACTTACTGGTGCCATTGTATGCGTGATATTGCCAGTCTGACTGCGCAATGCCCAAGTCCAATTCGCCAGCTCGAATAGTGTTGATGTTGTAAATCGAACCACCGGTACTTTCTACCGAGCAACGCACACCAAATTCAGCTCGGTTCTTGTTCACTAGGCGACAAATAGCACCACCAGTTGGATAATAAACTCCCGTGACACCGCCAGTGCCGATAGTCACAAATCGCTCTTCTGCCTGCGCGAGCGTCGCGCCTCCCATCGTGAGACACGCGGCAATCACCGTTAGCATAGTTCTAAGTTTGATCATGGTTATTCCTTCCTGTCGTAGAGTAAATAAACCAGTAAACTCCGTCATTACTGGTAATTTATAAGACTGCTTCTAAACTTTTGTACACTCATTAACTCAATATTGAGTGTCTCGGACGTGTGACAGAGTTGGCTCACTAAAGCAGCATTGCTTTTAGCAATAGCGCCCTGATTGTCATAATGATTATTTTCAAAGCCAACTCGAACGTCAGCCCCCATAAGCATAGCAGCTGTCAAGCAATTGTGTTCAAATTGACCAAACGCACACACCGCCCACGGTGGAAAAGTTCAAATAATCGACAATTAAGAAACGGTACAAGGTCGTGAGGAGTTGCAACCTGCTCTGATGTATATTGTCTAAGAACCAGCAATAAGTGATGAGCATAATCAGGCAGGATATTCTGATCGACGAGTCTGAAATATCTTTCCAGCTGATCTGAGCTGGAAAGAATGTACTGAGAGACAATGCCTTGCTGGTGCAATATGATGAGTTGTGAAAAGCAACGGTCGTAACGGTTCTCGCCGCCACTCATTGCCTAAAAAGCGGGGGCGCCTAATGTGTTTCAATGGTAACTTTGTCGACGGGCAATAACCTCAGTTTTGGACAACATACCACGCTCAACATAATACTGGCTTGCCATCTTAAGCGCGGCTTCCACAACTTCTGAACCACCGCTGACAAAGTACACGTGCTGCAAAGAGTATGGAGCTAGCGGCACGATTCGTTCTGATAACTTTTTACTACTTTCGCTAATGAAAAAACCTGTATGAGCACAGAGAAAAACACCCTATCGACTCATACGTCTATAGGGTGCCCTTACTTACTACTTTAAACTTTAAATTTCTTTACTGACTAAGCTCCCCGAACTTAGGCAGACTCTTGACAAACCTTTGGTGTACGTCCATATAAGTTTGCATATAGATCTCGTCGATGTGCTCGTTACTTGGGAAGCTCGATGAGAAATCAACATGTTTGCGGTCAATCGATAACTTAGCGGCTTCGATTATGTGTGCAATGAACATGCGAGGATCTTCTAAACCAATCGAGATACGCATCGTCGTTGGCTTGATTCCCGCCTCATTGAGTGCCTCGTCGCTCAGTTCTGAGTGAGTGGTCAATGCAGGACACAGCGCCACTGTATTGGTTTGCCCAAGACTTACTTGCATACCGATAGCGGGTTCAAGCATGTCGAAGAACTGCTTAAATCCATCTCGATTGATTGGTGCTCGTTTGCCATTCCCTTCCATATCGATAGTAAACAGTGCGGCTGGCAGTCCTAAGTACATGTTGTGCTGACAGTGTTCATAATTATCACTATCTGGCAAAGCAGGACAAGACACATTAATGTCTGGGTGAGCATCAAAAATCTTCGCTAGAGTTAGCGTATTAATGGTTTTCTGCACCACACGCATCTCATAAGTTTTCATGCCATTGACCACTTCAAACGCTTTGTCTGCATCTAAGAAGGCACCTTTAATGTAATACACATTCCAAAACAGGGTTTCATTCCAAGGAATCGTCACCCCATCACCATTGGGCTTGGTGAAAGTCACTTCCTCTCCTTTTGGCACAAACATGGTCTCGTTGCGCCCAATCACAACACCTGCTGTGGTGGTGCCAGATCCGGCAAGCTCTTTGGTATACGAGTGAATCACGTAATCCGGTCTTTCCATCTCATCATCGCGTTTTAGTACTGGGTGTAACAGCGGCGTACCTACCGTCGAATCCACAATCACATCCCAACCACGAGAATGAGTCGCCTTACTAATGTTGGCGACATCTAACACGTAGCCATGTGGGTTACACGGTGACTCAAGATAGACATAGATCTTCTTACCTGCAGAGAGGCGATCAGCATACTTGTGTGCGACCTCATCAAGTCGAACCTCAAAATCGTCACCGGAGTAACCATCCACCCACTCGACAGCGACATTGAGGTTCGAAGGTTTACCAAACCAATCTTCTAACAGCTGATAAGAACCGCCGTAGATGTTGCGTGAAGCCAAAACAATATCTTCATGACCTAGCAAGTGACTGAGTAAGCCATCTATGGCCGCCATCCCCGAGTTAAAGTTCCAAGCAAGATACTCGTTGGCTCTCGATCCTGCTTCAAGATCAACCATATGGTTTGCCAAAGAGATTGAGGTTGGGTTCAGCAATCGAGAATAAATATCGTGAAGTGGCTCTTTACCGTTGAACGCATCTTCAATCCACTCAGTACAGGCAAACAGATAAGTCGCCGTGCGAGTAATCACCGGGCTGGCAGAAAAGATAGCCGCCACATTGTCGAAAATAGGATACGCCCCTTTTGAGGCGAAGTGACCATTGTTAGTCGCAATAGACTGGTAAGTCGCACGCATCGGGTTTTGCAGGTTATCGAGGATCTTAGCGATCTGGAACGACAAAAAGCGTTTGGCGTTAAACCAAGCGATACGGTCACTCTTATCCAGCTCTGAAAGGCCATCAACCGTCAAAGCCCAAAGATCGTGGGTCTTGGTATTGGCTGTATACAGTGTCGTCGCCAATTCCACCAGCGTGGTGCCGTAATCGCTGCTTGGATCAATACCAAAGTGTTTTGCTTGCTCAATGGCAAGGGCTTCTGCTTGTTCATGTTTGGTGGTTTTTCGCAGTGGGCTAAGTTGAGTTGAAGTATTCATAATTGCTAAGTCATTCCATCCTTGTTGTACCTCCTTTAATTTTAGTGTTATATAGATGTTAAATATTGCTATTTGCGAAGTAAGACATACACTTTGAGCAATAATATTGCTGATTATAGTTTTATATTGATGGAATATGCCAATGGATGAGATCGACAAAAAAATACTGGCTGAACTGCAAAGCAACGCACGACTCACCAACCAAGAGTTAGCCGACCGCGTCGCGCTTTCCCCCTCCCCTTGTCTACGCAGAGTTCGAGCACTAGAAAAGCAAGGGATCATTCGTGGCTATCACGCCAATGTCAACCAAGAAGCGTGCGGACTGCCCGTAAACGTGTTTGTTTTGGTAAAGCTTGAAAAGCCGACCGAAGATAACATGCGAGACTTTGAGCAACACATTGAAGCGATTGATGAAGTGTTGGAGTGTTTTCTAATGACGGGGAATCACGACTACCTATTGCATGTGGTGAGTGAGTCTCTCAAAAGCTACGAGCAGTTTATTCGCCAGCAGTTAACTCGTCTGCCCAATATTGCTTCAATTGAATCCAGCTTCGCCTTTGGACAGGTAAAGACAAAAACCAAATTACCAGTAAGGTAAGTAAATCCACTTTTTCTGAAAACTGAGAGACCATTTAGCCGTTTATTTGTGCGATTGCCACAAGTTGCATCACTTTGAGATCAATCTGTTCTACAACCTTTCTTACAAACTGGGTCCTTTCGCTCCCTGATAGCTCTAGTGCAGCAACCGGATTTGGGATAGCCCAATGGACTTAGCTAATTGGCAACCTGTACTTTGTGTTGCACTGATTGTGGGTGTATTCGTTCCACTATTAGAGTCGGGAATGGAGATGACGCGTGAGGGTAACACCACGCAATCGGCAGCGATTGTTGTATTCTCATCAGCACTCGTAAATCCGGCATTTGGTTGGTCAATCACTATGCTGCTAGACAATTTAGGATTAGTCGGCTGTAAAGAGCGTAGCAGTGAACTAAGTAAGATGAGCCGCTGGGTTCTTCCCGGTATTATGTTTGTTGTACTGACAAGCGTGATGGAGTCGGTCACCTTCTACCAGGGATTCCTGCTATTATCTCAAGCTTTCGTTAAGCTAGAAATAATAGCTAACTTCGATAGCAATACAAAGGCTTCGTATACCTGAAGCCTTAATTTATCTATTCATGAGTTACAATGTACATTAATGATACTCTTCACCCAACAGAGCTCTATCATACGTCTATCGAGTGTAACTAACACAAATCGCAGAGTCAGTGGTATATCGCTGACCTACTGCTACTTCAATGCTAATTATCTACATAGATTTTAATCGAGAGCCAAAATGCTGATATACATGGTCATTGTCGAAACCATCTACATTCTGACTCGAGAAAATCAGTGGTGTAGCACCTTGGCTTAATGCTACTTTCTGGGACTCCACAACTAACATGTTCATGATCATCATGCCCGCTATGCTAGAAAAAGCGCCCGTCACTTTTCCATTTACATTACATAGGCCATCACCAGGTGGAACCTGATTATCAATAACAACATCAGCAATATCCATCAACTTTAGACCAGAGCTATGGCGGCTTGGATATTTCGATGACTGTTCGATCGACGTTATCGCAATAACCTGATGCCCTTTAGATTTAGCAATTTGAGCGAACTCTATTGGGAGAGCATTCCGCCCTGAATTAGAAATGACCATCACTACATCATTAGCTGAAATATTCTGTTCGTTCCAAATAACTTCAGCTAATCCTGGCAACTTTTCCATAGCCGAACCTCTTAGTGCACCATCATTGGTTAGTAGCACCGAGTCTAAGATAGCATTGACATTACCAAGGCCACCAGCTCGAATAAATCCCTCTAGACCAACCATATGCGAGTGGCCTGTCCCTAAGACTTGTATCATATTGTCGTTAACAATAGCTTGAGCGAATAACTCCGTTGCTTGAGATAACGCCTTTTGGTTAACCTCCGCAAGTGAGGTAAGCTTTGGTATTAAACGATTCAGGTATTCAGACATGCTTATGTTCTCCTATACTCTTTGACGATGATTCAAACATATCAGTCCCACCTTATATTAGTGATACTATTCCACTAAAAAGTGATACTTTTATTGATCATTGAACAATACGTGTCAATATGCGTTCACATAACCAATGATTTAAAACGGCTTGAAATGAAAGCAACAATACAGAAAGTACCTCAAAGGCATGGGTGGTCCTGGCGCTATAAAAAATTTGAAGAAGCCTTCAAACCGGAAAGTTGGCATGCTCATCAAGAATTTGAACTGGTTTTGCATCGCAACTTTCAAGGTAAATCGAGAATTGAAACCTTTGAAGGGCAGATAAAACACAACGAACTACTACTAATTGGCCCAGGCCTTGCCCATAGCTTCGAATCACGAGATTCAGATGAAAAGCATCCATGTGAAACTCATGTCATCTGGTTTAGAGAGGAGTGGATCGGCCACCTCATGTACAGCAGTGCCGAGCTTCGACAGTTGGCCCCTATCATTCGCAATGCCAACAAAGGTATAAGATTTACAACACAAACAGCAGAGAAGGTTTACCAACACCTCAATAACTTTAGTGAACTATCCCCAATTGCGCAGCTTGCAGTCTTCATTCAGGTTTTGGGAGAACTGTGCTCTGATCAACATATTATCGAGCTACTTCCCTATTATTCGCGAGGAGAAAAAGAAAGGGCTAGTGATGATTTCAGCAAAATAGATAAGGTTTGCCAGTACATAGATCAGCACTATTCATCAGATATTACTTTGAAAAAGCTTGCCAATTACGTACATGTAAGTGAAAACACTGTACATCGTTGGTTCACACAACACTTTAACGAAAGTTACATCACCTATTTGACAAAGTTAAGGTTGAATCATGCTTCTCAATTGCTCACAACAACGTCGCAGCCCATTAACTTAATTGCAGAAAGAGTAGGCTATACTAATCGATCTAACTTTAATCGCCTGTTTAAAAAGTACAAAGGCATATCACCTTCAATGTACCGTCAGAAATTCAGATGAAAAATAGTTTATTCAAGTCTTGTCTGATTTACACGATATACTCCTGTCTATTTTGACACTACAGTCATCTCATAAGGGTTCATATAGAGTTATTTATCAACTCCGAGAACCCAATTTACTTTAGCGTAGAAAACGTGCTTTCCTTAGGCACGAAGAACACCGATTCTTGTTTACAGCATGCGTTATATGACAAGAGAAACGTGCTAAATCTAGAGATGCTTACCAAGAACATTCCAAGCCAGCTTACGAATTTATCTTCCTCGACTTACCTCCGCACTCCTAGCCCCAACTTCTTCATGTCATAGTTAATCTAATAGATAAAAAGCTCTAAATATCTGGACACACTTTTATTCACAGAACTTGTTGATGTTGAATATGTCATTAACTACCATAATTCGAATGCTAAATGACCACACAGGACGTAAATATGGCTTCATTTCAATTTTATATGAAAGATATAACGTCAACACATTTAGATGTACATAGTGACTCATTTGCGAGAGAAAACGCTCAACTTATTGAGCAAGAGTTCGAGCCAATAGGTGACATTATAGAAGCAGAAAATAGCCAAATTGCGCATGAAACATTTAAATCAATGTGTGACCATGAATTAGAAACCTTGGCGAAGTCGCAACTGTTGGTAGGGGTTTTTACTGCGGGATCTGGCGGTGTGTAAACATCATCTTTGCTGTCAATTTGCTGCACTGACTGGACTTATTTAACGTAGATTACACTAAGCTGGGCTATATCGTCTAACATTGAGATGGGACTAAGTCTTGATAAATATTAGATATTTTCGCCTTGATGTGGTGTTTGTTTTGCTTCAGACAGAGATAAACCTTAAAATTTTCTTGCTAAAAAGGTAGAAAAATTTATAGTATTCTCAAGTCAAAAGTGAGAACAAACATGTCATTGCAAAAAAAACAATCCAAAGTATCACTGAACATCAAAATCCCTTCAGACTTGGATGCTCGTCTTAAACTGGCGAGAAAAGCAGCGCGTGAACAAGGGCTTATGTTCAATGTATCCCAAGAAGTTGAAAAATTTCTTGAGAAAAAATTAAAACAAGTTGAACGTCAATTATCTATAGATGAAGAGATTAAGAATAACCTAAAGGAACTTGGTGGCTTTGATATAGATGAAATGATGAAATCGATGGATTAAAAATACTAGCACGTATTGATTCAATTGAATTACAAACGATAACAAGTGTGGAGATGATTATGGGAACAATAATAGGACTGTTAATTTTAGTTGGGATAGATTTACTCTTAAAGCGCCAAACTGGGCTTCATTTGCATCAGTGGATTGCAAAAAAAATTCAAGGCTCTCAAAAGAAAAAATAATGGATTCTCAAAAAAGTGACAGAATTCATTTTGTTATTAACCAGACGTAAAAATGCTAGTACCAAACATAGGGCCAAATGGTATCAAGCGTCAGTAGCAAAGGTTCGCACTACTCGTGTTGCCAACCTATTCGAGTTTAGGCATGCTAGCTCTACAATTCTCAAAAACTGAGGCCTAGTGACCACGAGGCCTCAGTTTTACTTACCTAGCAACTTCCCGCTCCCCCTTTTTAATTCAATCTTTTAAGTGTAGCTTAGTCCGTTTTGCCACTGCTTTCGAAACCCTTCAAGCTCATTAATAAATCACTTAAAACGATTAGGAGTATGAAGACCTGGCTTAAAGAAAGCATAGAGATGATTTACCGCGAACCATAAGTTATGGATCAACGGTATTAATTGACCACTTAACACATACTCTCTAGCATGCGTAATTGGAAGTAAGGCAATACCTAAGCCTTCTAACGCCATAGAAGTTGCAATGTCGATCGACTTTAATCACTTTATGCTTCAGCTGGCTTATCTCAACACTTATTCTTTTTCTTGCCAGCAAAACAATTCTAAAAAATGCTGACGATATCTCAGTAACCATAGATTGCTTTGCTAAAGGTGAGATTAAGCTAATAAATGCAGAACCCTCCAAGAATGAGTTTTACAAAATTAGACAGTGTTTTAACTATTCAATGGCGCAATTGACCTCATTAATTAATGAACTGACGTTACCTTCAGTACAATGTAATTTAGCAACCGGTAAGCTATCAACGGTAATGGAGCGTACAGAAGTGTCAGTCAGCCACTGATGAACTTGTTACGTTCTCAATAAAACAGCATAACGAACTTGCTTTCTTTAAAATGATAAAGTGCTGATATTCATCTCCTAACGTCTCTCGTGGGGTATACATGCTAGATTAAAAGCATATTTACCCTAATAGTTAGGATAACAGGAAAAGTTTAGTCTACACTCAATAGGTGACAATATTCATAACAACCTTACAGATGTAATATTAGCGATGGCATGAGCAAATAGCCAACAGCATTTATTGTGAAAGCATACCACCTCAGGCTTTTACCGTGAGCTCCGCTTTTAGTATCTGTGCATTGATCACGCAGTATAACTTTTTAAGGAGCGTGAAGATGGATGAGAACTCGGATATATTAGGGCCCCCAGTTTCTTTCGCTGAATTTAATGATTTGTGCGACTGTAAAATGACAGATGGACGCCAACATAAACAATGTCCTCAAATAGTGGGCAAATATTTATTATTAGAATTTAGTGATACAGAACCCTTAAGTTAAACTGCTCTTGTGTTACATGCTCCATCTGATCTTTACTCGTTAATACTCAGCACAATAAGAAGTGGCCTCCCATCATTATTTTTATTTATTGCTCGCTAATGTTTAACTTTTATAAAACGGCTTTTGTTCAATCCAGAGTAAAACTTATACCTCTTATTGACTAAAGGCTCTGTATCAGGAGACCTTTGGTTTTTTATCAAACAGTTAGACCGCCCTACTCCAATGATTTTACTGCTTTCTTCAACCTATCAGTGAGCTCAATGCGCAGGTGCCATTACGTACTTACCGCTAATGTCCCCTGAAGGCGAGTCAAAATACGTCCTGCAGACTTCTCCTGTTTGAAAATTACGACACCAGGATTCCGTTCTCTGGGCAACTTTACGCCGCTAGCACAAAAGACGAAGCACTCCATACCAGCTCAATAAAGTCGAGCTCTACACTCAGAGCCTAACTTGATACATTTCATTTCCGCGAAGATGGGATGCTAGGGCAAATACCTAATATGACTCGAAACGACTCATCGATCGTGAAGTACCTGCCTATAATACTAAACTGGGATCAGCAGAGTGATATGCCTTCTCATGACTATTTGTTTGGTTCTATCATTTCAGGCTTTCGTACACATCCATTGTAAACTCGGGTGAGAAAAAGGTGAGGAACGGTCAGCGCAAACAAAGTGATAAAAACCGTATTAAGAAGTTGAGCAGACAATCCTTTATCTGGAAGCCAGTAAAAGAAAGCAATCATGATGAGTGCCGTACCAATAGTCGGCAATAACGCCGCTTTAAATACTTGCTTCCATGACAATCGGTTGGTCTGCTTGACGTCTAGAGTATGAAGCGGCGAATGCAACGCACAGAAATATAGGCAAAAGTATTGGAGAACTGGTAAGAGCGCAGCAGCAATGAAAAGGCTTATTACCCAAAGATGAAACTCCATCGAGTGCTTAGTAAACTGAGTGATCAGCACTATGCACGATAGATGACATGCCAAAGTCATCATAGTTACTACGTTGCTTGCTTGATACTCACCTACCCCCAGAACAACGAAGTAACTGCTCAAGGCATTAGGGTGGAAAATGGAAGGTAGTGTCACGACTACAACCCCTAAAAAAATTCTGCTTTTTCGAGCAATTGGAGTCCAGTCTTCCCCAAAATGTCCAGCGGCGAGAATCAGCAGTAGCACCAAACACATCGTTGGTACCTTCATCCATAAAAACAAACATAAAAAAACGGCCACCAAGTAGGCCAACGCATACAGACCAAGTCGAACTCGTCCATTTAAGCCATCACTGCCATTAAGATTTTTTGAAAGGCGCATCATCATAAGTACGTCTAAGGCCCCGTGTGGTATACCAAAAACCGCAATCAGCACCAGCACTGCCATGTCTCCATGAGATGTCCATAAACTAAGGAATGCCAAAGTGGCAGCATAAACACAAAACAATGGCCAAAGCCGAGATTGGGGATGATTCATCGCCGATTCCATATCATGGTTTCCCAAGCTGCTCGAACAAAGGCTCGTTTAGGCATAGAGCCAATCACCTTGAGAAGGTCAAGCGCCGAAGCGCGCTCAGTCATGAATCTCGCGAACTGCTCACCTGTTGTTCCCCTCGCCATTCTTTTGAATACCTCAGGTGCCAATTCAGGACGCTGAGTGAGAGCCATTAGAAAGATAGAATCTAACCAAGTGTATAACCTAGCGTTCAACGATATTTTCTTTTCTTCGTAAGTTGCAATTTTTTGCCCTGTGATTTGGCGAGCTATGCGTTGGCTATCTTGTTGAATTTGAGAGAAAGCGTACCCAGTAGCCGCTCTGATACAGTTACCTCTAATACCTATGTTTCGCCATTGGTTGCTCGTATTACTACCTTTTTGCTCAACAATAGCTGGATCAATATGGGTTGTCATCGGCAAGATCCCTCCCTCCCAACCAGTCACATTTTCGCTACTCAAGCCAAAAGTATCTAGCACCTCGAGCGTCATTTGTTTGAGCTGTTGTAATGATTTGGCATTCGGGGAGAATTGCGTCACTTCAATCAGCGCCTCTCTCCGACTTAGAGGAAGAATGTAAATAAACTCAATGGCACCACCCACGTTTTTTATGTCCGCCATTAAGTGAGCGGTTTGAGAGCAAAATATGGGTTCTGAACTCTTCACCCAAGCGCCAGTGAAACACTGGAGCAAGCTACCTCTACCAACATTGGTTAGCGGTGGAGGACGACTGTCGAAACCATGTGTTGCGGTGATGCTGAAATCAGCGGAACGGACCGTGACCGTGCTGGTACCCACAGCAATATCATCCACCGCTTTGTTGAAAAGCATGGTGACTTTTCCGTGATTGGCAAAACGTTTAAAGCAGTAATCAAAAAAATCCGCCGCTTTAATGCAATGGTAGCCATATTCGTTGTTAGCCACAGATTGCTTTGTCTCTGCAACGAGCCAGTGACGCCACCGTTTTCTCACAAGAGGAGATAGATAACGAGGCATATGCTTGTCACTCCAATAACACCATGTTTTATTAGTATTCACGACATCGGCTTGCTCAAGCATAACTATTTCGCCCGAATATCCGGCTTCAATCAGAGCTAGTACTAACGAGCAAGAGGAGAGGCCTACCCCCACCATCACGAGATCAGCTTTATATTCCGACTGAGGGGGTACTGACGAACACGGCACAACTGGCCGGTTATTGGTGCGGAAGACCATTCGATTTACGCTCAAGCCTGTCAAAACCGACTATCTTGCTCAACGGTTTGTGCAAGTCGTGATTGTGAGGGGCTTTCTCGCGTACTTTAAAAGAGATTAAATTGGAAGATGCTAACCACAATTTACCCCCGAGCGTAATTGTGGTCCTCCCTTGCCAATACCGCAAACCTTGCCGCTCAAGTTTTACTCCTATCTCTCGGTAAACAGCCTCTGCAACAACAATTGCTCTGCGGCTTTGCGATGGCAAGTAACGATACCCTTGACGCGCACTTTGGTAATAGCGCTCGGCCAGCGCGAGTGTACGTCTGATCGCCTGCATGACCTGTGGCCGAACCGTTTTGTCTGAATCCTCGACGATTTGATGTGTACTGACTCCACACCATTCAAGAGGCAAGTATCTTCTCCCCAGTTGAGCATCCTCCATCACGTCTCTCGCTATATTCGTTAGTTGCATAGCGATTCCAAGATCGATTGCATGGGCAGTGCCTTGCGGCTTAGCATCGAGAATTGGACACATCATCAGCCCTACAACCCCAGCGACTTTATAGGCGTATTCGATGAGCTCATCCTGAGTAACAAAGGCAACCTCATTCAAATCACTAGAAACACCATCAATGAGGGTCAGAGCATGGTTGATTGGTATACCTAATTCACCGGATAATATTAGGAAATCTTCGGTTATCTTATGACATGGTTTGCCGGTAATGATTTGTTGCTTCACGTTGTCTAGCATCTCTTTCGCAAAGCTTTTGTCTTGTGTTTCATCTGCTATATCGTCAACCCAACGGCAGAACTGATAGAGCCTCGCTGCCTGGTCTACCTGTGACTTGCTAAGTAGAAGACTTGCGAATTTGAATGTCTTTCCATGAGTTGCCAAGCTATGGAGCGCTGGATTTTTCATAATTAACCCCCGCTTCCTTGATCCGCCTCTTTAGTTTTTGGGGAGGCAACATCCTGTATTATCTGGCTATCGCCACTCAACCAAAAGACGTTAGAACCGCTAGCGTTCATCGGTTCGACAGAGGGAACTATTTTATCCAACACTTTTGCCGAGCAAAGTACGCCAGGCAACCCTGCACCTGGGTGGCTACCCGCACCAACCACAAATAGATTTTCCGGGCCTTCACCGCGGTTGTGAAAACGGAAATAGGCCGACTGAGTGAGTGTTGGAGCGATTGAAAAGCCCGCACCGTGGACACTATTATAGTTACACTCAAAATCTTTCGGAGTCATGCAGAAGCGTTCAACAACACAATCTGACAGTCCCGGCATCATACTGTTATTAAGTGCCTTAATGATCTGGTCACCGTATTGGTTCTTGGTTTTTTCCCAATCTACGCCCGACTGTAAGTTCGGCACTGGTGCCAATACATAAAAGCTGTCGCAGCCCTCCGGCGCCATACTTGGGTCAGTCGCCGTTGGTCGATGAACATACAGAGAAAAGTCATCCGCGAGTACTTGGCGATTGAATATATCGTCAAGAAGACTTTCATAACGCTTTCCTAACCATATGGTGTGATGCGCGATGTTTGAGAACCGTTTAGTCGTACCGAAATAGAGAACGTATAGACCCATTGAAAACTTCGAATATTTGGCTTTTACCTTGGCTGACCAGCGTTGTTGATCTCTTGGCACCATTTTCTTATAGAGATATGCTGGGTCCGCGTTGGAAACAACGATGTCGCACCGGATCCTTTTGCCCCCCTTAAGCTCAACGGCTGTCACTCTCTTTTCCTTAGCGATGACACCTTCAACCTCCTCACCTAAACGGATCTTTATGCCTTTACTTCGCATTAACTGTTCAAGCGCTTTGACGAGAGCACCCATACCACCGATAGCGAAATGCACTCCCCACTTTTGTTCCAAAAAGTGTATTAAGTTGTAAATACTGGTTGTGTCAAATGGGTTGCCGCCCACTAATAGAGGTTGTATCGAGAAAGCTTGTCTCAACTTTTCATGTTGCAGGTGATCAGAAACAAGTTGCCAAACCGTCTTGTAACATCCAAGTTTTACTAGGTTTGGAATCTGCTTGATCATGGAGATTGGTTTGTCGAAAGGCTCGTCGGCAAGCTTGGTGAAACCGATGTCAAAAATGTCTCTCGATGTACTTAGCAACCGCTTATATCCGTCCACATCTTCGGGGGAGATAGACTCGATTTCCGCTAAGATTTGGTTTAATGAGCCGCCATAGTCAAACGTAGAGCCATCATGGTAGTAAAAACGGTACCAAGGATAGACAGGAACGATAGTCACATAATCTTGCGTCTTCTCTCCAAAAAGCTGAAAAAGCTCATCGATGAGAAAAGGAGCTGTGATTACTGTGGGTCCAGCGTCAAAAACGAAGCCACCACGATGAAACACCCGAGCGCGGCCTCCCAGCTGATCGCCTTTGTCGATAAGCGTCACGTCATAGCCTTTGGCTCTTAGCCTAAGGGCTGAAGCGATTCCGCCGAAACCCGCACCGATAACTACAGCGGTTGGAGTAGACTGCTTATTGGTTTCTGCTTTCATGCGTTCGCCTCTCAAGCTCGCCGAGTAAATATACCGTTTTATTCAAAAATCCAGCAGCGCAATCATTCGGGAGTTTTCCAAAATCTCTTTCACAACTTTTCAAAAGATAACGAGCGCGCTGGACGGTCAGCTTAAACGCCGTAGTTGGATCGTTGTGTTGCTTGTAAAAGTTGAGCAAGTTTGGTCGAGACTTTGAATCATCACCCACGCTGTCGGCCAAATCATCGAGTATCTGGTAAGCGACGGCAAAGTTGGTTGCAGAACGCTTGGCTATAGAAATTGAAACGCTCTCATTGGATGCTACGAGTGGAAGGACTAACGGCAGATAAAGTAACGGACCGGCTTTCTTCGCCGCGATCTGCTCGTATTGCTTGGCTGACTTCACCTCCTCTGTGGTTAAGTCTTCAAGCTGGCCATAGATCGTTTCACTAACGGCTTGTTGCATCTCCTCCAACAGCAATGGCAAAGATCCAGTACAAGACACCGACGCGAGTGAGCCAAAGGCCTTAGTGATTAGGTAGTCGCCTGTACATATAGCAACGTTGTGCCCAAATTTAGACCACACCGCTTCCATACCTCGACGCATTGGATCATGGTCTTGTATGTCGTCATGCACTAGGGATGCATTGTGCATCAACTCTATCGATGCTGAGAGCCTAACAGCATCGCTGTCAGATAATCCCAACGAGAGGGAAGCACCGATACAAATTTTCATTCTCGTACGGCTACCACCCGTTCTCAAATGATAGTCGGCTGGTTGATGGCCGGCTACTTGTGAGTTCAGGAAGCGCTCGCACTGTCTTTGCACGCTCTTTTTTTTATCTGCTAATGACAATCTCAGTGGACTATTCATATGTGCCACCTGTGTGCTGATGTGAGTGGGGGTAACTCTGCGAAATTAGAGAGAGCCGACCAATGTCGGCTCTCTAACTAACTATGCTTCCTTTTGGCTCTCAGAAGTTGCTGCATACCAAATGAGCAGACCAAAAGCGATTTTGTTGATTACATCAGCGAGGTTATAAACCAAGTTCAAAGAGGATTCATCTACTGCCCCCATCATGTACCCCAGAACATAGCCGATTGGATAAATTGCCCAACCAACAGTGACTATCCAGCGCATTAAATTGTAAGCAAATTTTACAGAGTCACTGGCTTGATTAGTGGCTGCTTTACCCGCCTCACCGAAGAATATTTCGTACAGGATGTAGGCCCAACCAAGCATGCCTATCACAAACCCGACAGCTACGTTGATATATCCCGCCTCGCCCATGTAACCTGGTATCAGCATGACCAACGTACCAATGAGTAAGCGCCAGAAAATACCCGGTGAAGCCGCACCGATTGCTCTCAGGATGAGATAAAATTCGATCATCAGAAGCGGCACTGTAAGGAGCCAATCAATGTATCGGTAAACGGTTGGAGTTTCTCCTGTCGCAACCCACACATCTCTCATGTAGAAGTAGTGTACCGCGGCGATGAGAGTCACGAGAGCGGATACTGTCAATGACGTTTTCCACTTTGCAGTCACCCCTTGTGTTTCCCACAAGAAGAACACTGTCGACGCCATTAGCGCCATGGAGATTAACCAAAAAGATATTCCTACAAAGTCATCTGGTTGGAGGTTTGCAGCGGCGTTAGCACTGCCTGAATAGAAAAACGCAGCGAACATGCTTACTGCGATTACGTTTAATTTGAAAGATGTCGATTTCAGCACGCCGAGCTTTGCTGCTATTAGTTTAATTTCCATAATTTTCATCTCACTTTAGCTATGGTTATCGCGAGTACTGCTCGTGAATTCCTCGCTTTTCTCAAGACCTTACGATTAAATGTTAAAACACGATCACAAAAATAACAAACTGAAAACCTTTGAAACATAAATTTATTGACAATGAGATTTAGACCGAGGGAAGAAAGCAAATGAAAGGGGTTTGAGTGGAAGCTGATAATGTATTTAAAAGGATCGAGAGGATTATGTGGCCTTAATGAGCAGGTTAGAGCTGTTAACCGGTTTAGATTCTCATGCGAATAGCTATCTGCATTTTCCTAATGTAAATACTTTCTCAATACAACTCGTGTCCTAGTGTGTACTACCGTCTTGCCACACATTATTTCAACGCAAAGCCAACATGCTTACTTCCTAAAAATGGTTAAATCTCAAGAAATTGTGCTTAAAGAGACTGATTCAATAAGGAAGATATGCAGCGTTAAATCTTATTTGTAAATTGGCGCTAGTCAGCGCTCTCTGACTCCACTTTAAAGTACTCGACCACTTTAAAAAAAACGTCGGGGAACCACACCGTAAACGCTTCAGGCTGTTGGTGAAGCATCTCCTGGATGGACTCGATTGAAAACCATTCAACCTCGCTGACTTCAGATTCGTTTGGGGCTAACAAGAGCTGATTGGTAAAGCTTAAGAAAATATGGTCGAGCTCATGCTCTGTAAGGTTATGTTCAAGTTGTGCTTGGTAAATGAATGATCCGAGAGAGGTAAGTCGTAGTGGCTGACTGATGCCTAGCTCCTCCCCAACACGACGCTGAACCGCACTTTCTAAGGCTTCACCTGGACGCGGGTGAGAGCAGCAGCTGTTACTCCATTTGCCGCCACTGTGGTACTTCCCACATGCACGTTTTTGAAGCAAAAATTCATACCCATCGGCCGTTTTCTTTGCGATCATCAATGAGAAAGCGCGATGCAACTCACCGTCTATGTGGGCTTTCAATTTTTCGCAGTGACCAACTTCAACATCATCTTTCGACACTAGTATGACTTCATCTTTCATCTCACTCCTCCACCTCATTTCTGGATGAGGGCTTCCCCCGGAACAGTTAGTTATAGCCATTTTGTGACAGGAAAGATCAGTCGGCGCTAATATAAGCGATATATGCCAAACATCAAGGCTCTATGTTTGAATAACGGTGTCGACATTAGACGTTTTTGCTTCCCTTTAAATAGATAGACCAAAACTTACCCAAGATAAACATGGGATGATGGATTCCTGTCCCCCTTTCCTGACAGGGTGCTTAACCTTTGAAATTATCGCAATGTTTTTGCCTTACCTTCCCCTCATAGCTGACTAACGCCTTAGGAATAGAGTTGTACCATTAATCTTAATAATTATATGTGCATAATAGGGATATAGCTCAAAATTAAGGATATAAAATGATAATAGAGGTAACCAAAAATCCCAATAAAAGCGACCTTGAAACTATATGTAAGGGCATTCAATCCTTTAATCAAAAACACATACCTGATGCTTTGGTATTTGAACCAGACACAAGATTTGCGGCCTTTGCAAAAGACGATAATGGAAATGTATTAGGTGGAGTTAGGGCCTGTGCTTTCTGGAACTATTGCATCCTTGAGTTACTATGGCTATCCCATGAGAATCGAGGTCAGGGGGTCGGAAACAAATTAATGGATGCTGCTGAAACCTATGCTAAAGAACAAGGCTTCAGTTACATGCGAACTGAAACACTCAGCTTTCAAGCAAAACCTTTTTACGAGAAGCGTGGCTATAAAGTTTTTGGTGAGTTACCCGATTATCCGAAAGGCCATGTCACATACTGCCTTGTAAAAAAGTTATAAAAATCGCCTCCATTAGGGATAAGTTAGCCTTAGCTGCCTTGATTTATAGTCTGACCACCTTGGAGGTTGGGAGCTGTATGTTGGCTCGCTTTGTACCATTTTCAATTAGCACCCAGCTCCTTATCAAGAAGAGGCCCCGCACACGCGAGGCCTTAGTTTTATTTATAGAGCAATTACAACCGCCCTACTTCACTGATTGCAACGCTGTCATCAAAAAATCTATCTAGACTAGATTCATTATTGCTGGCATCTGACCATGGAACTCCCCTTGAGCTCCCATAAAACCAAATGTATAAGGCTTCACTTCTTCGTACCTTCGACCATCAAACGCTTGTCTTTCTCGCAGCTTATTAAACAGCCAGTTATCTAACATGTTATTAATCTCGATAAACTCATCTTTCGTCAACTCAGCTTTGAAGCTTGTGAGAAAGGCATCATCATCAGATTCAGGCAAATTAATGACGCGTTCTTGTAAACCATTTAACACCTGAGATTTGAAATAGATGGGATATCTCGCCCCTTTTACAAACGCGGTTTCTTTGGGTAAGAGCAGTTTGTACTTGTTATTAGAACCTATCTCGATAAGGTTGAGATTTTCTAATTGTCGAAGATACAGGTGCACTGAAGCATCGTTCAGCTTGTGCTTTTGTTGAATACATTGAACGGTAATGTCTTCTGCTAACTCGGACCAAAACGAGAAAAGAGCTGGGTTATCAAAAAAAGCGTCATCTTGTTGTTTAGAGAACACGGGAATAGAAGCAATGTTTTCTTCTGCCTCCGCAAGAAGCTTTGATAGCGGCATGTCCGTGAGGTTAGCTATCGCGACTAGCCTCTGAATGGACAGAGGTTGAGAACTGTTAAGTAACCTCTTAATACTGATTTCGGATATATCGAGTTCCGCCGCAAGTGCACGATATGAAATATTGCATCTTTTAAGCTCTCTTTTGAGTAACTTACAAATTTCGAATGATAGTTGTTCGTCCATTTCGTTCAAACCGCCTCACATAGAGATACCAAAAGTATCACAATGCTACCTTTTTAAATCATAAGTTGCACCTAAGTATCAATAAAGGATGATGCCACTTTCAATAAACAAAGGAACGTATTGATGCAACGAAAAGAGTTAGTTGTGAGATTTGGCATACAACAATACCTACACTGGACAGTAGTCGGGCTGCTTATTCCTGTCATCATTCTGATTTTTCAGTCTAAGGGACTTAACCTGGCACAAGTTGGGATTGTCATGGCTGTTTGGATTGGAAGCACAACACTATTAGAGATACCAGTCGGTGGGCTTGCTGACACCATTGGACGAAAAAAAACATATTCGTACTCGTTAATACTCACCCTACTGGGCTGCCTAAACCTACTCTATGCAAATGGCTTGTTCAGTATTTTAATTAGCGCCTTATTGCTGGGAGCTTCTAGAGCCGTTTACTCAGGTACTCTCGATGCATGGTTTTATGATGCGTTTTCTGATAGCGCAGGAGCAGGCTCGTATCATACTGCAATTGCAAAAGTTAATGTGTGCGTGACGGCTGGGCTAGCGACCGGAGCCCTTATCGGCGGATTTTTACCTAATAGTATCGTGAGTTCTTATTTTGAGTCATTTGACGAATATGACATCAATGTTTTCACCACCAGCGTATCGAGTCTTGCCCTGCTGTTGCTAACATGGCTATTACTTCCTCATGAGCAAAGAAGCATCAAAGAACACCGCAAAAACACCGTCACCACCGCGGTACAAACCAGTATCAAGGCGCTTACTTTCTCTTTAAACCATTGGACGTTAAGGTTAGTGATTCAGGCAACACTTATCTTTGGCGCAGCAATGAGTGCTGTTGAAAACCTCTGGCAACCCTACCTATCTGAATTAATGGGAGTTCACTCCAAAGACTTAACTCTGTTTGGCACCATATCGGCACTGTACTTCTTGATGGCCGCTTTATCGTCAATCGTGTCCGTCCCACTACTAAAAGTGTTTGGCGGTTCTCACAAGGCTTTAATGTTTGTCACCCGGGCATTTGCCGGCCTGTCGCTAATCTTACTTGCGAACCCCCACAACACCATGAGTTTTGCTCTACTGTATTTAACGTTTTTCTTTCTTTTCACAATGGGCAACAATTCTGAGCAGGTATTACTTAATGACAGTACTCCAGATGAGATGCGCTCAACCATATTGTCTATCAGCTCTTTCGCCGTTACCGCTGGTGGAGTGCTTGCTTCTTTAGCTTTTGGAGTCATTTCCGAGCATTACAGTATATCCACAAGTTGGATATTATGTGGCGCGGTACTTTTAACCTCTTCGCTGTATTTCCTAAGCTGTCGTGAAACCGTCAAAACTAAGCCAGCATAAACAACCTCCCCCTCTAGCTCCCCCCTCAAATCAAGTCAGCAGATCTCTTGAGATATACAGACGAGGGGGAAAACATTCTTTGCAGCTAAACATATAGCTTCACATTTAGCGATCGGTATTCAGTTCCTCCCCTTTCCCGTTACCAACAAGAGATTGAAGATGTAAACCAAGGGAATATTGGGAGGGGTTGTAGATCAACTCTGATATGTATCTGGTACATAAACAATTACGCAACTTGTTACAATACCCACAAACAACATGCGGTCTTAGTTCGCTATAATCCGCCCTCGATTCCGGAAACAAACCTAATACCAATGAATATCATCAAAACCTTAGCTCTTTCTATCACTTTATTTTTATTCGGCTGTGCATCTGGCTCTGCGATATTAGTAGGTGAAGCCAGAGAGCCAATTACACCTCAAGAAGTCACTCTCTATCTTGAAGCACCAGAGAACTATGAAAAGATAGCTTTAGTTGATGCATCTAGTGATGCAGGTGTGACTAAGCAAGGCTCCATCGATTATGCAATTGAGGAGTTAAAAAAGCAGGAAGCTAAACTAGGAGCTAATGGCGTTTTGCTTCAAGCGACAGGAAGCAACAACTCTGTAGTATTGGGAGGAGTAGGCACAGACTACCAGTACTTAATCCCTGTTTCTGAACAGACGGTAAATGGAATAGCGATCTATATAGAGTAACAAAAACCTCGTAAACAAGTACCCTCTTGCACGGCAAAGAAACCTCCCCCTCTAGCTCCCCCTCAAATCAAGTCAGCCGATCTCTTGAGATATACAGACGAGGGGGAGAATATTCTTTGGCGCTGAATGTATCTCTGCACACATAACGATAGGTATTCAGTTCCTCCCCTTTCCCGCTATCAACTAGAGATTGGAGATGTAAACCAAGGGGAGGTTAGGAGGGGATTGTAAGTCGTATCTGAGATGTATCTGCCACTTTGTTTTGTTTGCGTTACAGAATACAAAAAGGCCTCGCACACGCGAGGCCTTCGTTTTATCTATAGAATGATTCCAACCGCCCTACTTCACTGATTTCACTGCTTTCATCAACGTTGCGTTGAACTGCTGTGGTTGTTCTAGCATTGGGAAGTGGCCTGAGTCTTCAACGTTATAAATGCTGTAATCCTTGATGTGTTTCTTGTTCGCTCATGAGTCCGTGTTACGCCTTTTTGTAGCAAGTAGATCAAAAGCTTCGCATTCGGTCAGATACATACAAAGCAGCACACGAAATAAAGAAGTTACCGCAACCCTCTTGAGAAGTAGTAAGTTCTCCAATGGTATATCCAATAGCATTCGCTTTAGACATTGTTCAATTTCCAATAACAACGTACCAAGTCACATTTATACTGCTTGATAAGTATCTATTTTTAATAGAATTCTTTAACATTCAATAACTAAAACAAATATTAAAAATCAAACAATTACCTTATTTATATAGTTAGTGGTCCTAGAAAATGAACAAAACGATACTCGCAGCATCAATGGCTGCATTATTACTCTCTGGTTGTACGGTTAGACACGATAGAGAAGCAATGGTAGACAACACTGAACAGGCTTCAGATCTTGATATTTATCAGCATGACAATTACGACCAGTACAGCCAAGCAATGCAAATCATGTATGTTTACACAGAGCGTGAACCGACTAAGTTGGGTAATGTCGATGTTCTGGCGAAGGACTACTACGATAAAGTTGCAATCAAAAACACGGTCAGCACCGCCGCAACCGCAGCCATGTTAATTGGCAACCTGGCCTCAAACCTTAATATAGCAACGTTCTTTTTCGGCACACAAACATCAGACAAACTGCCTTATACCTTCAAATATCAACACAATATTGCTATCGAGCCTATTGGAGATGATGTCACCTACGACTCAATCTATCGTGAAGACTTAGAACGCTTTAAACAAATGATGAAGGAAAAATATCCGAATGCGGAAATTTTTGAATTTGAGCAAGATTTTCTCAATGTTCGAAACACAAGCGTGAGCGCGATGGATGTTACCAAGCCGGAATGTGCCGCGTTTAGACAATCTGCCGAATTTACGCCCGATACCGTGTTTGTTGAAGATGAATTAGATCACTGCTTTCTTTCGACACGCAGTCCGAACTACTTCAAGAAAATTGTAGAGGGTGAGATTGATTTCATTGAGGGCGTGCCGAAAGCAAAACGTTACCTCGTGTATTCTATTTCTGATGAAATGATGGCGACATATGAAGACCAAAGCCACTTCTATCGCTACGTACCTTATGTTGGTTGGATGGATTCAACCAAACAGAAAACATATGAAACTAACCCTGAAAAATTCAAGGCCGATGTAGAAGCTATGAATACATCGCCTTACCCATATCTTTACCGCTACTCGGATAACAAGGTATTACTGTTTAAGACAGATGCGACCATATAACCTTTTCAGGTTAAGGTACCCCAAAAAAACAAAAAAGGCCTCGCAATGCGAGGCCTTTGATTTTTCTATCTATCAGAAGAGATTAGTCGCGAAGTGCTGCGCCAAATTTCTCTGAGATTGAAGCTACGATAGCATCTACTGAACCAGCGATGTCTGCATCTTCTAGTGTGCGCTCTACAGACTGTAGAGTCAGTGCGATAGCTAGGCTCTTCTTGCCTTCTTCTACGCCCTTACCTACGTAAACGTCGAACAGTTTAGCGTCTGTTAGGAATTCGCCACCAGCTGCGATACACGCTTCTACGATGTCGCCAGAAGCGACTGCTTCGTCAACAACAACCGCGATATCACGACGGTTTGCAGGGAACTTAGATACGGCTACTGCTTCTGGAAGCACGCGAGTGTTGATAGCTGCCCATTCGATTTCGAATACGATAGTACGGCCGTTTAGACCAAACTTACGCTCTAGTTCTGGGTGAACAGTACCAATGATACCCACCTCTTTACCGTCTAATACGATAGCTGCAGTTTGACCTGGGTGAAGTGCTGGGTGCTTAGCTGCTTTGAAGCTGTAAGCTTTTTCGTTCGCTGTTAGCTCTAGAACGGCTTCTAGGTCGCCTTTCAGGTCGAAGAAGTCAACAGTGTTAGTTGCAACGTCCCAGTGCTCTTCGCCACGAGTACCAGAGATAACGCCCGCAAGCATCATTTCTTGGCGCATGCCGTTTTCAGCTGTTTCTTCAGGGATGAAACGTAGGCCTGATTCGAATAGACGAACACGAGACTGTTGACGCTTCTGGTTGTGAACCACTGTGTTTAGAAGGCCTTGGATTAGGCCAAGACGCATTGCTGACATGTCCGCAGAGATTGGGAATGGCAGGATTAGCGGCTCAACACCAGGTACAACAAGTTTTTGCTGTTCTGGTTCAACGAAGCTGTAAGTGATTGCTTCGTGGTAGCCACGGTCTACAAGAAGGTCACGAACGCGCTTAAGCGGTTGGTCAGCTTCTTTGTGGTCGTTCATTTTAAGTGCCGCTTTAGGCGCTTGGTTTGGAATGTTATCGTAACCGTAGATACGACCTACTTCTTCAATTAGGTCTTGCTCGATTGCGATATCGAAACGCCAAGATGGAGACGTTGCCGTCCAACCTGCGTCCGTAGTTTCCACTTCACAGCCTAGACGAGTTAGGATTTCTACCACGTCTTCAGATGGAATTTCGTGACCTAGTAGGCTGTCTAGCTTAACGCGACGTAGAGATACTACGTTTGCTTTTGGTAGATCAGCTTCAGATTCGCTGCCGTTTACTGGCGCAACTTCACCACCACAGATATCAACTAGAAGCTGTGTTGCACGCTCCATTGCAGCTAGCTGAAGTGTTGAGTCAACACCACGCTCGAAACGTAGAGAAGAATCTGTGTGTAGACCGTAAGCACGTGCGCGACCACGGATGTGATCTGGTGCGAAGAATGCTGCTTCTAGAAGTACGTCTGTAGTTTCAGTTGTTACACCAGACTCTTCACCACCAAAGATACCAGCGATTGCTAGTGCTTTGTTGTGGTCTGCGATAACAAGCGTGTTGCTGTTTAGTTCAGCTTCGTTGCCATCTAGAAGTGTTAGTTTTTCGCCCTGCTCTGCTAAACGAACCACGATGCCACCTTCGATCTTAGCTAGATCGAATGCGTGCATTGGTTGGCCTTGCTCTAGCATCACGTAGTTTGTGATGTCTACAACTGGGTCGATTGAACGGATACCACAACGACGCAGTTTTTCTTGCATCCAGATTGGTGTTTCCGCTTTCACGTTTACGTTCTTAACCACACGGCCAAGGTAACGTGGACAAGCATCCGTTGCTTTAACTTCAACAGATACAGTGTCTTCAATGCTTGTTGCAACAGCTTCTACTGCTGGCTCTGTAACGTCTGCGCGGTTTAGTACGCCAACTTCACGAGCAAGGCCACGGATGCTGAAGCAGTCTGCGCGGTTAGCTGTTAGGTCTACGTCGATAGTAACGTCGTTAAGCTCTAGAAGCTCACGTACGTCCATACCTAGCGTTGTGCCTTCTGGCAGCTCAAGGATGCCGTCAGACTCTACGTCGATACCTAGCTCAGAGAAAGAACAAAGCATGCCGTGCGATGGAACGCCACGTAGTTTTGCTTTCTTGATTTTGAAGTTACCAGGCAGTACTGCGCCAACTGTTGCTACTGCTACTGTTAGGCCAAGACGACAGTTAGATGCACCACATACGATGTCTAACAGCTCTTCTTCGCCGATATCAATTTTAGTTACTTGTAGTTTGTCTGCGTCTGGGTGCTGACCGCAATCAACCACTTTACCTACTTTAACGCCGGTGAATTCACCAGCAACAGGTTCTACATCGTCAACTTCCAAACCAGCCATAGTGATTTGGTGAGCTAGCTCTTCGCTGTTAATTGCAGGTTTAACCCACTCGCGTAGCCAAGATTCACTGAATTTCATAGTTTCGACTGCCCCGGATTACTTGAATTGTTTAAGGAAACGAAGGTCGTTCTCGAAGAACGCACGAAGGTCATTTACGCCGTAACGAAGCATCGTTAGACGCTCTACACCCATACCGAATGCAAAACCAGAGTATTTCTCAGGGTCGATGCCAACAGAGCGAAGTACGTTAGGGTGAACCATGCCACAGCCTAGAACTTCTAGCCATTTGCCATCTTTACGTTTCACGTCAACTTCAGCTGAAGGCTCTGTGAACGGGAAGAATGAAGGACGGAAACGCACTTCAACTTCTTCTTCAAAGAAGTTACAAAGGAAATCGTTAAGAATGCCTTTAAGTTGTGCGAAGTTTACGTTCTCATCAACTAACATACCTTCCACTTGATGGAACATTGGCGTGTGAGTTTGATCGTAGTCGTTACGGTAAACACGACCCGGAGCAATGAAGCGGAATGGCGGTTTGCCGTTTTCCATCGTACGGATTTGAACACCAGAAGTGTGCGTACGTAGCATTAGATCAGGGTTGAAGAAGAAAGTATCGTGATCAGTACGAGCTGGGTGATCGTCTGCGATGTTTAGTGCATCAAAGTTGTGGAATGCATCTTCGATCTCAGGGCCAGACTCAGTGTTAAAACCAAGCTCACCAAAGAACTGTTCGATACGCTCAACTGTGCGAGTAACTGGGTGAAGACCACCGTTCTCAATACGACGACCTGGTAGGCTCACATCGATAGTTTCTTCAGCTAGTTTCGCTTCAAGCTCTGCACGTTGTAGTGCGTCTTTGCGAGCTGCGATCGCTTGTTGAACAGCACCTTTCGCTTTGTTGATCTCTTGACCAGCAGTGCGACGCTCTTCAGGTGGAAGTTTACCTAGGCTTTGTAGTTGAAGAGTGAGTTCACCCTTCTTACCTAAATACTGAACTCGCACTTCATCAAGTGCGACTAACGAATCTGCTGTATCAATAGCAGTCGTTGCATTAGCAATGATCTCTTCTAGATGTTGCATCATTTCCTCATCTACCAGTTGGTAGTGTCCGTATCGGATGATTAGTTTTTTTAGATAGCTACACATAGTAATCAAACACGCAACCAATGCCAAATTGAATCGCTAAAAGAACAAGTTATTGCCTAAAAACACGGCAAATTTAACGTTAGAAAACAGAATTTCATTGAAATCTGTGAAATCAATTTGTGAATAGGTAGGAGAAATATCAATAGTGAAAGTGCGACGTGCATGTGATCGTGCTACGAAACAATTGCCTATTCATGCTGCCTTTGTGGGGCAAGCCTCTCCTTATGGTTAATATTTGTCACACTGGTGTGGTTTTCTGTTAAGTTGCTATAAATTCGGTAAGGGGTGACTTACAATAGAGTCAACGACCTACCTTTTTTGAGAACACGATATTGAGCGCCAAATATTCTTATTTAGCTTGGCAAGTGAAGACTTCTAGCCCAGCGGAAAAGCTTGTTTTATTGATGCTTGCAGACGGTGCGGATGAATCCGGTTACACCAATGTGTGCCTACAATCGGCAAGTCAGCTTTGTGCTCTCTCTACGTTTGGTTTAGCCGACTGCCTTAAGTGCTTAGTCGACCAAGGTATTCTCGATAAGATAAAAGTAGACTATCGAGATCAAAAAGAGATCCACGTATTCAAAATGCTCATTGAGCAAGAGCAAGCTGCGACGCCCGTTGAGGATCAACCGGTCAATAGTATTCCGGTCTACTCTACGGCACCTGCACCTGCACCTGCACCTAAGTTTCAGTCTGCTCCGGCGCCAATGCAAAACGTGCAGCATGCCCCTCGCCCACAAGGTCGAGGCTCAATGACCAGTAACACGATTTCCACTCATGATTTGGATGAAGAGATCATTCCAAATTGGGCGGAACGTGCGTTTAAATTCTCCGGCCTTGCTGGTGACCATAGCTTGATATGGAAAAAATTTGTCCTCTGGTATAAAGCCAAAGCCAATGAACTCATGCCAATCTCTCGCATCGAATCTAAGTTGCAGTACTGGTTAGTTAACGAGAAGCAAAATGAAAGACAACAACAGCAGAAGACCTCTCAATATTCAGGAAATGCAGGACAAGCTCAAGGAAATGGGTATCGACAAAAGCTTAGCCCATCTGAACGCTTCAGGCAGCAGCTCATTCAAAAAGGCAAAAAGCCAACCTTCTGATCCTGCACCTACAGTCGCTCCAGAAGTTTTACCGTCAGTTTCGTCACCATCAGTACCTGTTGTTGAATCAGACACTGGCTCAAATCAACAAGTACCAGTCGTTGACCAAGATCCTGCAGAACTAGAACTGACTGATTGGTGTATCCATGTGTTCGGCTCATTCTTGAGCGTGTACGAGACTCAGTGGGAATACCAATACGGTAGTGAGCCAAGCGGTAAGTTCATTGAATTTGCTAACTCTGTCGATTCTGACGGCCTTAACCGTGTACTAATGCACTGTCATGAGCGTATTCAGCTTGGTAACAGCTGGCCACCGCAAATGGGTGAGCTTTGGATTCTGAAAGACTCTCTAACAGAAGAAGAGCTGTTGGATAGCCGCATTCGAGTATTGTCTCGCACTGCTACGAACAAGATAGAGAAATGGCTAATTCAAAATAAGTTGTATGACTTGAAACGCACTGCGGAAAACAAGCTTGATGGCCTTTTTAAAAAGTACTATTTAGAAGCAAAACGTTTAGACGAGAAAGGCATGCTTGAAACGGAATTACCACAATTCCTACTAGCCGCAAACTCAGTGAAGAACCTGAATGATTTGAAGCGTGAAGAGTACGAAAGCAAGCACGGTAAAGCGCTGAACCCAAGAATCCAACAGATTCTCGACAGCAAAAAGTAACCTTCCGCTTTCTAGTGTGAAAAACACATGAACAGATACAAAAATGCCAGCAATTAAGCTGGCATTTTTTTATGAATTCTTACGAACTCTTTAGCGACTAATTACAGTAGGTGAATAGTTGCGTTTAGCGTGAAGACGCCTGAGTCGTCATCTTTCATTTTGAAGTTTTGGTAGCTAGCGCCTACAGAAAGAGGACCAAAGATGAAGTATTCTGCGCCTACACCGTACATGATATTAACGTCGTCTTGCTTGAAGTTGTCGCCCTTCAGCTCGTAAGAGTGAAGACCACCTTTAGCGTATACGTGAAGAGGACCGAAGTCGATGCTTGGTTTAATTGCGAGGTAAGCAGTGCTTGCATCTAGGTTTGTAAGATTACGTTTACCATACTTAACGCTGTCGAAAGAGCCTAGATCCCAGTAACCTGCTTCAACACCGATAAGTGGCAGAATGCCTGTACCCACGTGGATACCCATTGCTGTTTCTTTTTCGTTACCTAATGAGTTTTGACCACCCATTACACCGCCGTACAACCAAGAATCAGCCATTGCTGTTGAAGATGCACCGAGCAGTGCTAGTGCCAATAACGTTTTTTTCATATTCGACCTTTTTCGTCCTAGTGGCAGGCCTTGAGTGGTAATAAATTGCCACCAAGCCGCCCTGTATGTAATAACTATTCAATTAGTAATGCAACAAGCAAGATTTATACCCAAACCTTGCCATTGCGTCTAGCATTATTCCTTTAGCAAGCATCGATTGCGTTTTTAACACGCTTATCTGACACTGGATAAGGCGTACCGAGTTGCTGTGCGAAGAAGCTTACGCGAAGCTCTTCAATCATCCAACGCACCTCTTTTACGTTTTCTGGAATCGCGATCCCTTTTGGAATTTTATTCAGTAGCTCTTTGTAATCACTCATTACTGACTCAACTTTGATCATATGCAAACGATCTTTGTTAGGGTCAATTGGCAGCTTCTCCATGCGGCGTTCGATTGCTTTCATATAGCGTAGGATATCTGGCAAACGTTTCCATCCACACTCTGTGGCAAAACCCTTAAAAATCAAGCCTTCTACCTGAGCTTTTATGTCAGAAAGTGCAAATGCCATGGTAAGGTCAACACGCCCTTTTAGCTTCTTACTGATACTGAATGCGGTAGTAAGAATGGTTTCTACCTGCTGAGCAATCTCAACCACGGTATCCCCCAATTCTGCACGTACGTGTTCTTTCATTGCTTCAAACTGCTCTGGTTCCCAAACCAAACCGCCCTTCTCTTCGATGAGCTTATCAATACCACAAGCGATACAGTCATCGATTAGATCGAGAACCTTGCCGTATGGGTTGAAGTACAAGCCAAGTTTCGATTTGTTCGGTAAGTTCGAGTGCAAATATTTAATTGGTGACGGCACGTTCAACAAGATCAAACGACGCTGACCCGATTTCATTGCCGAGATCTGCTCTTGCTCCGTTTCGAACAGTTTGATCTCTACGCTGTCTTTGCTATCCACCAGCGCTGGGAAGGCTTTTACATCGTAGCCACCGCGCTTCTGTTGGTAGACTTTTGGTAACTCACCAAAGCTCCACGTATGCAGGTTTTGCTGCTCGATATCGTCATCCGCAACTTTAGAAAGCGTTTCCTGAACTTTGTCTTTCAGGCTCTCTTTCAATTCATATAAGTCTTTGTGTTCTTCCAACTTACGTTTGCGATGATCCACCGCACGGAATGTTACCTTTAAGTGCTCTGGAATCTGGTCTAACTTCCAGTCATCTCGTACCACTTCTACACCCGTCATGCGGCGTAGCTCTTTCTCAAGAGAATCCAGTAGCGGCGCTTTAAGCGGTGTCACACGAGCCAAGAATGCATCGGCGTAATTTGGCGCAGGTACAAAGTTACGTCGTAATGTCTTGGGTAGTGACTTGATTAGGCTAACCACCAATTCCTGGCGTAGGCCTGGGATTTGCCAATCAAAACCGTTCTGGTCGATTTGGTTCAAGATAGGCAGCGGAATGTGCACCGTTACACCATCGTTGTCATCACCCGGCTCAAACTGGTAGCTCAGTTTTAACTTCAGGCCATTTTGGTGCCAGAAGTTCGGATAGTCTAAATCAGTAACGTGGCTCGCATCACCGCGGAACAGCATCGATTTCTCGAAGTTGAGCAACTCTGGAGTCTCTTTGCTGGTTTTCTTCCACCAAGTATCAAAGTGACGGCCCGAAACCACCTCTTCGCCTACGCGCTGGTCGTAGAATTCAAACAGTTCATCATCATCGATCAAGATGTCACGACGACGTGATTTATGCTCTAGCTCTTCCACTTCTTGTAGAAGTTTGCGGTTCTGTTTGAAGAACGCGTGCTTGGTTTCCCATTCACCTTCAACCAGTGCACTACGCACGAACAACTCGCGACTAATCGTTGGGTCAATCGCGCCATAATTTACTAGGCGTTTCGGAACAATTGGAATTCCATAAAGCATCACTTTTTCGTGTGCCATTACCGCCGCTTGTTTCTTCGACCAGTGTGGTTCGCTGTAGCTGCGCTTAATTAGGTGCTTCGCTAACGGTTCAATCCACTCAGGCTGAATTTTAGCAATCACACGGCCCCAAAGTTTTGAGGTTTCCACCAGCTCAGCAGACATGATCCACTTAGGCTGTTTCTTAAATAGGCCAGACGCAGGGAAGATATGGAAGCGTGCGTTACGTGCGCCTTGGTATTCATTCTTCTCTTGGTCTTTCATACCGATGTGAGAAAGCAAACCTGATAGCAATGAGATGTGAATACCATCGTAGCTGCCCGGTTCGTCGTTGAGCTTAGCGTCCAGTTCACGCATTGCTTGTTGAATTTGGAAGTAGACATCTTGCCACTCACGAATACGCAGGTAGTTCAGGTAATCTTGCTTACACTGTTTACGGAACTGGTTACTCGACAGCGCTTTTTGCTGTTTCTTGATGTAATCCCACAGGTTCACAAAGGTGATGAAGTCTGAGTCTTTGTCGAAGAAACGCTTGTGCTTGTCGTCAGACGATTGCTGTTTGTCTGATGGACGCTCACGCGGGTCTTGGATTGAAAGTGCAGACGCAATAACCATCACTTCGTGTAGACAGCGGTTGTTTGGCGCTTCGATAACCATGCGCGCTAAACGCGGGTCAATCGGCAGCTTCGATAACTTACGACCAATTGCCGTTAGCTTCTTAGTATCGTCGCCTTGGTTCTTGGTCTTATTGCTCGGTTTGCCCGAAGCAATTGCACCTAGCTCTTCAAGCAGTCTTACACCATCTTGAATATTGCGCTTATCTGGCGCTTCAACAAATGGGAATGCTTGAATGTCACCTAGCCCTAGTGCCGTCATCTGCAGGATAACCGACGCTAGGTTGGTACGCAGGATCTCAGGATCGGTAAATTCTGGGCGGGATTCGAAATCTTCCTCAGAGTACAAGCGAATACAGATACCTTCAGCAACACGACCACAACGACCTTTACGCTGGTTCGCACTCGCTTGAGAAATCGGCTCAATCGGTAGACGTTGTACTTTGGTGCGGTAGCTGTAACGACTGATACGCGCAGTACCAGGGTCGATTACGTACTTGATGCCCGGAACGGTTAACGAGGTTTCTGCCACGTTAGTTGCCAGTACAATGCGACGGCCCGTGTGTGACTGGAAGATACGGTTCTGTTCACCCGCCGACAAGCGAGCGTACAAAGGCACAATCTCAGTATCACGTAGATTACGCTTACTTAGCGCATCTGCCGTATCACGAATCTCACGCTCACCGTTCATGAATATCAGGATGTCACCCAAACCTTCATCACACAGCTCATCAACCGCTTCGAAGATACCTTCCATTTGGTCACGATCTGAATCGCTGTCGTCACCACCTAATGGACGGTAGCGCGTATCTACTGGGTAAGTGCGGCCCGACACTTCAATGATTGGTGCATTGTCGAAGTGCTTAGAGAAACGCTCAGGGTCGATGGTTGCCGACGTGATGATCACTTTTAGATCAGGACGCTTTGGTAGCAACTCTTTCAGGTAACCCATGATGAAATCGATGTTCAGGCTTCGTTCGTGCGCTTCATCGATAATGATGGTGTCGTACTGATTTAAGAAACGGTCGTGTTGGATCTCCGCCAGTAGAATACCGTCGGTCATCAGTTTAATTTGTGTGTTGTCAGAAATCTGGTCGTTGAATCGAACCTTATAACCAACAAATTCACCCAACTGGGTTTCCATCTCTTCAGCAATACGGTTCGCAACCGAACGCGCAGCCAGACGACGAGGTTGAGTGTGACCAATTAGGCCAAAGCGGCCGCGGCCAAGCTCAGAACAGATCTTAGGAAGCTGAGTGGTCTTACCCGAACCCGTTTCACCCGCCACGATAACCACTTGGTTTTCTTCAATGGCTTTCGCAATATCATCGCGCTTTTGGCTAACAGGGAGAATCTCTGGGTATGCAATGGTTGGTTTTTGCGCAGCACGCTGGGTTGCCGTCATCATCGACTGGGCAATGTCTAATGCGATTTCATCGAAAACAGCATGCTTGGATTTTTCGTTCTTAATACGGCTTGCACCAGAGATGCGCTTACTTAAACGGAAGCGGTCGCGCATCATGCATTCATTTAAGGCCTTACGAAGAGAGGCTGGGCTATTTTGAGATGCGCTAGCTTTAGGTGCTTGTTGATTATTTTTTTGTTTTTTTTGATTAGCTTGATCTGCAGCGGAATCCGATGTCGCGTTGGTATTCGCTACATGGTTATTTTTATCTGCTTTTTCCGGAGACGAAGTCACAGCTTGTCCTATTCTTTCTCTTATATAAACTCGCGCGATTGTAGCATAAAGGAAAGGAACGAGTTAACACAAAGCAAGGAATATTAGCAGCCTAAGCGCCTGCTGAAAAAGGGGTAATGAAAACTAACGTGTTCAATTGTTACACTAAAAAGTGGAGCTCATTATTGGTAGGCTGTCGATGATTCAATGAAAAGATGTTGGCTTAGATTACCCAAGCTAAAATGGGTAGAAACACATCACTACTCGAAGCTCAAAATGTACTTGAAGCTGTGATGATCTCTTGTTTAGTATTCCAAAGTTGGTTCCGCACGTCTTCAAACCATAAATATCCAAGATGGTAATATAAGTCATTGTAGAAAATATAAAAATCTAACAATTTATGACCGAAGGTCAAATGATCAAATACTAGATACTCAGAATAAACTCATATATTAGGTTTTAGTTTAAGTGGCTTTCGAATAGTTAAGTATCAGTGACTAATAGTGATTAGATCTTTTCTTTAATGATAAAAAAATGCCGCTCATTAGGAGCGGCAACTTTATATTGTAGGAATAATGGTTTAGAACTCGTATTGGAAGTAAACTGTGTTGTAGTTACTACCACCTTTTATACGTCCAAACTGAGACGCACTTTCAAAGATCGCCGAGCGGTGATGCAGTGAGTAACCAAACCATAAATTATTGAGGTCACTTTTACCGATGAGGTCACCGACATTCACATCAAATGAGAAGTCCAAGTAGTTTAATAAATGACTTGCCGTGTAGCCCTTACGGTCCATTTCGGAGCCTTCGATGTAAGTAATCGAATCTATATAAGACATACCCTCTGCAACACCAAATCGCCACTGCGTCGGCCAGTTAAACGTGTAGTAAGCTTTAATCGCAACGATGTATTCCGTGCTACTTGATTGAACCTCTGAACTCCAATGGTGAGCAATACCTGGCGTTAAGTAGATATCCAACGGCAAACCAAAAATCTCATCAGTTAAAGGGTGACCATAAAAGAATGATGTGAGTTGGTTATTGTACTCGTCTTTCTCAGTGTCGAACTCAATAATTTCACCAATATTCGACGGTGTTGCCCACCCGTGCGCGACTCGTACGTACGGTGCATTGCTTAACTTAGGGTTTGGCGCTTTTGTTTTGTCTTTGAAGAAACCAAAACCAAGGTAAAGTTCGCCTTGGTAGCGATCTTCGATAATGGAAGAGTCGTAAGCTTTATCATCCAATCGAGTCACACTGGTTGAACCCAACAGATAAAGGTTAGAAATAACATGATAACGCGCTTCAACGCCAAGATTTAAATCTACGCCTGCACCAATCGGCTGATTAGTAGCCGAGTAGTATTCACTGTTAAAGTCAGCGCTTTTATATCGCAACGTCGCGCTTGGGTAGAACTCCCAGTCGCCGGTCTCATACTTGGCTTTCGCACGTAGGTTACTATGAAGGTTGAATTCACTATCACTCATGATTTCCGTTTCAACCGCCCACTGATCATCTAATTGGTACGTCAGCTGTCCACCAAAGTCAGCGGTATCACCTTCAATCACATTTTGTTCAGAAGCCGGAATATCAATAAAGCGCATTCGAGATATGGCGTTGAAAGACCATTTTTCATCTTCGGTTTGATATAGGTGAGCACCCATTTCCGTGCCATCAATGAATACGTAGTCGTTTTTAAAAAACAACATTGGGACAAAAGAACTTACTGTCTTGTCACCGCCAGCGGTGTCGTAAGGGATACTGGCTGTACGGAACATTGCCGCAATGCCCCACTCTTGTTCTTCAGCAGCCCACGCCACGCTGTTCGCTAGAAAAGCGTTACTTAATAAAATCATCCCATACGAGATGAGCTTTGGTGAAAATTTGCGCTTCATTCTTGTTTCATTACTCTTTGTAGTAAATTTTGTGGTACTGATTAGACATTTATTGACTATTCTAGCCAACAATTTTTAGGTTTGATCGGAATAGACCGTTACAATGAAGAATATTCTCGGTTAAATGAACGTATTGTGAAAGTCTCAGAATTACAAAACATTATAGACCACTTACCCAATGATTCCGACCCGGATATCGTTATGGGTGAGGAATGGTTGCCAGAGCGACTGATCAACACAAAATTAGACGGTGAGATGCTCTTTCTTGAATTTGATAACGCCCCTGAAGAAAACCAAGGGGATAGCGAAGGTCGTGGCTTTGTAGAGCACGAGATCGCAATGATTCGAGAAAAACTCGAGCAAGTGTTGGATGAGCCTTCTGATACCAAATCGAAAGCCGACGCCCTATTAGCAATATTTCTGATGGGACATGAACTTTCTAGTTCAGAAGTTATCGAAATCCTGGAATCAACAGAGCCAGACATTGAACTCAATAAACATGAAATGGCCGCTCCAGAATGTAACGCCCAAGCGCTGAACGACTAACCACCCAAGATTTAGGAACCGACTGAAACGCCCGATGACATCCTCTCTTCCCTTCTTACTCACTGGCCCTATTTTAAGAAAGACAACCGAAACTCAGGTTGTGCTTTGGGTTGTCACAAGTACACCACTCAATGGTAATGCTTTGCTATACAATCAAGGCCAAGAAGCCCCTTTCTATACGTCACCACTTAGCGAACACGAATCGATTCAGGTCGGCACACATGCTTGGGTAAGCTTGATTCAATTAAAAGGAGAGTTTCCAACTAACACCCCTTTGGAATATCAGATTGAGACTGACAAAGGCGCGTTAACTGAGTTAGCTCCGCATTTGGTGTACCAAGATCAACCAAACACTACTGGTGCTGCGCCAAGAATAACCTTTCAGATCTCAACCAGCGCCGACTACATCCTGCATGGTTCATGTCGCAACCCTCATCATCCAAGCAAAGACAGCCTAGTCGCGGCAGATAATAAAGTCGAACAGCAAAGTGTCGTTGAGCGACCAGATATGCTGATGATGAGTGGAGACCAAATCTACGCTGATCACGTCGCAGGTCCAACACTCGATGCAATTCATCAAGTGATTCAACGACTAGGATTAGTGAGCGAAGATCTGCCGACCGATTCATTAGACGGAACACTTGATAGCAGTGAAGCTCTGTTCAATAGCGCATATCACCTCTATCAACGCGATCACTTGCTGCCACACCACAATACATCACATTCATTGCTTGATAAGCTTTTCCCCAAACGCGGAGTACCAATCTTCAGCTCTACCAACTGTGAAAACCACTTGGTGACCTTGTCTGAATTTATTGCCATGTATCTGCTGGTTTGGTCACCGACCTTGTGGCAATGCATTAACCGCGATCGGTTGATCGAGAATAACTTCATGCAGGCAGGCCGCCAGCTCACGCCAGCCGAGCAACAACAATGGCGTGATGAAAGTGTCATCATCGATGATTTCATCGCCGGTCTGCCGCAAGTACAGCGTCTATTTGCTCATATTCCAACGTACATGATCTTCGATGATCACGATGTCACTGACGACTGGAACCTCACCGTTGGTTGGGAGCATGCGGTGGCTCAAAACCAGTTTGCTACACAAGTCATTGGTAACGGCCTCGCGGCTTATTGGATGTGCCAAGGTTGGGGTAACGCACCAGAGAACTTCAACCGCGATTTCATGGAGCAAACAAAACAACTGTTCTCAGAGTTGGTGAATACCAATCAAAGCGACCAAGCTGTTGAAGCACCGGTCGGGCAACTCGAACCTACAAGACACAAACAGTATCTTGCAATGCTCGATCGCTTTGAAGAGTGGCACTACATCATTCACACCTCGCCGAAGGTGATTGTGTTAGATACTCGTACCCGCCGCTGGCGCTCTGAATCACATATGAATAAGCCTTCAGGTTTAATGGACTGGGAAGCACTCACCGAGTTTCAACATCAGTTGATTAACCAAGAGAAAGTAGTAATAGTGTCTGCCGCGCCAATGTTCGGGGTGAAATTCATTGAAACACTGCAGAAGATGATGACTTCACTAGGAAAGCCACTAGTGATTGATGCCGAGAACTGGATGGCGCACCCAGGCAGTGCCAACACGCTGATCAGTATCTTTACTCATACCAAAACACCCACTAACTTCGTGGTGCTTTCTGGTGATGTGCACTATTCGTTTGCTTACGACATTAAGCTTAGATATCGCCGAAACAGTCCAAACATTTACCAAATAACTTGTAGCGGCATTAAAAACCAGTTCCCTGCGCCGTTGCTAAAATTCTGCGACGTATGTGACCGCTTGTTGTATAGCCCACGCTCGGTGCTCAACTATTTCACTAAGCGAAAGCGTTTAAAAATAGAAAAGCGTAGCCCAGACAACCAAGCCTTCTATCGCCTTTCAAACCGTAGCGCGATTGGTGAGTTAAGGCTGGATAGCGATGGTAAGCCACAATCGATTACCACTCTTAGCGGCGATGGCAAAGTGACGCGCTTTCCAGAGCCGAGCTAGGGCGTGTTAATCTTTCGAGCTGATTTTTACAGCGAGTTACTGGGGATTTATACAAGGCAGAGGCGTCGATGTGTAGCTAGCCTACATGAGAAGCCGATAACGTAGTAGAAATGACCAGCAAACGCTGCCCGAAGGGTTCGACTAAAAGCGCTTTACTCTTTGTTGAGTGAGATTTGCTTAGAATAACAACGAGGCTACTTCCCTCTCGCCCCGATTAAAACGCTTTTGACTAGGCGCCCCATCCGAACAAAATTTAACCGAGAAAGGTCAACACGCCCTAATATGTTCCTTATTGCAGCCTTATACGTAATGTCGGTTTTAAGTAAAGGGGCTTGCGATCACACCCTATTGGCCCAATAGTTATAATATTCACCATTACTGGAACGCTCATATGTTTAATTCACTCACATCGTTATTTAAACAGTTGGTTGAAGGCTCTGATTTAGGTAAAACGCCAACCGCCTCACCAAACTTAGCTATCGCCAGTTTGTTATGCGAAGTCGCAGGCGCAGACCATGAAATCAACGAATCAGAGCAACAAGCGAAGTTGAACTTACTGCAACGTCTGTTGGGCATTACAGAAGAAGAGTCCAAAGCCTTGTTACAACAAGCTGAGCCACAAGTTGAACAATCTGTTTCTTTGTATGATTTCACTTCACAACTGCGCGAGTTATCACAGCCAGTGCGAATTGACCTGATTAAGGCGATGTGTGAAGTTGCGCATGCCGACGGAGAGATTGATCCACTTGAAGATTCAGTGATCAGAAAAACTGCTGAACTGCTCTACGTTGACCACAAAGACTTCATCAAGAGCAAACTTGACGTACTTGGCGAAGACTAAATACGAAACAATTGAGCAGCTTTTGGTGCGTAAACCTAACGCTGCTTAAGATTATTAGTAACACCCCAATCCAACAAACCAGATTTAACTAATCGCTTCAGTGTGCTGCATCCAACAATCATCGTATGGCCTTACCATAGAGAATGCCGTTGAGCTCTAGGATCGTACCGTCTTTCGTAATGTACGCGCCTCTCTGATCGGATATCAAAACACTACGCTTGTTGTCATGGTGCTTAATAAACAGATTTTTAACGTTGAAGGTTTGGTTTCCATGCGCTTGGTCCTGTTCAAGCTGATAGAAGTAATAGTGATTCCCCCAACGTAGGAATACACCAAACAACTGCTTGGTTTGCACGACTCGTCCATTTCGGTCGTAGCCGACATAACGCATTTTTGAGCGTCCATTCTTCAGCTCAAGGGTCAAGACCTCCCAGCCATAATTCTCGAACTGACTTTCAAACTGATACGAACCTTTGGTCGCTACCCCAGAGACCAAACCAAACGCTAAGATCACAAATATGGTTACAACAATTGGCAGCCAAAAGTTACGCTTCATCTGCAGTTCCTTCTACCTTTACACCTTCTTTTTGGCCTTGTGAACAGCGCCCAGACTTGAAGTCTGCACTAATGTCGTGCCAACCACTTTCGTTTAACACCACCACCTGCATACCACCACACTCGATACCCATGCGGTGAAGATAGATCGCCTCTACGCCCGGTTTCATAATTGAAGTTAAGTCTTCCACCAGCTCTTGTTCCAACTCGACGCTGTCATGGTATACATCGACCCCCTTGATGGAAGCTCTTTCCATAAACAACCCAAGATAAGACAAGATAATAACTATAAAAAGGCTTACCGCGAGTCCACTAATAAGCGGGATAAAATTAGAAGATGCTTGCTTACCTTGTGCCTGAGGATTCTCTGATAGCCCTAGAGTGTCAGCAACTTCGTTTAACTCAGAATCTGATTTTGACTCCAGCACTGTGAATTCCAAGCGAGTAAAATCCTCCCGCTCACTCAAGCTGGCAGATTGCGGTATGCCTTTGTCTTGTGCTGCTACGTTTTCTGATGCAGCTGGTTTTTCTGATCCTGGAAGGCTTTCAGATACAAAATTTTGCTCAGGTGCAGTACCGCTGCCAGGCGTGACACTACTCTCAGGAGCAACAAAGCAGTAGCCTTCCTTTTGTATCGTAATCACCTTGCAGTCTGACCCTACCTCTTTAAGAGCACTACGAACATTTTTGATTGCGACATTAAGAGAGCTGCTAGTAACAATGCGCCCCGGCCAACAATGCGTTAAAAGGTATTCACGACCTAAAGTTTGTGAACAGTTGTCCATTAAATACTTTAAAATCAGACACTCTGATCTCGACAATGCCACAAATTTATCTAATGACGGGTTAATCAATGTACGGTCATCAAGTTCAATAACCAAATCATACTCTTGTAATTTATTATTCATAAGGTGAGTTAACACTGTTGATAATCCCACCTTAGAATAACACGAGGCTTTACATTAGTTCAAAATCACAGGGATAGTTTAAAACCCAACTCACTGATATTGACGCTAGCGAAGCCTAATTTAACGGCGCTAAGTTCACTCGCAATGTCCAGGGCATGTTGCTCATCCTTTGCCAAAATCGAGATAGAGTATATTGGTTGAATCATCGCTATCTGGTTTGGCTTCCGCTCAGCAGTAGACTGATTTTTTATATAAGCCGAAGTAATCACTCCTTGAGATTTCCAATCACCCACTTTTTGTAAATCTACGCTAATAATTTTATCTACCAGCAGCTGATCTTCTGGCTCTTTCCAAGTCAATTCAATCGCATAGTTTTTAAAAGCAACTTGAGTATCTAGCCATTTACTTCCGATGTCTCTTACTTCAGTTATCTCGGCTAGGTTTTTAAATTGAAAAGGGAGATTTCCAATAACGCGTCTTACTTCTTCTTAACTATTGGCTTCCATCACAAATTTAATTTTTGGAAACTGATTTTCGCCATTAAAACTATCAGAAACAAACATATCGTGAATTAAACCAGCATCAATTAAGTTAGCAAATGCTTGCTTCTGTTGAGGCAGCACATCTAATACAGCTCGAGCATCTTGTGTTTTCCAAGCAACCGATACACCATAAGCAGCTGAATAACTATTAACCGAAAACAAAAAGCTAAAAATAACTAAAAAAATTTGTGGTACATATTTCATTCAAAACACTCTCTATTATTTTCGGATGACTTAGTAAATATTAATATCAGTAGTACCCTCTAATGATTAAGAGAGGTTGTTCCTCTCTCATTACAGAGATCGCATCTATAAAATGCTTTTGGCTTTTCCAGTTCGCGACATTTACGTAAGGTTAAGTGCGTCTGTGTTTGAAGTTCAATGTAACCTATTAGAAATAAAAGGCGGTTTTTTGAGCTAACACGTCCCTCGCAATTTGCCAATAGGCTAAGGTTTGCTCATGCTTACTCGAATATACTGAAAATGTGTTGATAAACACAACAGGCTGTAAAGCGCAAATGAATTTATACATTATAAACTCAATGCGATGAAATTTTTAATAAACCACTTTATAGGGCCTGCGTTGATTAGATGTTGCACACGCTAACAGAAATAATATAGTCATCAAGAGCCAAGCTAACGATTTAATATTAATTAAATGGCCACCCTATTATTGACATCAAAAATTATATAAACAAAGCCATGATAAATATAGTCTACCTCTTAGACGTGGATAATTAAAGTCAGGATGTTAAAAATACTATCAAATAATAGAGCAAACCATACCCTCAAGAATCGAATCGATTTTCTTCACTCGAGAATGTGAAAGTTAACTCTCGATTTTATATCAACCCGACGCCTGCCTTTCTCTGACAAATATCCAGTAGTTTTAACTCATTACATACTCGGTTCAATTATCCCTATTCTCATCAATATAGTGATTGCAAGCATGATAGTTAAGCCAGAACCCGATAAACACAAGTTCAACTCACCTAATATGGTTCATTTTTTCAAGCAGTTACATTGACCTTTATCGCTATATCTGGTTTAAGCATAGAGATGATTGATGCTACGATTAAAGCTTTTATGTCGCCAGTGACACTACATATATCCGGGCATTGAATCTTCATTTTTTTGATAAAGGCGATAAGCTAATGATAATATTGGGGAGATAAATATCTTAATACACGAACGATGAAGATTTATTTAGTCACTATGGTAATAACAGCCCACAGGAAGATGTAAAAAAGCCACCTTATGTGGCGGCCATTTATATTTCGGAGCAAATATTAATATTCGCCTACTACTAAAGCATCGTCAGAGCAAGCTTCGCCAGGTTGTAAGCATCAACATAACCAGAATGCTGGCGACCTTCCCATTCGATGTTTTTTGCTTCTTGAGCCGCTCGGTGACCGATGCGTTTGTCTTTCAGGCGGTTTTGTACGCGATACAACGTCGCAATATTGATGAACTCGCTAAATGGTGGTTCGATACCTTTCTCTTGACACTCTTTGTGTAAAATCAGGTCATCACGTCCCCACGCAGCATAAATCTTGTTTGGGCCACCGAAGTTCTTAATCATCGATTTGATGACTGATTCTAGCGGACGCCCCTGCTTTTCAATCTTACGTGGAGTAATGCCGGTTAGTTCGGCACAAAACTGAGAGACTTCGTCTTTTTCTGGCTTAACGTAGTATTGCGCTTGTTTCACGATGGTTCCAGATGCCAGATCAATCTCAGCAAGGCCCACTTCAATGATCTCGCCTGTTGTACCTACACCATTTTCGCTCCAACAGCACATTTCCAAATCGAAACACACCACTCGATTGTGATTCATACGTCGCCTAATTCTCTCGTCAAAAGTTTTGTGAAATTGTACATGAGCCCAATACAGAACTCGACCCCAGTTGCATCAAGTGCTCATTTAGCCTGCAATTGTGACTCGATTTCGACCATTTAACTTACTTTGATAGAGCATGCTATCTGTTTTTTGGAGCAGTTCTTCAGTGTCTTCATTGGTATGAATAGCCGCACCAATACTCAAAGTGCAGTTTAACTGTTGCCCTTTATGCTCACAATGAGAGTGGTTTACTGTATTTAGAATGCATCGTAAGTAGCGGTCTAGCGCTTCATGATTTGAGATGCTCGAAATAATACAGAATTCATCCCCCCCCAGACGGAAAAGGTTATCCCCTTCTTTCAGGTTTACTGAAATCAACTTGATGACATGAACAAGCAAAGCATCACCAGCAGGGTGACCAAACTTATCATTGATGCTTTTAAATTTATCAACATCAAACCCGACTAAGCTAAATGGCTTGCCGCGCTTAACCGCTCTATCAAACATCTTATTGAAAGCTCGTCGGTTATAGATTTCAGTTAAGCTATCGTGGTTCGCTAGGAATCGAAGTTCTTCTGTTCTTTTGTCTAACATGCGATACAAGCGCTCTTTCTCTCTGATCTGCATGTTAACGATATACGCTAGCAACAATGAGATGGTTGTCCCGACTAGCGCGATGCCAGTTAATACAAGGTAGCCATAAAATGAGATGCACGAATCTATCTTGTAATCGATCTTCCAATTGCGGTTGGTCAATTCGATAGTCTTAGTTATGTGGTGCCCTGTTACTCCCTCATAGCCTTCTGTTTCAAATAGAATCGGCGAGTCTTCAGCTTCGAACCCGGTATCCGTGACACGAATGTACACATCCATATCGCCGACAGCCAATGCCAACAGGTTTTCAAAGTAATAAGTGGTACGCACTACACCAATCACTACACCAAGTAAGTTATCACTTTCCCCTTCAAACACCGGATGATAAACCAACATGCCAGTCTTAGGTGTATCTGGAGTTAAACCATCTTGAATAAGGCGTACTTTGTCCGAAATGTTCGCTTGGCGCGTCTGTTTGATATTTTCGACAATACGCTTAAATCGCTCGCGTTCAGAGTAGAAACCAATCACTCTGTCGTTCGCTTCAGTATTCGGATAAATATCGGTAGCAATAAAAGCAGGCTCGCCATCTAACTGGTAACCATAGGTTTTGGGTCCATGTTTAGGGATGGTGAACAGGCGGTAAAATGGGTACTTTCCTTCCATTTTCGCAGTGTGCTCGGCAATCTGGTCTGCCGTGACTTTCTGCATCCACTGTAAGCCAATTAAACTTTTTGAGCCGTTAATGGTTTGTTGTGCAAAACGGTCAAATTTATCCCAGTCTTCAGGATCATTAGAATAGAAAAAGTTAGCGACCGAACCTATGTAAGCCACATCATTATCGATAAACGCTTCCAAGTTCAGTGTTTGGTGTTTAGCAAAGCTATCTAAATTCATGTTCAATGCGCGGTTTTGGTTGAGCGCGACTAAAATAAAACACAACACTGTAATCAAAAAGCTGACCGAAAATACGACCAGTGGTAGCGTTCGTCTCTTCAACCCTGTTAGTGGGTCGGTAGTATGAGGCATAGAGGTTCCAAATTGGCTTTGATGAGGCCAAAGTATATAACGGAAGGGAATGATGCTCCATTTAAGTTTTCGTTCTAAAAATGACATAAAAGACGCACACTTTACTTTGCCTTCACATCACAGGTTAACAATCAACCGAATCTCGACTAAATTTCAAGCTAACACACTCAAAAACTACTGGTTTGAAAACATAAATTACCACTCTTAAGCCGTGAATATGCTAGTATCCACCCATATTTATAGCTTGAAAGTGACCATTTGGGCGTTGCGCCTATGAGTTTCTTTCTAACCTGTATATTCCCTATAACCGACGAATATACCGTTAAATCAATTTAAAGAGAAAAATCACTATGATCGTTGATTTGAACCTAATCCCACAGACGTTTGATATGCTTCACGCAGGCCTAACTGCATCAAGCGTTTTACTACTGCTAATTGCCGTTTCTCGTAAAACCAAAGTGGTTGAGAAAATTGTAGAAAAACCAGTAGAAAAGATCGTTGAAGTTGAAAAGCCAGTTGAAAAGATTGTCGAAGTAGAAAAAGTTGTTGAAGTTGAAAAAGTCATCGAGAAAGTAGTAGAAGTTGAATCTAAGCTCGCTACAGCACCAACAGATTCTGCAATGCAATTGCTGTCTATCATGCAGCAAGAAGCGCGTCTAATCGACTTCCTAAAAGAAGACCTAACTTCGTTCTCTGACGAAGAAGTTGGCGCAGCTGCACGTGTTATTCACACTGGTGGTCAACAAGTACTAGCGGACTACGTAACGCTTGCTCACATCCGCGATGAAGATGAAGAGACTCGCATCACGGTAGCTGAAGGCTTCAATCCTCAAGAAATCCGTCTAACAGGTAACGTAACGGGTAACGCACCATTCAACGGCACACTTGTTCACAAAGGCTGGAAAGCAACGGACATGAACCTGCCTAAGCTTGCTGAAAACTACGATGCATCTGTAATTGCACCGGCAGAGGTAGAGCTATAATGGAACACCAAACTCAGGCATCATCGCAAGAGCTACCTACTCAAGATCAAGCACCTAAGTTCAGCGTTGGTATCGATTTAGGTACTACACACTGCGTTTTGTCTTACATCGACACAACGAATGAAGATGCTCGTGTTGAGGTAATGCCAATTCCTCAGCTTACGGCTCCTGGTACAGTAGAAACGCGCAGCCAACTTGGCTCGTTTCTATACCAACCGCACGAGCACGAAATGAACGAAGCGTCACGTGTTTTGCCTTGGTCTTCCGAGCCAAAAGCACTAGTTGGCGCCATCGCTCGTAATCTTGGTGCTAAAACCCCTATCCGTTTAGTAGCAAGTGCGAAATCTTGGCTATGCCACGGTGGTGTAAACCGCCGTGACGCATTCCTTCCTGCAGGTAGCCCAGAAGAGGTGGAAAAAGTATCTCCACTAAAAACAACTGAGCTGTACCTTGAGCACCTTAAAGATGCATGGAACCATGCAAACCCAGAATACAAACTGGCTGACCAAGATGTAACGATTACCGTTCCTGCTTCGTTTGACCCAGCAGCTCGTGACCTAACTGCAGAAGCAGCTCGTAACGTTGGTTTTACTCATCTAACGCTTTTAGAAGAGCCTCAAGCGGCGCTTTACAGCTGGATCGATAACAGCAACGACAAATGGCGTGACGAAGTAGACGTTGGCGACATCGTGTTAGTTGTGGATATCGGTGGTGGTACTACCGACCTTTCTTTAGTTGAAGTAACTCAAGACGACGGTAACCTAAACCTGAACCGTATCGCTGTAGGTGAACATATCCTACTTGGCGGTGACAACATGGATTTAGCTCTGGCTTACCGCCTGAAGATGAAGCTAGCACAAGAAGGAAAAGAGCTGGCACCTTGGCAAGTTCAAGCGATGACTCACGCATGTCGTGACGCAAAAGAAGCGCTACTGAACGATGCAGAGCTTCAAGCGGTACCAATCGTGGTTCCTAGCCGAGGCTCTAAGCTACTTGGCGCGACGCTAAAAACAGAACTGACTCAGCAAGAAGTTCAACAAACACTGGTTGATGGCTTCTTCCCTAAAGTTGCTGTGACTGATCACCCGGTACAAAAAACGCGCGGCGCACTGACTCAAATGGGTCTGCCTTACGCACAAGATGCAGGTATCACTCGTCACATTGCCGCATTCCTTTCTAAGCAAGCGAACGCGCTTTCTGGAAATGGTGAAACGGCTCAACAAGATTTCAATCCGTTTGCAAATATGCCGGGCATTCCAGGTGCTGAAGCGCCTGCTGCTGACTTCATCAAACCAACAGCAATCCTGTTAAACGGTGGTGTTCTAAAATCTAACCTACTTGCTGATCGTCTTTCAGACACAATTAACGAGTGGTTGATCAATGCTGATGCAGAATTTGCGAAACAACTTTCAGGCCTAGACCTAGATCTAGCCGTTGCAAGTGGTGCTTCGTACTACGGCGCAGTACGTCGTGGTCAAGGCGTTCGTATCCGTGGTGGTATCGCTTCTGCTTACTACGTAGGTATTGAAAGCGCGATGCCTGCAATCCCAGGAATGGCTCCCCCAATGGAGGCACTGTGTGTTGCACCATTTGGTATGGAAGAAGGCTCAAGCGTTCAAGTTCCTAGCCAAGAATTTGGTCTAGTGATTGGTCAGCCAGTTCACTTCCAGTTCTTCGGTTCAACAACTCGCCGTGAGGATGAAGCTGGTACTCACCTTGATCACTGGGCGCCAGAAGATCTCGATGAGCTTCCCGAAATCCAAGTGACACTGCCTGTTTCTGAAGGCCGTCGCGAAGGTGAAGTGGTTCCGGTTACTTTAGCTTCTCGCGTTACTGAGCTAGGTACTTTATACCTAGAAGCGATTGCCACTGACAATGGTCAGAAATGGCATGTTGAGTTCGACGTTCGTGAAGATTCGAACAGTGACTCAAACGACTAAGCATAATGAATCAACGGCACCTAAGCGGGTGCCGTTATTTTATCGATACCATTCCCAACTCAGTCCTACCTGTTTCTCAGGAACGACGTAGACGAATAACAACAATAAGACCAAAGCTATTAACACACTGGTCATCACTCTGGAAGAATAAGGTTTTGTATGGCAACTCCTCGTTTTTTAGTCGGCATTGACTTAGGCACAACCAACACCGTGGTTGCCTACTGTGAAATTAACGACGACCTACAACACGCTCCCGTTTCCCTTTTCGAAATCGATCAGCTTATCGGCCCTGGTGAAGTGGTTCGTAAGCCCCTCCTCCCATCGTTTCGTTACCACCCAGCACAAGGTCAAATCTCCCCATCAGACCTGACTATGCCGTGGGAACCAAATCCAGTTGAAGGCGATATCAAGAATGTTATCGTCGGTGAGTGGGCGCGTGAATTAGGCGCGAAGGTTGAAGGTCGCCAAGTATCGAGTGCGAAGAGTTGGTTATCGCACCAAGCGGTGGATCGTAGCTCGGACATTCTCCCTTGGGCAGGCACAGCAGATGTCGATAAAGTATCGCCAGTAGTCGCAAGTGCTAGCTACCTAAATCACATTCGCCAAGCATGGAACTACCGTAACCCAAGCAACAAACTTGAAGATCAAGATGTCGTTGTTACGGTTCCAGCATCATTCGATGAAACAGCACGTAAGCTGACACTCGAAGCCGCAGAGCTAGCCGGTTTAGGCAAGATCCTCTTACTCGAAGAGCCACAAGCGGTTTGTTACGACTGGTATGCACGCCATCAGCAAACGGCAGCGGAAGAACTCCAACAGATCCCGTTGATCTTAGTGTGTGATGTCGGCGGTGGTACTACCGACTTAAGCTTAATTGAAGCCCAGTTCAATGCGGATAACGATGCAGACAAGCAAGGCCACAGCGAGCTAGCACTCGATCGTATTGGCGTTGGCGAACACTTGATGCTAGGTGGTGATAATCTAGATTTAGCCCTCGCCCACCTTGCAGAGCAGCGTTTTAATCAAAATAAGAAGCTGAATGCCTCTAGCCTCACCAAACTGATTCAACAAACTCGTGCCGCAAAAGAGAGCCTGCTTTCAGCTGATGCGCCAGACGATGTCAAAATCACTATGCTTGGCAGCGGATCTAAGCTTTTAGGCGGCACTAAGAGTATTGGCTTAACCAAGCAAGAAGTTCATCAAATAGCTTTAGAAGGCTTCTTCCCACTTTCTGAATTTACTGAAACACCAGACAAGCGTCGCAGCGCTGTAGTCGAATTCGGCCTGCCTTACGTTGCCGATCCTGCGGTGAGCAAGCACGTTGCTGAATTCCTGACAACGCATCAGCAAGTGTCTAAAGCGGCGCTACAAAATTCAGATGCTGTGCAATTCGATGACACAAAGCCAGCTATTCCTGTGGGTGTGCTGCTTAACGGTGGTGTGTTCAACAGTGAACTTGTCACAGAGCGTATAACTCAGCTTCTTGGCAACTGGAACGGCGCTCCAATCACAGTACTAGATAACCCTCATCCAGATTGGTCTGTGGCATTAGGCGCGGTTGCATTTGGTAAGGCACGCCGTGGTGCCCAACTGAAAATCGGTGGCGGTGCTGCTCGTTCTTACTTCTTACATCTACAAGAGAAGAACAAAATGGGTAAAGCGCTGTGTCTGCTTGCTAAAGGTACCGAAGAAGGCCAAGAAATTCGTTTGAACAGCCGTCGTTTCTCACTGACGTTAGGCGAGCCAGTTCGTTTTAACCTGCTGACTTCAACTCACGATCAAATTGCTCACGATACAGCCATTCAAAATGGTGTGATGGTCGATGTGGATGCCGACCTGTTCTCCCCTCTTCCACCTTATATCTCGACGCTGGAAGGCTCAGGCACAGCCGAGCTTCAAGCTAACCAAAAAGAGCGCGTTGAAGTGCTGCTCGCTTGTCAGTTAACCGAAGTCGGCACACTGAAAATGGAGTGCGTGAGTACTGAAGATGACTCGAAACGTTGGTTACTTGAATTTGAAGTCAGAAACAAACAAGGCGATGAGTCTGATAATTCTAGAATTCACCCACGCTTAGATGAGTGTAAAGAGCTCATTTCTCGCCTGTACAGTGGCAACAAGAAGAGTGCGGAATCGAAAGAGATCAAGACACTATCGAAAGATCTTGAAAAACGACTCGGTAAACGCGATGAGTGGGATTTCACCACACTCCGCCATATATTTGATACTTTATCATTAGGTCGTAAACGTCGTCGCCGCTCAGAAGCACATGAGAAAAACTGGTTACGCTTAGCGGGTTACTCACTGCGTCCTGGCTTTGGTGACCCTACTGATTCATGGCGCATCGAACAGATTTGGGGTCTCTACCAACAGAACATTCAGTTTAAGAACCACCAAGGTTGGACAGACTGGTGGGTATTCTGGCGCCGTGTTGCCGGTGGTTTAAACCAAGAGCAGCAAGAGACAATCTTGGCTGACATTGCGAAGTACCTTCACCCGGGAGCTATTAAGAACCCTAAAAGTGCTAAAGATGCCCAAGACAATGGTTATGAAGCCATGGTGAGATTAGCGGCATCCCTCGAGCAACTCGAAGTTGAAGACAAAGTGCTTCTTTCGTCTTGGTTCCTAAGCAAAGCGATCAATCACAACCAGTTTGAACAAGCACACTGGTGGGCGCTAGGTCGACTGGCTTCTAGAACCCCGTTATATGGCAGCCAGCACAGTGTGATTCCTAGAGAGCAAGCAGAGCAGTGGTTACCGAAATTACTTGAGCAGAACTGGCAGAAAGAACAGATGATTGCCTTTGCTGCTGTGATGATTTGTCGTAAGACTGGCGACCGTCAGTTTGATATCTCTGACGATTACCGTAATCAAGTGATTGAGAAGCTTATGCAGAGCAAGGTTCCAGATTCTTGGTTAACGCTGGTTAGCGAAGTAACCAAGCTGTCCGAGAGCGAATCTAAGCGAGTGTTTGGTGATGCTTTGCCAAGTGGCTTAAGCCTAATCAATAGCTAGGGCTGAATGCAGATATCACTTCTAATCAGCTAGAAAAGAAAAAGCCACTTTCGATGCGTTGAAAGTGGCTTTTTTATTGGTGGCTAAAGGCTGGTGTGTGTTGTTGATACTTAGCTTTCGGGTTAATAGCCTCAGCCGTGTTGCGGTTAATCATCGTTAATGTTTCGTTCCGTTTGGGTTGATAGTGAAGTCTGTATTCTCATAGATATCAGACAGTTTTTTGGGTTTCTTTTCTTTGGTTCCTTTATTGTATTGATTATGAGTTTCGCTCAAAAGCCATTCCTCATGCATTTTTGCTGAATCCAAGAATTCTGGATCTTCCATTGCTTCCTTGCGAAGTTTATTTACACGTTCGAGAATATCCCAAATCATAATACTTCACCTCCACTAAGGCTACACCTTCCAATATAGGACTCCCCCGTATTGATTCAATACTTTCCGGTTAAACCATAGTGAATTTGTGATTTAGATATCAAAAACCGCCTTATAAGCGCACCACCTAAGGACTATGCCTCTGTCTTATTAAAATACAAACGGAAGGAAATACATTATTTCAGATTGCAAGGGCATAAATTTGACATAACAGCCAACAGTATGACACTCCAAAAAGGTGAATCATTAATGCCATTTACCAATGTCTATCAATCTCGCTCTAAATATGCCATCAATGATCTAGTGAAAGGAATGGAGCGACAATCCCAAACTCACGCAGATGGGCTATGTTTCTTATCTAGGCTTGCCGATCTTCCAATTGGACGGCAGCATGTTTGCAACACTTTGCGCTAAATACGAAAAAGACCTCTTATAAACCGATAGAGATAAATTTAATTGAGAGTATTCGTGCGCTATTGGAAAGAGAAGTACATACTCCAGAACGAGTACGCAAATTAAAATATACGTCTAATCACAACGAATTGACTAAAGTATTTAATCATAGAGTAATATTAATCGAGTCACCCAAATTTATCGATAGCACTATAGCAAATGGCGTCAGTATTGGACCTGTTTATTTTGATATCGACGAGCTTAAGTATGTTAATGATAACTTCGGATATAATATTGGCGACCAGTATATAAAGTGCTGCTCTCATTCACTTCAACGTAACAGTCGTAAGGATGAGATTTGTGGAAGACTTGGAGGAGATGAGTTTATCTTATTGTGTAGAGAAACAAGATAATAAGCAGAGTGTAATCTGACTTTAATAAACACTCCCAAAAACTGGGGATTGATTGCCACGCCACTTTTAGCCATGGTTCACTTACTTACTAGTCAAATATTCCACCTATCGATGAGTTAATTCGACTGACGGATGAGCAAATGTACGAAAACAAAATGAGTAAACGTTACGCCCCACTAAAATAGAAAAAGCGAGTACTCTGCTCGCTTTTCTACCGCTTAAAATTCGTTTCAGCTTACGCACGATTACCAATTTTCACCGTACCATTAGTCGCAAACCAAAGCGCTTCAGAGCGACGACGACCTAATAGAATTGGACCATCATCGTAGAACAAAAAGTTCTTCCAATGCTTCTTAAAAACGGCCCATTTGGTTTCAAGAACATTATATTTTTCATAACAAAAATAGATAGTTACGTCATCTTGCCAATCAATAAAGTTAAGGATCTCTTCTGGCATTTCCGGTTCATCGGCTTCCCAATGTGCCATCCAGCTGATCTCTTCTTTCCAGTTCGATGCTTTGCTAGGCCAGTCTTGCGGACTTAGTCGCTCAGCGTCTGGGCTTTGAGGACTCACGTTCTCTTTCCAAAACTGAGACGCTCTTGCCTGTGTCATTGGCTTAATCTTTTCCAAATCCTCAGCCGGAAGTGGCATAGATTGGTGAGTAAAAATCCATTTTCTTTGGTATTCGTCCAAAGTTGTGTATGACATCAAAATTCCTCAAATATCTTCTCAGGCCGATGGTTCAACCATGGCTCAATGTTCTTTTAGTAAAGGCAGCAACGCTACATCGCTTAATATTCCCTACCTTTTTTAATCGCTGCTCGTTTGTGAGCTTATAGACTGCGTTGTCTAAATGTTGCGTCTATCTTCCCAGTTAGGATTGACGAGCGCTGTCAGTATGTGGTCTTCCCATTTACCGTTAATTTGTAGGTAATCTTTGGCAAAACCTTCACGTACAAAACCGAGATGCTCAAGAACACCCGCACTTCGTTCATTGTGAGGCATATAACCCGCCATTAGGCGATGCATGTTCTGCACGTCAAACATATAGTCTTTCGCCATGCGGAGGCCTCTGCGCATGTAGCCATGCCCCTGAGCTTGCTCTGCGAGTGAATAACCCACGTTACACGCATAGAACGGGAAGCGAGACAAATTACTGAACGAGATAGTCCCTAACATTTCGTTAGTATCGGCATTGATCAATAAACAGTAATAGCCGAGCCCCATTTTATGAAGCTCGTTTAGCTTAATTAGGCGCTGTGCCCAGCTCGTTCTATCAAAAAATGCATCTTCACGAATCGGTTCCCAAGGTTTGAGATACTCTCGATTCACCTGAAAGTACTCACTGATCATAGTCGCATCGTCTATCTCAGCGGTACGTAGGATCAGATTTCCATCTCGCTTGTAAATACGTTCTGGTGTGCTTAAGTCTTCCATAATTTAGGCCTTATTCGATCAGTTCTTTCTAATACCGTAATCACGAAGTTTATTCGCAATAGAGGTATGAGACACGTTCAAACGCTTGGCTAACTTACGACTTGATGGGAATGACTGGTAAAGCTTCTCCAAAATCTGAGACTCATAGTCTTTCATGATCTCATCCAGAGAGCCATCTAAACTCAAGTTCGCCATGCCTGTTGTCATGGTTTCTAACTGAGGCAAGTGGAACTGCTCAACCGTTAGCGTATCTGAGTCCAGTTCAGTAAGCGCACGTAATACCATGTTGTCTAGTTGACGAATGTTACCCGGCCATTGGTAATTACCAAGTTGGTCGATTAACTCTTGAGTAAGCTTAGGCTTAAGCATACCAAGCTGTTGTGTATATTTAGCTACGAACAGTTCCAGTAATGGCGCAACGTCGTTAGAACGTTCACGCAATGCAGGAATAGAGAGCGTCAGTACATTCAAGCGGTAGAATAAGTCTTCACGGAACGAGCCTGAATCAGCAAGTTCAGAAAGGCGGTGGCGCGTTGACGCAATAATACGAACATCAGCGTGCATCTCTTCTTCTTCACCCACACGACGGAATGAACCATCTTGTAGGAAGCGAAGCAGTTTGATTTGTAGATGTGGGCTCATTTCGCCAATCTCATCTAAAAATACGGTACCACCATTGGCTTGTTCGAAAATGCCTTTATGGCCTTGTTCATGGTTGAATGAACCCGGCGCGTGACCAAAAAGCTCGGTTTCTGCTACGTCATCAGGCATGGATGCACAGCTCAGAATCAGGAATGGGAAAGACGAGCGGTTTGAGCGGTTATGACACGCTTTCGCCAACATCTCTTTACCTGTACCTGTATCACCTTCAATCAGCAGAGGCTGATCCAGCATCGCCAGCTTTTTTGCTTGGCTGATTAACGCTTTATGGCGATTAGAAACACCAACAAAATGCTCAAAGCCTAAGTTGTTCTGTTCAGGAATCGCATCAGGCGTATTCATCTCTTGGTTGCAAGAACGAATCGTCATAACCGCGCTCGCAAGCACAGGTTCGTTGACGTCACCACCCAGATAGATAGGTAGGATTTCAATAGAGAAGTCTAAACCGTCCAACACCACAACTTCACGGTGGCGTGTTACTTCACCTTCGATCCAACGACTAAAGTTAAAGCTAGGTACGAAGGAGGCGAGTGGTTCACCAATCACTTCGTCTTCTTGCTTGCCAAACAGGTTGAGCGCAGCGTGGTTTGCCATATCGACTGACCCTTTAAGGTCAATCGCAATTACAGGATCAGGCAGGTTAGCCAACAAAGCGATCAGCTCAGTGTTGTGCCTTTCGCTTGGCATGAATTGTATTTTTCGTACATCCTTTACACCTGAAATTCGACGAATTTCAGCCATAAGTTCACTAAAAGCATCAAAATCAATATCAGGGCAGTTCAGGTAAATAATGCCTTTAACATCGATTTCGATTCCTCGTAAATCAATGCTTTTTGAGGCCAAGATATCGAGCAACTCACGCGTTAAGCCGAGTCGGTCTTCACACAATACTTCAAGACGCACAAATAGTCCTATTATAGGTGTCAGGATAAGTTGACAGTAGTGTGAATTAAGGTCTGAGTTCAGTCAAGAAGAAGAGTAAACATATGTTTACTCTTCGCTCGCAAACCACTCTATGTCATACATTTTATTTCAAAGACGTACGTTTTATTTGAGGGTGATACGCTTTATTTCAGAAAGGACGGCTTTACGCATGTCGGCCAGTTTTATTTTGCGTTCATTATGCCAAGGCATAGGGCGAAGTAGTGTCATGGCTTTTAGGCCCAATCGAGCAGTCAGGATACCAACACCCAAGCCCTGCCCCGCTCTCGCTGAGACTTTACCAGCCAGATCCATGGAAACTAAGTCCATACTTGCATCTATCGCCAGTTCACTTGCCCCTGCTACTGCCATGTTGATTAATACCAACTTGAACAGTTTTATGCGAGACCAGTATCCAAGTTCAATGCCGTACACATCAGCTAGCTTATCTATCATGGTGAAGTTACGCCACGCCACCAACAACATGTCTGCCGCTGCTAATGGACTCACCGCAACCAAGGCTGCTGATTCAGTCGAGAACTTAGTGACAATTTGAGTAGCCACTTTGTCTTGCTGAGCAACAACTAAAGCATCGTACATATCCAATACTTCGGCGTCACTATGTGCCGGGTTAATGCTGTTTCTCCACTTATCGAACACCGGAGACTCCGCAATAATGCCGCCCTGCTTAGCGATGTTTTCACAGAACGCTTTGCCTCTGCCGACACTTTGGCTTTGTAGTAGCTCTCCACTCTGCTCTTGTACACTAAAGTGATCTTTTAATGAGCGTAGCTTCCATAGCTCTTTGCCGATTGCACCCAAGCCCAGTGACGCGATTGCCGCGATAAAACTGGCCCAACCGAGTGCGAGCCAATCTGCTGATTGAGCCGCCGTGATGACAGAATCAATCGCTTGCCAGCCCACCAAGCATGCGAAAGCAACCATTAAGCCAGAACCCAGCCACTTTCTCTTTTTACTTGGACGAATAATCTGTTCCAGTTGTTGCTCGGCTCCACCATCTAGCTCGCTTTCAACCTGTGGTGCAACGGGTACAAATTTCTCTTGTTCGGTAAACAGCTGCTGAGCGCCTAATTCTGGGGTTGCTTCTCTCATGCCTTGTTTTCCAAAAGCATTATCATTGTCATCAAACGAGGTCTTCAGCGGCTCATCAAAGACCTGCTTTGTTTTTAATTCACTCATCTTTTATTGCCTCAATTATTTCAACTTATCGCCAATGAGATACTCTAAAACCTTATCAATTCTTAGGTGCTGGCAAGGTTCATCAGAATGTTGCTCCATTGGCCTAAAGCTCGTGAAATCAAACTGGTTAGTTTCCCAGTACTGCTTGTTCGGCAGCTTGCGAGGCACCTCACCCGGATACATAGTCTGGAGAACGTTATCCAAAGTAACACCTTGAAGCGCTGGCACATTGTCCGAGCCCGATGAGACATAACCTGCGCTGGTCGCTTGAATAGAAGCGATGCTCATGCAACTCATATCGATATGCTCAAACGCCGCCTGTTGCCAGGCTGGGTGTACCATCTGTTGCAGCAGTGACACCAAGTTTGGATGCTGATCTGGTGTTACATGGTCTGCCTTAGTCGCTGCAAACAGGATCTTGTCGATCTTCGGAGCAAACAAACGTCTCAGGATATTGCTTCGACCATATTTAAAGCTCTTCAATAACTGTTCAAGTGCACCACGCATATCCATGAAAGAGTCGTAACCTGCATTGAGTGGCTGTAAACAATCCACCAGCACAATTTGTCTGTCGAAGGTTGAGAAATGATTCTTGTAGAACGCTTTAACAACCTTCTGTTGGTACTCTTCATAACGCGCTTTCAGCACCGCATAGTTACTTGTTTTCGAGAATTTACCTTCTGGTGCTGCGCATGGGAAAAACTGCAACACAGGCGCGCCTTCAAGCTCACCAGGTAATACAAATCGCCCCGGTTGCACCCAATGTAGCCCATTGCTCTTACAAGTATGGAGATACTGAGTGTAGCTATCCGCAATGTTAACCAGTTTCTTCTCATCAGCTTCAGCCAACAGGTCAACGTCGCCAAGCATTGCGCTCCACTCTTGCGAGTCAGTTTCTCGGTCACCTTTTAATGCGGCAAACTGAGATTGGCTCCACGTTTCAAAATCCATATCCAATAATGGCAAATCAAGTAACCATTCACCCGGATAGTCAACAATGTCGAGATAAAGCGTACTGTTTTTACTCAGCAACTTCTTCGCGCCTTTTGCCGGCTTGTATTTGATGGCCAAGCGAATTTCACTGACATCGCGTGTCGGTACTGGCCACTCTGGTGGATGACCATTTAATGATTCCATCGCTTCGTCATAAGAGAAACGAGGAATCATCATGTTATGTTGTGGGATGCGCTTTGCACCAATAATTCTTCCGTCTCGCGCTGATGCAAGGAGCGGTAAATTCTTATGAGTAGAGGTATGAAGAAGTTGGTTAACCAACGAGGTAATGAATGCTGTTTTACCTGCACGAGACAGACCCGTGACCGCTACTCTAATGTGAGAATCCGTTCCTCTGCTTATAAAGTCACTCATTTCTTGAGTTAGGTGTTTCATTTGAACGACTCCGTGATAATTAGGCAAGCTGGTTATGATGATAGAGAGACAAGCTTATGTCCTTTCCTTATTGGGATAGTTTGTATGCTGTTGCTTGTTCCTTTATTAATAGTAGTGAGTATGCAATATCCATTCTTAATGCTAGATGAATAAAAGCCCCTGACTACATTTATAATCAGGGGCTTTAAAATTTTTTAATGAGTAGCAGACTAATCGTCTTCTATGAGTTTGTAGATAACAAACAGTGTTATCTCAGCAATCAACCACAATACACATGTAATGGTTACGTATTTTTCGTTAAAGATGCTGATTCCGTGCAAGATCAAATCGTAACCAATGAAACTACCAATCACCACGGCCAAGATAATTTGTAGGATCTGAATAAAACGAGGCATTCCTCTCTCCTATGTTCTTATATCAAACGATGTGTTTATCACTATATCATTGAAAATAAGACAAAAGTGCAGATAATGCTGCACTTTTGTCTTTAACTTTCTGTCAAAACTTGCAATTCAAACGCTGGGGTCAGCATCAATTGCGACTTTTTGACTTCGGTTGATTAAGCTTTTTCAGCTTCGGCGATTTTCACTTTCCACGTGTCAGGGCCGATCTGGTGTGCGTTTGCGCCCGATGAGTCAACCGCTACCGTTACTGGCATGTCTTCAACTTCAAACTCGTAAATCGCTTCCATACCAAGATCTTCAAACGCAACAACACGTGCTTTCTTGATTGCTTTTGCTACTAGGTAAGCAGCGCCACCAACAGCCATCAAGTAAACCGCCTTATGCTCTTTGATTGATTCAACCGTAGCAGGACCACGTTCCGCTTTACCGATCATCCCCATGATGCCCGTTTCGTTTAGCATCATGTCAGTGAACTTATCCATACGTGTTGACGTTGTCGGGCCCGCAGGACCTACAGCTTCATCGCCTACTGCATCCACAGGACCTACGTAGTAGATAAACTTACCTTTGAAGTCGACGCCTTCAGGTAGACCTTCACCGCTTTCAAGCATGCCTTGAATACGCTTATGCGCAGCATCACGGCCCGTTAGGATTTTTCCTGATAGAAGAACCGTTTCACCGGTCTTCCACTCTTGAACGTCTTCTTTGGTTACTTCATCAAGGTTCACGCGACGTGTATTCGCGCCCGCTTCCCAAGTGATGTCTGGCCACTCTTCTAGCTTAGGTGGCGTTAGCTCTGCTGGGCCGCTGCCGTCTAGCGTGAAGTGTACGTGACGCGTCGCTGCACAGTTAGGGATTAAACATACAGGCTTAGACGCGGCGTGTGTTGGCGCAGTTTTGATCTTTACGTCAACAACGGTAGTTAGACCACCAAGTCCTTGTGCACCAATACCTAGCTTGTTTACGCGGTTGAAGATGTCTAGACGAAGCTCTTCTTCTGCGTTCTCAGGACCTTTCTCGATAAGCTCTTGGATATCGATGTGTTCCATCAAAGACTCTTTCGCCAGTACCGCCGCTTTCTCAGCAGTACCGCCGATGCCTATACCTAGCATACCCGGTGGACACCAACCTGCCCCCATCGTTGGTAGCGTCTTCTCTACCCATTCTGCGATGTCATCAGAAGGGTTTAGCATAACCATCTTAGTTTTGTTCTCAGAACCGCCGCCTTTTGCCGCGATTTGAATTTCAACTTTGTTGCCCGGAACCATATTAATGTGAACAACCGCAGGTGTGTTGTCTTTAGTATTAATACGCTTACCTGCAGGGTCCATTAGTACAGAGGCACGTAGTGGGTTATCTGGGTTGTTGTAAGCTTGACGAACGCCTTCATCAACCATTTGTTGTACTGTTAGATCCGTTTCCCACTTCACATCCATACCGATGTTCACGAAACAAGTAACGATGCCTGTATCCTGACAGATAGGACGGTGACCTTCCGCAGACATACGTGAGTTAATAAGAATCTGAGCGATCGCATCTTTAGCTGCTTGGCTCTCTTCTTTCTCGTACGCTTTTTCTAGTGCTTGGACAAAGTCTAAAGGGTGATAATAAGAAATATACTGAAGTGCGTCAGCGACACTGCTGATCACATCTTGCTTACGAATAACCGTCATTGCATGCCTCTTTATTGTTCTAGTTCCATGTGGGTTCACTATTTAACGAATAACGCTAAATGAGATCTGTAGGTTTAGCTTTTATAATGTTGGGCTGTATTTAGTTGCTTTAGCAATCGCTTGCATAGCTTTAAACTAAACCACTTGGATTACACCGTTCTAATCAAGAACCCATTTTATTTTCAATTTATGATACTCTTGCTTCCTCTCACAAGCCATGCAGTGATCGAACTCTTTGTCACAAATTAAACAAATGAATAACAACGAATTTCGCGCTATCCAAATCAAGCCGCTTGAATATCAATCAACTTTAGCTAAACAGCTGTTTTCTCATATCGAAAACCTGCCGTGGGCAATGCTATTACGCTCTGCTTCAGAAAGCCACGTTGATAGTCGATACGACATTTTAGTTGCTCAACCCATCGCCACCTTCGAAACAATCGGTGCAAAAACCACCATTAATGTTAAAGAGACGTGTGAGGTTTCAGATTCCGATCCTTTCGAACTTCTGAATCACCATCAACAGCAATTATTACCTGCCACAAATGAACACTCTGATTTACCGTTCATCGGTGGTGTATTAGGCTACTTTAGCTACGATTTGGGCCGAAGAGTGGAAACACTTCCGGCTACTTCAACACGTGATATTGATGCACCCGATATGGCGGTGGGTCTGTATGAATGGGCGATTGTAGTTGACCACAAGTTGAAGACAGCTTGTGTGGTTGGGCAAAACATCGAAGCTCACTGGGATTGGTTATCTCAACAACAGGTTCAACCTCAAGCAGAGCAATTTAGCCTGACAACACCGTGGCAGTCGAACATGAGCGAGCAGAGCTACGCAGAAAAGTTCGATAGCGTTCAAGAATATCTACTGTCCGGTGACTGTTATCAAATTAACTTGGCTCAGCGCTTCAATGCAAAATACCAGGGCAGCGAATGGTTGGCCTACGAAAAGCTTGAGCAATATAACTCCGCTCCGTTTTCTGGTTTCATCCGTCTAGCCAACAGTGCCATTATCAGTGTCTCACCTGAGCGCTTCTTAGAACTTAAAGACAATGTGATTGAGACTAAGCCGATCAAAGGCACTCGCCCTCGTTCTGATGACCAAATGATTGATGATACTAACGCACAAGACTTAGCGAGCGCAGATAAAGATCAGGCTGAAAACCTGATGATTGTAGATTTACTTCGTAACGATATCGGTCGAGTGGCAAAGCCAGGAACGGTTCATGTCCCTAAATTGTTCGATATTGAAAGCTTCCCTGCTGTGCACCACTTGGTAAGCACCATCAGAGCTGACCTTGATTACCAATATTCTGCAACAGACTTATTAAGAGCTTGTTTCCCAGGCGGCTCTATTACCGGCGCCCCTAAAGTTCGTGCGATGCAGATCATCGAGGAGCTAGAGCCACATCGACGTTCAGCATATTGTGGCAGTATCGGTTACATCAGCCGAAATGGAAGAATGGACACCAGTATTACTATCCGAACCTTAGTGGCAGAACACAACACGCTTTATGCTTGGGCAGGCGGTGGTGTGGTATTCGATAGTGATTGTGCGTCTGAATACCAAGAAACGCTGGATAAACTAAGTCGAATCCTTCCTGTACTGGAAGAGTGCTAAGCGACGCCAGTTTACTGACCGCTTAGTGCCAGTTCTAAGCCCAAACGAAAAGTATAAAAAAGCCGAAGTCATCGCGATGATCACTTCGGCTTTGTCTTTCCAAACGTTTTTGCTAGAGCTGTTATGCAGTCATCAACTATGACGTCGTGATTGGTCCCCCACTCCCCACTTCTTAAGCATTTCTTTTAAGTCATTAGCCGTATATGGCTTACTAAGGATGTCGTTCATCCCACATTGAATACAACGCTCACGTTCTTCCAACGTAGTCCCTGCCGTCAGCGCGACAATAGACTTAGAATAACCTTTCTCTCTGAGGGTCTCCGTTGCTTCAAAGCCATCCATAAGTGGCATCCGGCAATCCATAAACACAATGTCATATTCTGTGTCTGACGCAAGCTCTACCCCTTCAACGCCATTGCTGGCTATCTCAGGCTCTATCTCATGTTTACGTAGCATCTGCTGAATGATGATCTGGTTCATCTTAATATCATCAACCACCAGTACTTTCAGTAATGAAAGCTCAACTTCAGATTCAAATCCTTTAGAGACCGTATCACTACCATCAGGAACATCGACAACTTGGAGGGGTACTGAAATGGTAAATGTCGTCCCTGAACCAACAATGCTGGTTACACCTATATCGCCATCCATCAGGCCGACGAGCTTACGGCAAATCGCTAAACCGAGCCCGGTACCTTCATAATTACGGCTACTTGAGTTATCCGCTTGGGTAAAGGGTTCAAACAGCGTTTTATAAGCAGACTCAGCAATACCGACTCCTGTATCTTTTACAGAGAAAATGAAGTGCTGGTCACGCCATTCGATATCTACGTTTACATGCCCTTCCTCGGTAAACTTAATCGCATTACCGATAAGATTTACAAATAACTGAGTGATACGCTCTAAATCGCCTTTGAAGTGTGACGGGACGTCTGAAGCCACGCTAATATTAAAGTCGAGTTGTTTCTCAATCGCTCGATTGGTAAAGATACTCTCAATCGTATTTCTTAAGTCATACAAAGAGAACTTTTTCGGGATCAACTCCAGCATACCTGCATTGATTTTACTGTAGTCCAATAAGTCATTAATAATGGTTCTTAAAAACTCACCTGATTGACTTAGATTATTCACGATTTCTCGTTGGGAACTATTGAGCTTGGTATTACTGATTAATTCAGCACTTCCCAATAAACCATTGAGCGGGGTTCTTAGCTCATGGTTAATCATCGCAACAAAATCGCGCGTAGCTCTTTCAGATTCCTCTGCTCGCTTACGGGACTCAATATTTCGATTGATGGCTAATTGGTGAGTAATGGCACTGCAGATAAGATCTGTGACCAATAAGAGTTGGCTCTCTATAAAGTCGACATCTTGTTCAGATAGGTTGACCTTGACGATCAATGATCCAACGATAACCTTCTCAACTTCAAGTGGTACTGTGAGTAAATCACCTTCCCATTGGGTTTCTACGATTTCTTGGTCGAAATCGCCAACCGATGCATCACCATAATCGTAGGTTTGAAGCTGTGGGAGTAGCTTTAATGGCAATATTAAGCGGCTAGCTTCAATCAGGTAACTGTTGGTCACGTTTGTGGTCAGTTGAGACAGCATCACATCATCTAAGTCGGTTCGAAGAAACGCGCGACCAAAATCTATCAATAGATTATCGATTTGCTCTTGAAACTCAATACGACGAATATTCGCGTTGGAACGTTTTTCCAATTGGCGCAGAGCAAGCTCCAACTGTTGGTTAGCTTCAAACAGCTCAAGGCTTTTTTGCTCCAACAGAGCTTCAGCCGCTTTGCGGGCGGCTATTTGGCGCTTTAGTTTCTTCTCTAAGGCAGAGGCCGGATCCATATTACTTTTCTACTTTGAGATTAAACCTAACCACACTTTGGTCATCATTCTGAGGCGTCATTTCCACCGTAATCAATTCTCCATGGTGTTCTGCACATCCTTCAATTAGCCCTAAACAGACATACGACATGCATCGTGCGCTTTTATAATCGAAAACTAGTTCAGCTTCCGTCGTAGTGATAAAACTAAACTCAGGTGGCTCAGCATCTGGGTAAAGCTTTTTCACTTCAACGTGAATGTATCGCTCAACGTGCTGGATAAATTGAAAGGTAGTATTGCTGTTTGTGAGACTGGCTTTGTCAGGTAGCGAAGCTAGTAAGTTCTTAAACACGGATTGCCCGAACAGGCGCTGTAAAGTAGCGGCATCAAGGTCCGTTTTTTTGCTCAAGTTAATAATAAGCTTAACCAAGGCCTTGTGATCATAACTGCCAACAGAGGTGTAAATACCCTCGTCTTCAGACATCTCTAGCACTTCTTCCAATAGCCCTAGTCCAAATTTATCTTCAACAATCTCCAAAAATTCGGTGAATATGATTCCTTTCATCTCAAACCTTATCTTTTGTTTCTCTTTAGAGTGGTCTACTAAGTCTTTACTATCAAATTCTTAATCAAAAAGTAGGGATGCTCAGCTTATTTTACGACATTGATAACGGATACTCATCTAGATGCTCACTTCAAATATAGCAAAAACCAACAATATTGAGTGCTCTAGCTCACCGGTAACCTATATCGTACTTACCTCTTAGATTGGCATTACGCGAAAGGTTGAGTCTATACTTAAAACAATATTAATCAATATATTGGCAAGCTATGAACCGAGATAACTTCCTACAACAGTTTCAACTAAACCCACCTGTTGGCTATCACCCGGAGTCCTTTGATCGCGTTTCACATATTAGTGGTGAGGAATTGCGAAAAGCGGCAGTGGTAGTTGGTTTAGTAGAAAGGAAAGGTGGTTTACACGTCATTTTTACTAAAAGAGCAGCCCATTTAAAACATCACCCAGGACAAGTGAGCTTTCCCGGAGGGAAACATGAGCTCTCCGACCCATCTATGCAATTCACTGCACTTAGAGAGCTTCATGAAGAGGTGGGAATTCGATCGGATCAGGTTAAAATTGTTGGGCAATTACCTTCTTTGAGTACTATTAGTAAATTTTCTGTTACCCCGATTGTCGCATTAGTCGATCCCGACTATAAACCCATCATTGATCAGAACGAAGTCGCTTCCATTTTTGAGGTTCCGGCCACCTATGTCTTAGACCAAGCAAAATTGCACAGCCACACTGTCAACTTCAAGAAAATCAAACATCGTGTTTTCGCGATGCCCTTCGAAGAGCACCTTATATGGGGCCTCACAGCACAAATCATCCAATCTCTGCAACAGCACGTACTGCAACAAACTACATAGCAACTACGTTTTGTTTAACCTTTATTAACAAACAACACGCTTCGTATGGAACAGATTTATTAATGCCATTTTACGCAATCGTTTACTTGGTATAATTCTGTACAAGCACCCCTTTTGGATAAGAAAAACTAATACCAGACATGAGCATAAATCACATCTAGCACGCCATTTTCGTGATCAAAAATCCTTTTTTCGCATATCATGTAACACGCCGTTTCATTACATGATTTAGATCTATTTTTTGCCGACGAAAATTCTGCAAAATTAGCCCCACTTATTTCCTGTTCCCAAAAAATGAGTAATTTAACATGAACACAACAACTTCTTCGGCAAATGCCGTAAAAGACTCGAGCAAGTTTAACTACAAAGATTTTACCTGGTGTTTATCACTATTCGGTACAGCAGTTGGTGCTGGTGTACTATTCCTTCCAATTAAAGCTGGTGCGGGTGGTTTTTGGCCATTAGTTATCCTAGCTCTTATTGCTGCACCAATGACTTGGTTCGCACACAAATCTCTAGCACGTTTCGTACTGTCTGCAAAAAACCCTGAAGCTGACATTACAGATACAGTAGAAGAACACTTCGGTAAGACTGGCGCAAACCTTATTACTTTCGCTTACTTTTTCGCTATCTACCCAATCGTTCTAATTTACGGTGTTGGTATCACGAACACTGTTGATTCTTTCCTAGTAAACCAAATGGGTATGGAATCTATTCCTCGTCCTCTTCTTTCTGGTGCTCTTATCCTTGCAATGACAGCGGGTGTTGTATTCGGCAAAGATCTAATGTTGAAAGCAACTTCAGCAATGGTTTACCCACTAGTATTCATCCTACTAGCACTGTCTTTCTACCTAGTTCCTGATTGGAACACTTCAATGATGGAAGTAACACCTGAATGGTCAACAATGCCTTCTGTTATCTGGCTTGCAATTCCAATCATCGTGTTCTCTTTCAACCACAGCCCAATCATCTCTCAGTTCTCTAAAGAGCAACGTCGTGTATACGGTGAAAACGCAGTTAAGAAAACTGACGCTATCACTGGCGGCGCAGCAATGATGCTAATGGGTTTTGTAATGTTCTTCGTATTCTCTGTTGTACTTTCTCTATCTCCAGAGCAACTAGCGAATGCACAAGCACAGAATATCTCTGTACTTTCTTACCTAGCTAACGTTCACGAGTCTCCGCTTATCTCTTACATGGGTCCTCTAGTAGCGTTCGCAGCAATCACTTCTAGCTACTTCGGTCACTTCCTAGGTGCTCACGAAGGTCTTGTTGGTCTAATCAAGTCTCGCTCTGGTTCTTCAGTAAGCACTATCGAAAAAGTATCTCTAGCGTTCATCGTTGTGACTACTTGGGTTGTTGCGGTAGTTAACCCAAGTATCCTAGGCATGATTGAAACAATGGGTGCTCCGATGATTGCAGCTATCCTGTTCCTAATGCCTATATTCGCGATGAACAAAGTACCAGCAATGGCTAAGTACAAAACTTCAGCACCTGTTCAAATCTTTACAGCTTTATGTGGTCTAGCGGCTATTAGTTCTGTAATCTACGGCGCTCTTTAATCTATAAGCAGCTTTTATAAGATGCCTTTCATCTTATATCGCGAGATTAGACACAAAATATAATGATAATAAATGAGCCTCCCTACTCCCCTTGGGAGGCTCTCTTTTTGAGGTAATCGCTATGATTAGTGTATTTGATATCTATAAAATCGGTGTTGGTCCATCGAGCTCGCACACAGTTGGACCAATGAAAGCGGGTAAAGAATTTATTGATGACCTACGTTCAATGGGAAAATTGCGCGACATCACTAAAATCACCGTGGACGTATATGGATCACTATCACTGACAGGGAAAGGTCACCACACAGATATCGCAATCATCATGGGTCTTGCTGGCAATACTCCTGAGCGTGTTGATATCGATTCTATCCCGGGCTTTATTGCTCGCGTAGAAGAAACTGAACGCCTTCCTGTTGGCATGCACTGTCACACAGTTTCGTTCCCTCGCGATGGTGGTATGAACTTCCATACTAGCAACCTTTCTCTACACGAGAACGGTATGAGCATCCACGCGTGGATTGACGACGAAGTTGCATACTCAAAAACTTACTACTCAATTGGTGGTGGTTTCATCGTTGACGAAGAGAACTTCGGCAAAGAAGAAGAGAACCCAATTAAAGCACCTTACGAATTCACAACAGCTGAAGAGCTAGTTAATCAGTGTAAAGAAAGCGGCCTTTCTATCAGCACACTGGTTATGAAAAACCAAGCAGCTTTCCACTCTGACGAAGAGTCTCGTACTTACTTCGCAAACATTTGGAAAACAATGCGTGAGTGTATGGATCGAGGTATGAATACTGAAGGTATCCTGCCTGGTCCACTACGTGTACCTCGCCGTGCTGCTGCACTTCGCCAACAGCTAATGACTTCAGAAAAAACAACAAACGATCCAATGTCTGTTGTTGACTGGGTAAACATGTTTGCTTTTGCAGTAAACGAAGAGAACGCAGCGGGCGGTCGTGTAGTAACGGCTCCAACAAACGGCGCATGTGGCATCATCCCTGCTGTTTTAGCATATTACGACAAGTTCATCCAAACAGTGACAGAGAAGGACTACACTCGTTACTTCGCAGCTTCAGGTGCAATCGGTGGTCTTTACAAGCGAAACGCTTCTATCTCTGGTGCTGAAGTTGGCTGTCAGGGTGAAGTTGGCGTGGCATGTTCTATGGCTGCTGCTGGTCTTGCTGAGCTTATGGGTGGTAGCCCAGAGCAAGTCTGTATGGCTGCGGAAATTGGCATGGAACACAATTTAGGTCTTACATGTGACCCAGTTGCAGGCCAAGTACAAGTACCATGTATCGAACGTAACGGTATTGCTGCAGTGAAATCAATAAACTCTGCTCGTATGGCACTTCGTCGTTCTTCTGCTCCTACTGTTTCTCTAGATAAAGTTATCGAAACAATGCTAGAAACCGGTAAAGACATGAACGCTAAATACCGTGAGACATCTCAAGGTGGTTTGGCTGTTAAGGTTGTTTGTTAATCGATTCTCGCTAACAAACAAGCAATAAAAAAGGAACGCATATGCGTTCCTTTTTTTATGTCTCAATATCATTTACTGCCTGGCACAGCAACTGAAGCGATTGGTTAAATCACTTGAGAGATAAGTAAGAAGCAACCAAACAGCAATGAGAAAAGTAACATTGGCTTGCCACCTTCCGCACTGTATCTATCTTCAGCTACTTTCATAAAGCGTTGCTTGTGAACCATTACCAGAGGAACGAATACCGCCAAGAACACAAGGATGATGCCAGCGTAGTTCAGCACTTGTAAAAACTTATCCGCAGCTAGTAGTGAACCTGCTAGCGGCAGGATAAAACTAATGCAGTAAGTCACCGCTGTATTTTGGTTGAACATGTCTCGGTTTTGGTTGAATAGCGACATAGCCACACCAAAGAACGAAGTCAATAGAGCCAATCCAGTGAAGATAGATAGCACGGTACCCACCCATGGTGACTGAGCTTCAAATGCAGCCATCAAATCAGATACATTGTGGAAGCTTCTAAACTGCTCTTCACTCAAGTTACCTACCACAGCAAACAACCAACATAGGTAGCACACAAGAGGAATAAGAGAACCTACAATTACCATATTGCGAAGCTGCTTATCGGTCGCTTCATGGTTGTAAGAAACCAAAGTTGGAATCACGACCATAAAGCCAAAACTGGTGAACAAGATTGCACTCGTTTTGATTAGGTCAACATGATTGTGACTCGTTACCTGCATTAAGTTATCTTGCATCATGCTTGGTGCTAAAAATGCCATCGTTGCAAACAAGCTTGCCAGCATCACGAAGAAGAGTGCACGGTTGAGCTTATCAATTACGCCTGTGCCACTTGCCACAACAGCGCCTGCAATCAAGGTAAAAGTGATTTGGCTCGTTGTTGCTGTAATCTCGACACCGAAGTTATACAGCAACTTACTCAGCAAATCACCCGCGCCTAGGATGTAAGCCATTAACAAGCAAATCAGCAACGCGTAAAGCAGACCATTGGTGATCAGTTGCCCTTTTTTGCCTAGTGTCTTCCTAGCGATAGAGTTTAATCCTAAGCCACCACCCGCTTTGATGGTTGCTTCTAGAAGTAGTAATGCCGCGTAAGTGGTACCGAAACAGATCAGAACCATTAGCATTGTGCCGTAAAGCAATCCGAATTGAGCTAATACCATTGGGATTGCAAGCATACCAGCACCGAGAGCGGTACCAGCGATAATTAGGGAGCTACCCATCATTTTAATATTCATTGTCTTTAACTTATTTATTTAGTTTTTAATAGGTGTAGTTCTCTGTCATCAACCAAGATGCAAAGAAAATTCGAAAGAAGTTAAGCTTTAAAACGAATATCGATAAGAGCGATAAGTGGAGTTAAATCGCGAGAAGGCAGTAGAAAACGAGTAGTACAAGCGAGAGTATAGAGAGGTGTGATCAGATGAAGCAGCTATGTTCTGATGTGGTGACCCTTCTGTGGGTTCGATGATCGGTGATGTAATCTTGAATTTCATGTATGTGTCCAATATCAATAAGTCACATTCCATATTATTTAAAGCAGCGTATCCGTTGCCGCCCTTCCTCTATCATTAGAGGTCACTTCATATTATCGAATGAACTCTGAAACACAACGCTATAACCACATTTTTTGCTATTAAATTGAACAAAACAAGCATTTGGACATTAAGCAACCACCAATAAACAATAATCATTATAAATATAAGACCTGTTTACTAATATAACTTGAGCATCCAAAATAGTACTTTTAGGTGCTATAGCTGCACGTACTTACTATGCGAACTATCAAAACTGGCTCCTCGCTCTTTAGGTTGTCCAATTGGGCGCCCATTAGCATACAAACTCGCTACATCACAGAAACAAAACCACAACCGGAGTGTGGTCACACTATTCGATATACCCCATAGGTGGTAAAGACTCTTGCCAGTACAGTAGTCTCGTCATCAAAATTAATAAAAACACCTATGCGCTCAACAATAACCTTCAAGATCCTGGTTGCTCTTGCCATTGTATTTACTTTTTTACTGGCAATATCCACCTACTTTCAATACACCCAACAAAAACAACTGGTTAATTCCGTCCTAAGTGAACAGCTTCACGATAAAGCGAGCAACTATTTCGATAGCCTGAATATGATGATGCTGACAGGCACCATGGCACAGAAAGAAACGCTGCGTCAGAAAGCATTAGCGCAAGAAGGCATTGAAGACGTTAGAGTATTACGTGCCGAAGCAGTAAGTAAGTTGTATGGTCCAGGAAATGACAATCAAACTCCTGTTGATGAGATTGATAAAAGAGCCTTGTCAGGCGAAACGGTCATCGAGCCATTTTCTGCTGACTGGGGTAAAGGCTTGGTGATAGCTCTACCAATGAAGTCGAGTGAGAATTATCGTGGTACCAATTGTGTCGCGTGTCATATGGCGCCAGAGGGCGAAGTATTGGGCGCAATACGACTGGAGTACAATCTGAGTCATGTTAATTCGCTGATTAACACTCAAACTATGGCTGCGATCGGTATCATGGCAGTGATCTCCTTTGCTGGCTTTGTGCTGACGATGGGGCTGATTCGTAATATCATTGTACGCCCACTTCAGCAAACCTCGCGTTTTATGACTCAAGTCAGCAGCGATAAAAACCTTTCAAACCGCTTGCCAGAACAGAGCCAAGATGAAATTGGCACTTTAGCCAAATCAATCAACTCATTCATGGGAACCGTCTCAAACAGCTTGGAACAAGTACAAGATACTTCTCATAAGCTGAACGCGTCCGCCAATCAACTGACAAGCGTCGCACAAATTACTGAGCAAGCCGCTCGTGACCAACAAAATGAAACGGCGGAAGTTCAACGGAATATTGAAGGAAGACAAGCTCAGCAGGTCAATGTAGAACAAGCGACATTAACCGCATCTGACCTCATCAATCACACTTCGGATGTGGCATGTAAAAGTGCGGACCAAGCCCATGATGCAAGTAGCGAGATAAAGAACCTTGTTAGTAGTATCGAAGAGGTGAAACACAAGATCACCACACTCAATGAGCAGACTGGCGAAGTGTCTTCGATATTGAGTGTGATTCGAGGCATTGCCGATCAAACCAACCTTTTGGCACTCAATGCGGCGATAGAAGCAGCAAGAGCGGGTGAACAAGGCCGAGGGTTTGCTGTCGTTGCTGACGAGGTTCGCCATCTCGCCTCTCGAACCGCAGAAGCGACGCGAAATATCGAATCGATCATCAACCAATTCCAACAAGGCAGCGAAGAATCTTTAACCTCAGCTGACCGTGTATGTGAACAAGCGCACCGAAGCTCAAGTGACATCGACGCACTCGCTGCTGAGATGAATGGTGTTGTCGAAGAGATGAAACAGGTGCTTTCCCATGCGCAGAATATTCAGCAACAGACACAATCCACCACCCATGCAACCAAAGATGTTCAGCAGAAAGTCGAAGCCCTCACTTCACATGCTAATGACACATCATTATCGGCAGGTGAGACGCGTAATATCAGTAATGACTTAGAAGAGCTGTCTGATCACCTAGAATCCCTGATTAATGAATTCACCTTGTCTTGTACAAAAGAAAAACCCTAAACCAATTACAACACCTAACAGCGACCCAACAAAAAAGCGCTCAATCATGAGCGCTTCACCTTTCTACTTTGCCACAATTTAAGCTTTGAACTCTGAGTTCAAACAGCTGCTAGTGCGTAATCGACACGGCTGATAAGTCTTTATGCTTATGGTACATCGCATGTTTGTAAATGAGCTTTGCGCTGACCTCATCCATACCAGAGACCTCAACATAAGCGCCTTTCTTACGAAACTTAAACACCACCTTATCGAGCGCTTCGACTGAGGTGTTATCTAAGAAGGAAGCTTCAGAAACATCGATTGTGACCAACGACGTCGCCTTGTCGTAATCGAACAAATCAACAAAGGCATCGGAAGAAGCAAAGAACACATGCCCCTTAACTCTATGAATTGTGTGCAGTTGATTGGTCACGACCTCATCAGAGATAAAGACCATAGCCTTACTCGCGTGTGTATAAAATAGGGCCGAAAGTACTACGCCAACCGCAACACCAATCGCAAGGTTATGAGTAAAGACAACCACAACAACCGTCGCTAGCATCGTGACATTTGTCGGTAAAGTATGGTCTTTAAGTTCGACGATAGAACGCCAAGAGAAAGTACCGATTGATACCATAATCATCACAGAAACTAACGCCGCCATTGGAATCAACTTTAACCAATCAGAAGCGAACACCACCATCAGTAAAAGAAGTACGCCTGCGATCATGCTGGATAGCCTAGTTAAACCACCCGATTTAATATTGATGATTGACTGACCTATCATGGCGCAACCTGCCATACCACCAAACAGTGACGCAACAATGTTCGCAACACCCTGTCCTTTGCACTCATTATTCTTATTGCTTTCTGTATCCGTCAGATCATCAACAATGGTCGCGGTCATCAAGGACTCCAAGATGCCAACAACAGACAAAGCGATGGAATATGAAAGTATGATTTCGAAGGTTTCTAATGAGAATGGAATATTAGGAATTAAGAAAGTTGGGAGTGAGTCAGGGAGTTTTCCCATGTCACCAATGGTTCTCACTTCTAAGCCAAACATCAAACTGACAATTGTGAGCACGATAATTGCCACCAAAGGTGACGGTATCGCGGTGCCCAATTTTGGTAAGTAAGGCAACAAATAGATAATCGCTAGCCCCAAAACAACCAACAGATAAACGCTTGTAGGTACGTTAATCAGTTCAGGTAATTGAGCCATAAAGATCAAAATAGCAAGCGCGTTTACAAATCCGGTAATCACGGATTTCGACACGAAGTTCATCAAATTACCTAGCTTCAAATAACCTGCAATAATCTGAATCACACCAGCTAAAAAGGATGCTGCTAGTAGATAATCAAGCCCGTGCTCTTTAACTAATGTGACCATCAACAGCGCCATTGCACCTGTCGCACCAGATATCATCCCCGGTCGGCTGCCCACTAGGGCGGTGAAAACACAGATACAAAATGAAGCGTACAAACCAACCTTAGGGTCGACGCCTGCGATAATGGAAAATGCGATAGCTTCAGGGATCAATGCAAGTGCAACAACAATCCCAGATAATGAATCTCCTTTGATATTTGATAACCAGTGTGTTTTTAAATAATTAAGCATGTAATTCTCTTTTACTTGTACAGCCAGTCCTGCCTTGTTCAGACAACATGTGATCGGCTGTTTTTCATGAATGAGCGAGCGCTCGAAAAGTGCGGGGGTAGAGAGAATGCAGTGGCTAAGGCGGCGTAATTAACACGTGAATATTAAACTCCTCTGGTAAATCTTTAGTTTGCAGCGACATGAGTTCGTGCTAAACAAAGAAGGTGAATGGTCTCCTGATAGGAGAAGCTGCGACAATATAGTGTGAGGTTCGATGCAATCACACAATCATTATTGGAAACAAAGATTGCGACGGTTCAGTCAATATAGGCCACGCGCAAGGTGAGTCGAGCTAAAGAAAAGTTAACAAATAGCAACAGCCAAAGTTAAACCCACGGCCAGATCGAACAAAAAACCAACCCTTTGTGAGTTTTATAGCGGACATACACAATATTTCTTTCGACAAGCAAGAATAATGGTTGAAGCTCTCTGTATGACAGGTAATATGTTCCATTGATTTAAAAAGTTTATACAACTCAATGTTTCGATTGTTTTTTGTTCAAAACTTAGCGAGCTATAGACAATCGCTTGCAAACATTGCGTTGAATTTGTCCCTCAATGGAGAATTAAACCAACATGACTTACGCGCCTGTAAAAGACGTACTTGGCGGCAAGCTAGCGGTAGACAGTGAAGTAACTGTTCGCGGCTGGATCCGTTCACGTCGTGATTCCAAAGCTGGAATCTCTTTCCTTGCCATTTATGACGGCTCTTGTTTCGACCCGATTCAGGCCGTGGTCCCTAATAATCTTAATAATTACGAAAACGAAGTACTAAAGTTAACTACTGGCTGCTCTGTTGAAGTAACAGGTAAGATTGTTGAATCTCCAGCGAAAGGTCAAGATTTTGAGCTTGCTGCAACTGACGTTAAAGTTGTTGGTTGGGTTGAAGACGCAGAAACATACCCAATGGCGAAAACTCGTCACTCTATCGAATACCTTCGTGAAGTAGCTCACCTACGTCCACGTACAAACGTAATCGGTGCAGTAGCGCGTGTTCGTAACTGTCTATCTCAAGCGATTCACCGCTTCTACCATGAGCAAGGTTTCTTCTGGGTATCTGCTCCGCTAATCACGGCTTCTGATGCTGAAGGTGCTGGTGAAATGTTCCGCGTTTCTACGCTAGACATGGAAAACCTACCTCGTACAGACAAAGGCGATGTTGATTACAACGAAGATTTCTTCGGTAAAGAAACATTCCTAACAGTATCTGGCCAACTAAACGGTGAAGCTTACGCTTGTGCACTAAGCAAAGTTTACACGTTTGGTCCTACTTTCCGTGCTGAAAACTCAAACACAAGCCGCCACCTGGCTGAATTCTGGATGGTTGAACCTGAAGTAGCTTTCGCGGATCTAGAAGATATCGCTAAGCTATCTGAAGACATGCTCAAGTTTGTATTCAAAGCCGTACTAGAAGAGTGTCGTGACGACCTTGAGTTCTTCGCTCAACGTATCGACAAAGAAGCAATTACTCGTCTAGAGCAGTTCGTAACTTCTGACTTCGCACAAGTAGACTACACTGACGCAATCCAGATCCTTCTAGATTCAGGTCGTGAGTTCGAATTCCCAGTTGAATGGGGTATCGATATGTCTTCTGAACACGAGCGTTACCTAGCTGAAGAACACTTCAAAGCGCCTGTAATTGTTAAGAACTACCCGAAAGATATCAAAGCATTCTACATGCGTGCTAACGATGACGGTAAGACTGTAGCGGCGATGGACGTACTAGCACCTGGTATCGGCGAAATCATCGGTGGTTCTCAGCGTGAAGAGCGTCTAGACATTCTAGATGAGCGCATGCGTGAAGTAGGTATCGACCCAGAGCACATGAACTGGTACCGCGACCTACGTAAATACGGCACAGTGCCTCACTCTGGTTTCGGTCTAGGTTTCGAGCGTCTTGTATCTTACGTAACTGGCATGGGCAACGTACGTGACGTTATCCCATTCCCACGTACTCCTCGCTCTGCGAACTTCTAATTCTGAGTTAAACTCGAATTAAAAGAAAGAAAACAAAAACCTCCGCAATTGCGGAGGTTTTTTTATGTTCAAAACAGAACGAGAACGTTATTAGGAGTCATGCCAAACCAAGCTCTTTGATAGGTGCGCTAATCAACGTCCTGATTACTTGCATACTTTATCGCGAGACCACAAATCGCCATCATTACAAATGGAATCGCAGCGGTGGTGTATTCCGCCCAAGCCATATCAGCGAATGCTTTTGCCAATAATACATGGCCAAGAATAAGTAGAAGGGCACACACAATCGCGACGACAATCAGCTTCATTTCATTTCCCATAGTCATTTTCAACATAACGGTATCTTCAATATTTGGTCTAACGTTATTGAATCACAACTAATCAGCAAATTAGGCGTACAGTTTCCCCATAATAAAACCGTACAGTTAGCATAATGATATTTTTTATGAGTCAGTTGGCGTTTTATCCGCACTTAATGCACCAACTGATGGGCGAGTTTACCGAGCAATACGAGGGCATGCTCTCTCTCTTGAGTGAGTTCGTAGGAGAAGTTCAGACGAATTGCATTGTCAGCCCTCCCCTGCTCGCTAAACAAATCACCCGATGCGACACTAATCCCCTGTGCAATCGCAAGTTGATGAAGTTGCTGGCTGTCGAAGCCAGAATTGAAACGGATCCAGATAAAGTAACCACCTGCGGGCTCTTCAATTTTGATAGAGTTTGGAAAGTACTGCTTAATAATTTCTATAAAACGCGCTTTTCGTTCCAAAAGGCTCTTACGCAACTTTCGTAGATGATTATCATAGCTTTCATGAGTTAAGAAGTGTGCGACACCAAGCTGTACTGGCGCGCTACTTGAAAGCGTGGAAAGCAATTGCAGCTTCTGAATCGCATCATTGAAGCGAGCATTCACCACCCATCCTACTCGATAGCCTGGGCAGAGGCTTTTTGAATAGGAACCACATAGTAAAACCGAATCCGTTTTATCAAACACCTTCAAAGGCTTAGGTTTATTTCCTTCATGGTAAAGGTCACCGTACACGTCATCTTCAATAGTATAGGTATTGTGTTGCTCTGCTATCTCGACTACTCGGCGTTTGGCTTCATCCGATAAACTTGTGCCTGTCGGATTTTGAAAAGTCGCCATCAGCCAACATGCTTTCACATTATTGTTCTTCAGTACGCTTTCAAACTGTTTAATATCCAATCCGTTGACTGGGCAAACATCCACTTCGATAGGCTTGAGCCCCAGCCTCTCTACGGCTTGCAAAGCGCCATAAAATGCCGGCGATTCAATCACAACATAATCGCCAGATTGAGTTACGGTTTGTAGGCTCAAGTTTAATGCCTCCATCGCACCTGAAGTAATCACAATATCTTGATGGTTAACGCTGATACCTTGTTGTAAGTAGCGCTGTGCGATCTGCCTTCTTAATGACTCACTGCCTGGCGGCAAATTATTAATCACGCTTGCACCCGTCATTTTTCTTCCGGCGCTGGCTAGGTTTCGAGTTAAGCTGGGTAAAGGGAAAAGATCTGGGTCAGGAAAAGCGGAGCCAAAAGGAACTATACCCTCAGCAGAACTGGATTTTAGAAAGTCGAATAGGCGATCGTTAATTGCCTTCTTCTCTCGTGCTACTGGCGGCTGATAATCTACACCGTCGACCTTAGGAGCAACAAAGTAGCCAGACTGAGGCTTAGCAATGATCCAACCTTCGCTTTCTAACAAATGATAAGCTTGTAGCACAGTACTATTACTGACGTTGTAGTTACGACAGCTCATTCGCACAGAGGGGATCTTCTCTCCTGAACGCCATGTGTTATTAGCGATCTGAGTTCGAATATCCTTTGCAAGCTCTTCATAACGCGCCATCTAATTGTACTACCTAGATAAATTCCTGTGGACGGGTGATCTTATCATTAACGTGATCAACTATTGCTTCTATCCATATGATTGCACCTAATTTCTATAATTGTGTGAATTGGTTCACAGATAACTTTGTAAGCTTTGCTAAGTTTGTATCCAAGGTAAGAGCTAAATTCGCTTTACGCCTCAATAATTTGATGTAACCCAAAAACATGCGAGATAACAATGAAAAAAATAGAAGCAGATCAGTTAAGTTATAAAGGCGAGTCAAACGGTGTTCATAGTTGGACAACACCGAGCGGCCAGCCATACTACTGGCATCCAGATTGGCTCCATATTGCTGAAGATGCGACAGGCTCACATCCAAAGCAGAAGCTAGATGTAGACCAAGATCAAGCACCTACTGAAAAGCACGCGGTATCTGCAATTCTTAAGCACATCAACCAATGGGCAGCAGACAAACTGGCGTCACACCCAGAAATTGAAACAGGCTCAATTGAAGCTGAAATCAATCTTAAAAAGTAGTCGGCTTTTTATAATCGTTGGGTCGCGTTGCAGCTAGTCTTTTCACTCCTCATCGCAACCTCATCGACTAATAGCCTCGTGACTCAACCGAGGCTATTCAAACCTCTTCACAATAATGCTGTAATATTCCCCACCTAGCTAACAAAAATTCAACACCAACCACTTTCTTGTATCAATCCGCAAAAGCTATCGATAGAATTTCCTTTGTCGGGTCGCTTAATGGCCATAGCCGATGTTTATGACCGCATTAATATCTAAACGCGTCTATAAACCGGCATTTACACATTAACTAGCCAAAGCGATCATTTTAGAAGGTGAAGGTTCTCATTTCGATCTGCAAGTTGTTCAAGCCTTTTTAGCCGTAGAAGACCTTTTTGCAAAAATCGCAGCCACTTACAAAGATGGGAAAAACGTAGAAAACGAACTCGAGAGAGAAAGCCTTATTGCTTCCACTGCATATTCTTTTCAAAAACCACTAACTTCTTGCACCCTGTAGGTTAATCCGTAGGGTGTTTTGTTATCAAATACCCTCTTTAGTCAATAAATCTGATTGAAATGGATTTTTTTTTGTCTTTCTATTCACTTCGTATTGTCTTAAAAATTCCATACAGGTATAACTAACCATAGATACTATCCCCTCTCAATTGACATGGATGAAGATTAATGTTTGAAAAAGTGTTAGCTGCGCCCGCCGACCCTATCCTCGGCCTTACTGAAGAGTTTAAAAACGACTCTCGTGCAGAGAAAATCAACCTTGGTGTTGGCATCTACAAAAATGAAGATGGTCAAACGCCAGTACTTACAACAGTAAAGAAAGCAGAAGCTGCACTTCTTGAAAACGAAAAAACCAAATCTTACTTAACGATAGAAGGTACCGCTGAATACGGTCTTGCCGTTCAGAAACTACTTTTCGGTTCAGATGCTGAAATCGTAACTTCTCAACGCGCTAAAACAGCACAAGCTCCGGGTGGTACTGGTGCTCTACGTGTTGCAGGTGAATTCATTAAGCGTCAACTTGGCGATGTGAAGATTTGGATCAGCAATCCGACTTGGGCTAACCATAACGGTGTTTTCGCTGCTGCGGGTATCGAAACTGCTCAGTACAGCTACTACAACGCTGAAACAAAAGATAAAGACTTCGCTGGCATGGTTGCTGACCTAGAGAAAGCATCTGAAGGTGATATCGTTCTTCTTCACGGCTGCTGTCACAACCCAACAGGTATCGACCCAACAGCTGAAGAGTGGGACGTACTCGCTAAACTCGTTGCTGAGAAGAAACTTCTTCCACTATTCGACTTTGCTTACCAAGGTTTTGCAAAAGGCGTTGAAGAAGATGCTGCTGGCCTTCGTACTTTCGCTAAGTATAACAAAGAGATTCTAGTTGCGAGCTCCTTCTCTAAGAACTTCGGTCTGTACAACGAGCGTGTTGGTGCATTCACTTTAGTTGCTGAATCTGCAGACGTAGCAACAACAGCATTCTCTCAAGTTAAGAGCATCATCCGCTCTATCTACTCTAACCCACCAGCGCACGGTAGTGCTGTCGTAACTCACATCCTTGGTGATGCTGGTCTACGTGCTGAATGGGAAGCGGAAGTCGCTGAGATGCGTGACCGTATTCAAGAGATGCGTGAGCTATTCGTTGCAACACTGAAATCGGAAGGTGTTGATGCAGACTTCACGTTCATCGAGCGCCAAAACGGCATGTTCTCTTTCTCTGGTTTGAGCAAAGAGCAAGTAAACCGCCTAAAAGAAGAATTCGCAATCTACATTGTTGGCTCTGGCCGTATCAGCGTAGCGGGCATGACTAAGTCAAACATGGGCCCTCTATGTAAAGGTATCGCTGCGGTTCT
>JAYYSE010000013.1:0-3147 GCA_036126475.1 Pseudomonadota bacterium | reverse complement strand
AGAGTCTATCAATATCTATAACAATATGAGGCCGCACCTCAGTCTCATGATGAAAACTCCAAATGAGGTGCATGAAAAAAGCCAACAGCTGGCGCTGTTGGCTTAGTAACAAACTGTCAACGTATTTTAGGACGAGACACTCGATACTACTCTTGTGCGTAACCGTGTTTGCCTAGCACTTTTCCGTCTAACACCGCTTGTCCATCAACCATAGATAAACGGTCTTCTGCGAACCACTTACAAACCATCGGATAGATTGCGTGCTCTTGAGTGAGTACTCGCCCCGCTAGCAGCTCGGCATCATCGTCCTCAAACACAGGAACTTTGGCTTGTAAGATAACAGGACCACCGTCAAGCTCTTCTGTTACAAAGTGTACACTCGTGCCGTGTTCTTTGTCTTTTGCGTCAATCGCACGTTGGTGGGTATTTAAACCAGGGTATTTAGGTAATAGAGAAGGGTGGATATTGACCATCTTTCCTGCGTAATGACGAACAAATTCTGAACTCAAGATACGCATATAGCCTGCCAGTACGATTAAGTCTGGTTGATAGGCGTCGATCTGAATCATCAACTCAAGATCAAACGCTTCACGTGAGCCGAAATCTTTTGGGTTCACTGAGCGTGCATCGACGCCAGCAATTTTTGCTCGTTCTAAGCCGAATGCCTCTGCCTTGTTTGAGAACACAGCTTTGACTGAAGCATCAATCATATTGCTATCACATGCATCTAAGATCGCCTGCAAGTTACTGCCGCTTCCTGAAACTAACACAACGATATTTTTCTGAGACTGAGTGGTTTTCTGAGAGTGATTGTTTTTCATAAAGTGGGTCATATGATTGATTAATTGAACTGTTTACAATCTACCTACATAAACTAAGGTTTTCTGCGGGCTAAATAGCAAAATGAGGACCATTAGGTCCTCATTGATTAATTAAGTGAAGTGCTCATTTAGTTGATTTCAACTTGCTCTTCGCCAGCTTCCGCGTTCGCGATCTCACCGATAACCCAAGCGTTTTCGCCTTCAGCTTTCAGTAGTTCAACTGCAGCGTCTGCTTGGTCTTTAGGTAGAGCAATGACAAGGCCTACACCACAGTTGAAAGTGCGGTACATTTCAAATGTTTCCACGTTGCCTTTCTCTTGTAGCCAGTTGAAGATAGCAGGCCATTCCCAGCTCTTACCATCAATCACTGCTTTAGTACCTTCCGGAAGTACGCGTGGGATGTTTTCCCAGAAACCACCACCAGTAATGTGCGAGATAGCATGGATGTCATGCTCTGCGATCATCTTAAGTGCTGATTTGATGTAAATCTTAGTTGGTTCTAGTAGGTGCTCACCGATAGTGCGACCTTCTAGCTCTTCGTTCTTATCTGCACCAGATACTTCCAGTACTTTACGAATTAGAGAGTAACCATTTGAGTGCGGGCCACTTGATCCAACAGCGATAAGTGCGTCGCCAGCTGCTACTTTAGTACCGTCGATGATGTCCGCTTTTTCTACTACACCAACACAGAAGCCAGCAACATCGTAGTCGTCGCCTTCGTACATACCTGGCATTTCAGCGGTTTCACCACCGATTAGTGCACAACCAGCTTGAACACAGCCTTCAGCGATGCCAGAAACAACATCTGCAGCTGTATCTACATCTAGCTTACCTGTTGCGTAGTAGTCTAAGAAGAATAGAGGTTCACCACCTTGAACGATTAGGTCGTTCACACACATTGCCACTAGGTCGATACCAATGGTGTCGTGTTTTTTCAGATCCAAAGCAAGGCGAAGTTTAGTACCAACACCATCAGTACCTGAAACAAGTACAGGCTCTTTGTATTTCGTTGGAAGTTCACATAGGGCGCCAAAGCCACCAATACCGCCCATTACTTCAGGGCGACGAGTGCGTTTTACTGCACCTTTAATACGGTCTACTAGTGCATTACCTGCGTCGATATCAACACCAGCGTCTTTGTAGCTTAGAGAAGAAGTATTACCACTCACGGGATAGTCCTCGAACTTAAGTTGGATGTGAAAACGGCGCTATTCTAACAGGGCTTGAATATGAAGGGCAAACGTTTGCGCGGTTTTTTTTATTAGAATAAAGATTCTGAAATAACCACAGAGTTCGTGTATAATCCACAGGTTTGTTTAAATATTGCCGGAGTTGGAAATGAAAGTTGTTGAAGTGAAACACCCGCTAGTAAAACATAAAATTGGCCTGATGCGTGAAGGTGAGATTAGCACTAAGCGTTTTCGTGAGCTAGCGACAGAAGTGGGTAGCCTTCTAACATACGAAGCGACATCAGACTTTGAAACTGAGCGTGTAACTATTAATGGTTGGGACGGCCCAGTTGAAGTTGACCAAATTAAAGGTAAGAAAGTAACAGTAGTGCCAATTCTACGTGCTGGTCTAGGCATGATGGACGGCGTTCTTGAGCACATCCCAAGTGCACGTATCAGTGTTGTTGGTATCTACCGTGACGAAGAAACGCTTGAGCCAGTACCATACTTCAACAAGCTTGCATCTAACATCGATGAGCGTATTGCTCTAGTGGTAGACCCAATGCTTGCAACAGGTGGTTCTATGATCGCGACTATCGACCTAATGAAAGAAAAAGGTTGTAAGCACTTCAAGATTCTTGTGCTTGTAGCGGCTCCAGAAGGTATCGCGGCTCTAGAAAAAGCGCACCCAGATGTTGAGCTTTACACTGCTGCAATCGATGAGAAGCTAAACGATAAGGGCTACATTGTTCCTGGCCTTGGCGATGCTGGAGATAAGATCTTCGGTACTAAGTAATTCGGTTTATAGGTTAAATGGATTCGGTTGTTTCAAACTTCTGAATTGACTTAATTATCAGTATTAATAAAAAGGGAGAGCATTCGATGCTCTCCCTTTTTTGATCTTAATGTCTCGTCCTGAAATGTGTTTACACATTGAGGACGAATTATGACTACTTCAAATAATACCTACGTTAAGCGCACTCAGCGTGATTACACACTAGGCTTTAAATTACAGTTCGTCGCAGCTGTAGAAAGAGGCGATATGACCTATAAACAAGCCCAAACCATTTATGGTATCCAAGGCCGTTCAACCGTTTTAACCTGGCTTCGAAAGCACGGTAAGATGAATTGGGCGCAAAATCCAAGGATGAATGTCA
>JAYYSE010000012.1:0-71911 GCA_036126475.1 Pseudomonadota bacterium | reverse complement strand
GTTGAATTGACTGTGCCGAATCTTACGATTCGAATTGGTCACTCAGTTCATTGAAATCAAGTTGAAACCAAGGTTTCATTTTTGATATTCATCAACGAGTGCCCACACAGATTGATAGGTTTAAATTGTTAAAGAGCTTTGCTTATCGAAACTTTCTTTTTACAAAGAAACCCTTGAAAGCGGACGTGAATTCTAGCGATTTAATCTTAAGTGTCAAACACTTTTTAAAAATTAATTTCTTCGAACTTTCCGTCTTACTGACTACTGCTGAAGCCTTGTGGCGTCTGCCGTGTCAGTGAGCCGGCATTATAGAGATCATCGAAAACATGGCAACCCCTTTTTTGATAAAAATTTAAAAAACTTGTTTAAGTGTTTACTTTTACGTCAAAAGGCTCTTTCATCGCTCAAATCTCATACAATAATAGGTATATTCCTCAAAACTTTGTGATTAAATCTCTCGAAAAGGATTCTATATCTAACTCTATACCCCATTTTTTACTCAACTCTACGATGTTATCTAGAGAGTGTTTCACCGTCGTTATGGTCAATGTGTTGTTATCTAGGTCGTATACTTGTTTTTGTGTGGTGTAATAGAAGTACAGAATGACCAACGCATCTTGGTCACCTTGCTCAGCCTTCGGTTGAATTCGTTTTAGCTTTCTATAGATTTGATTGTGGATTTGTTTAAGGTTCCACACGTACACCGCTTCCTTGAAGTATTCATATCCTTTTACACGACTCGCAATAAAAGCATTTAGCGCCACAGACAAGATCACTCCAAGCACGTTTAAATGGAAATTACCCGTTGATTCACCAGCAATTGAATTTGTTGTGCCAAATAAGTCAATCAGTATGGTGCCGAATACGATAGCAAACACTGCAAGTGATCCAACTAAACCAACCAACAACAGGTTCATCTTCTTTCTATATTCTTCTTTATCTATTTTCTGTAACTTCATCGACTACTTCCTTCTGCAAGCCACCTAATAATTTGCGCATACTATCTATGTAAACAATCGGTCGCTTCAACCTTTACCATCTTGTAATGTGGTCATTCTCTATTTAATACGTTGAGTTCTTGAAGTTAGCGCTATAAGCAACTCTATTTGACTTCATTAATAGAAAAGAGTTACATACCGCCACAATTTTGGTTATTCATCAATTCATGTTGCTAAAGCTCGTTTCGCTTTATCACATACTGACAAGGTACATTCTATGCGTTCATTTGTATTACGCGCTCGCGCAGCCCCTACGGAGAGTAAACTTATCTTAGAAGGCGTTGGACAAGATGCTCATACTGAGATTCTGGCTCATACTTTGATGAACACGATCTTCGTTGCCCAGTCTCACCGCGAGAATGTCACCGTACACCTTGTATTAGAAAGTACTAAAGACTTTTCACGTACAATTACATTCGATTCTAATGAGATCACTAATATTGGTGGTTTCCATGAGTCGGCGTTGTTGTCAGCGGTAGTAAGAGCGGTTGACGCTTCTCAAGGTATGACTAAAGAACAGACGCGTCAGGTTGAACCGGGCATCACTGTTCGCACTATGAGTTTTGAAAAGCTGGTTAAAGAACTGGCTGAAGACCACCAGCTGTACATGATGGATAAAAAAGGTGACTTTATCCGTGATGTAGAGATTGCTGAAAACCCATGTTTCCTTCTGACTGATCACATCCCTATGCCTAAGAAAAGCTACAACAGCTTAAAGCGCCTAGGAACAGAGAAAATCAGCTTAGGTCCAAACATGCTATTCGCTTCTCAGTGTGTTGTGTTAATCAACAACGAATTGGATATCCGCGGTTTCTAAACTCAATAAGACGAAATCCAATTAACATAGCCCGGGGGTTGCCGGGCTTTTTAGTTTTCGAGGTACAGGTAACACCTTCGTTTAATGTGCCGCAAGCTCTACCCTCACATGAGATCTCACATTAATGTCTCGTATTGCTCTGACGCTAAGACGACTAAATGATTAAGTTCTTTCGCGTCGTCCTCAGCTAACACAATTGTAATAAAAAGCACGGCATAACCTATACCGCAAAGAATCGACTGTTTTGACAAGTAAAGACCGAATCGGACAGCAAAGAGAGCATCGCTTTGGTATTCCAATGTATCGTTTTCAATTCCCCGGTATTACTAACAATTACGGGGATGCAATTAATCGACACCACTGCGATGTGTTAGCAACTAATGCTTTCGCGACATAAGGCACCTCATCTGCACTGCCTAACTCTGTTTGATATTGCGCTGTTGCTTTCCTTTAAAAACCCAAAAGAGCTCAACAATGTGAGCTCTTTTTTATTGGCTATATTTTCGTATCGATGGTGTTATATAAGATTAACCAAAGATGAAAGTGTATAGGTAACCTGCACCAATCGCCATACTGAGAATTACGAATAGGAAAGCCGCAATCATCTGATTTTTGAAGATAGACTTAAGCAGAATAACTTCTGTCAAGCTTGCGCCGGCACTACCAATGATTAATGCCATTACTGAACCTAAAGCCATACCTTTTTGTACTAATGCAGCACTCAGTGGAATCACAGCTTCAGCACGAATGTACAGTGGAATACCAATTATTGCTGCGATTGGAATCGCATACCACTTGCCTTCACCTGCATATTCAGCAATTAAGTCAGTTGGAATGAAGCCATAGATAAATGAACCAATTGCGATCCCCATCATCAAGTAAGGGAACACATGTTTGAAGTCTTTCCAAGTTGAGAACCAGATTCTTCCCCAGCGGCTAGGTTCTTTCTTCTCAACCACTGTCGCTGTACCGTCAGCCGAGCAGCATGATACTTCTACTTTCGGTTTTTCTTTCTTCGTTCCACAGCATGCGCTCTCTTTTACCATTACTGGTACAGGTTCACCATATGCACTTGTACTACATGAAGATTCCGCTTTTGCTGGTTCTGCTTTCTTAGGAGCAGAGTCACCACAACTACTACCACAGCTTGAAGATGAACCTCTTGATTCATACGCTTCTGATTTTACGTAACGCTCAAAGCCTAGTTTTTCCAGTGTGTAACCTGCTACTACGGATACCGTCATTGCGACTAAGAAGTAGAACGCTGCCACTTGCCAGCCAAAGGTAATGACGAACAAACCAATGATCACTGGGTTCAATAGTGGACTACCAAATAGGAACACCATCATTGGACCAAAACCCGCTCGTGCACGCAGCAAACCTTTTAGGAAAGGAATCGTCGAACATGAACAGAAAGGCGTAATCGCACCGAGTAGTGCGGCAATCACATAGCCCTTACCGTTACGTGAGCTCAAGATAGATTGAATCTTCTCGGGCGTAAGGAACTCTTGAAGAATCCCAACGATGTAACTTATCGCCAAGAAAAGGATGATGAGTTCTGCTGCTAAGAAAACGAACATATCCAATGCGTCTTTTAGCATTGTTAACATTTCATTGCTCATGATTAACTCCAAATAGGATTGAAGGTCGAACTCTATGAGGAAAGTGCTGGACCTTTTATTTTGAATATTCTCGAATTATAGAAATAAAAAGTTGCAGATCAAGTGTTATTTCGATAAAAATCGAATTAAAATCACAATCGGTCAAATTTTCAATAACTTACGTATTCACTGTTTTTAGATTTGAACTTGACCTTTATTTCGATTATTATCGAAATAAAATATTGAGGAGTTAATATGAACTTAGAAGTCGTAGCAAAAGCACTTAAAGAGCTAGGCCACCCAATTCGCCTTAGTATCTATAAGAGTGTTGTAAAAGCTGGCTACCAAGGCATTGCGGTTGGCGGCCTACAAGAAGAACTCGGTATCCCCGGTTCTACTTTGTCTCACCACATATCAAGCCTTGTATCAGCAGGCCTAATCAGCCAAAGACGTGAAAGCAGGACTCTCTTTTGTGTTGCAGAGTATGAATGTCTAGAAGGGGTTATTGGTTTCTTACAAGACGAGTGTTGCGTAAATGAAAAGTGCAAATAGCACATCTTTAAACCTAGAGCTGGTGTGGGCTGAGTATCAGTAGACATTAAAAGCATTCCTCCACTCTAAAGTCAGTAATACCGTCGATGTTGAAGATTTGCTGCAAGAGATCTTAATTAAGACTTTTCAGAACCTGCACAAAGTTCAAGATTCAAGATTCAAGATTCAAGATTCAAGATTCAAGCAGTGTTAAATCGTGGCTATTTCAATTAGCCAATAACACAATTATCGACTTCTACCGGAAACATGCTCGCCAACAACGTGATAGCAAAATTGATGCGGACGATTTGTGATTTTCAGATTTAGACCGCAACGAAGAGTTCAAACAGAAGTTGTCTTTATGCATTGACCCCTTCATCCAAGCGTTGCCTGAGCAGAGTGCCTCGCTATTGCTTGCCGTTGATATCAAGGGTCAGAGCCAGAAAGCGCTAGCAGAAGAACAAAACGTCAGTTATTCGATCATTAAATCTCGCGTTCAGAAAAGCCGTGGCGATCTTAAGAATCTATTTGAACAGTGCTACAACTTGTCGCTAGACAAACAAGGTAATGCGATTGATTGCGAGCTCCAACCGGTATCCGGTTGTGGCAACTGCTAAGCGTTAAAGGACTATTTTCATAGAACAAAGCCAGCTATTGATGCTGGCTTTGTTGTTTTCTATTGCTTGTAATATAGGCTTAGACGCAAGTTCGCTAAGCCGCTTCCGCTTTGACAACCGGTTGGTAGCGCCCAGGTTTATGATTCATCGCGAGAATCAGGTTGGTGACTACTGCACCCAATACAGACAAGAGTATTAGTGGTGCATCAACGATAAACAGTGAAAGCACCACAATGGTACAGTCCAATGCCATCTGAACCTTGCCTGCTCGAATCCCAAAACGTTCTTGTAGAAACAGCGCCAGAATATTAAAACCACCCAAACTCATCTTGTGACGGAAAATCACCAACATACCAGTACCAATTAATCCGCCGCCAAGTAATGCTGCATACAGTGCATGAATCTCGGCGATCTGAATGACGTGATATAAGTGATCCACTGCGAACGAAACTATCGAAACTGCAATAAAAGTATTGATTGTGAAACGCCACCCCATACGAGCGACGGATAAAATATAGAAAGGTAAGTTTAATGCGAAGAACACTTGGCCAAAGCTTAAGTCTGTTACTTTGGTGATGAAGATTGCTAGACCAGCGGTGCCTCCGGTTAGCAAGCCGACTTGATTGAAAAAAATAACGCCAAGTGAAACCAGTGCGCTACCTAAGATCAGTGCCAGCAAGTTTTCGCGAAAGTTATGATCTTTATCCATGTGAATGACTCTCCCTGAATCTTTTAACATCGCGTTTCAGTCATGTTGAAACGATTTACGCCCAAATTTACGATGTTTAACAGATAAGTCGAGCGAGCGGACAATCTTATACGGTAATTAGTTTGTATATTAGTTTTTACATTTTTGTGAAATATCTCGTTAAAGCATATAGTTACAGACACGATACTAAGTATCCATATTGAATTACTAGCTTCTCCCTTGGAATCGTTGAGTGCCGAGTTTTCCCATTTCTTAGCCACATTCCCCCCTAAGAGCAGCACCGTGTAAATCTATGCATAAAACGCATAGAGTAAATCACAAATAGTCACTTGATACATACCCTACCCATCATTATGATGCGCGACTTCTTACAACATCGAGCGCACGTAAACACCTTATGTTTTCACAATCTCTTTTTGCTCAACTTGCCAGAATGACGTTATTCCTCGTCATTAGTTTGGTTATTGTGCATCACAGTCAGCCACTGATTGATCTTTTGGCTCAGCACGCCGTGAGTAGTGGCTGCCACCAGCAATCAGGACACGAGCATCACCATCATATGACTGAACATAACATATCTGCGCAAGACCACTCACATCACCACCATTAATTTAAGAGTATTAGAATGAGCATTTTCCGTTTTCCTTTACTGGTATGGCTTGGGATCGGCACACTTATTATCAGTCTAGGGATCAGACAATCGTTCGGCATTTTCATGATGCCAATTTCAGAGCATTTCGGCACCGGTCGTGAGTTTTTCAGCTTCGCTATTGCTCTACAAAACCTATTGTTCGGTGTGTTCCAACCTTTTGTTGGCATGGCTGCAGACAAATGGGGAGCAAGGCGCATCATTATTGCTGGCGCATGTGCTTACGGTTTGGGTTTACTTCTTACCTCAATTTCTACCGAATCGAGCATGCTTTACGTTTCGCTAGGCGCACTGGTTGGCCTTGGACTAAGTGCAACAAGCTATGTGATCGTATTAGGTGCAGTAGCGAAAGTAGTACCGGCAGAACACGCCGCTAAAGCATTTGGTTTAACTACGGCTGCAGGTTCATTTGGTATGTTTGCTGTGATTCCAGGCGCGCAATACATGTTGAACGAATTTGATTGGCAGAGTGCGATGCAAGTGTTTGCTGTGCTGTGCTGCGTGATGATCTCATTTGCTCTTTTCATGCGAGCGCCAAAAGCCGCAACGAGTAAACAAACGCGAGTGGAAGACAATCAAACATTGAAAGAAGCGCTGTCAGAAGCCTTCTCTCAAAAAGGTTACTGGTTAATTCATGCAGGCTTCTTCGTGTGTGGCTTCCACGTGATGTTTATTGCAACGCATTTACCAAGTTATCTAGCTGACAAAAACTTACCAGCGAGCAGCGCAGCAATGGCATTGGCTTACGTCGGTATCTTCAACATCTTCGGTTCTTATTTCTGGGGGGTGATGGGCGACAAGTTCAGCAAGCGTCATGTGATGTCCGCACTTTACTTAGTTCGAACTGTGGTTATCGGTGCGTTTGTGACTCTGCCAGTAACAGAATCGACCGCAGCGATCTTCGGTGCTGCAATTGGCTTCTGTTGGCTTGGTACGGTTCCACTGACTTCAGGTTTAGTTCGTCAGATCTTTGGAGCTCGTTACCTATCGACTCTGTACGGTTTGGTGTTCTTCACTCACCAAGTAGGTAGCTTCTTAGGTGCTTGGGTTGGCGGTCGTATTTACGATTATTACGGATCTTACGAACCAATCTGGTGGTCGACGGTGGTATTGGCATTTGCCGCAGCGCTTATCCATTTACCAATCAATGACAAACCAATTGAGCGTCTGAAATTGGCAATGGCTTAACTTTTAATACTGACTCCACCAATCAGTAACAGCGATAAGCAATCCAATGAGAGAGTGGTTATTGAATGGACTAGTTCCTGAGATATCCGCTCTCTTTTTTATTGGACGCAAAAACTGCATATGTAACTAACGAAACTTGCATAAACCTCACTGAACATTAAGACTATTTCTACCGTTTTAATTTATAGTATCCATTCGCTCCTTTAGAACTTACTCGTAGGCCTATGGAATACCTAAATCAAACTGCCCTTATCGCAATGGCACTCATTTTTGTTGGTTCGTTTGTACAGACCGCTATCGGCTTTGGCTTGGCTGTTGTCGCCGCCCCATTGCTATTTTTGGTCTCGCCAGACTATGTCCCTGCGCCTATCTGCCTCATTGCCCTATTTATCTCAATATTTAATGCGTTAAAACACCGCGCAAACATCTCTATTGGCGGACTCAAAGTCGCACTGCTAGGCCGAATCCCTGGCTCATTGGCAGGAGGAGCTTTGTTGGTGATGGTGTCAACGAGCGTATTGTCACTGTGGCTAGGTTTACTGGTAGTGTTTGCTGTGATTGTAAGCCTACTACCATTTAGATTGGAGCCAACCCCCGCTAAGATGGGGGTTGCAGGTTTTTTCTCAGGGTTCTTTGGGACAAGTTCGGGTATTGGGGGACCGCCGATGGCGTTACTGCTTCAACACCAAGATGCTAACCAGCTTCGTGGCAACCTTTCTGCTTTCTTTGTGTTTAGCTCAATCATCTCATTAGTCGTGCAGATCCCGATAGGCTTCTTTACGCTCCACCATTTGATCATCACAATACCTTTGTTGCCCGCTGCTTGGTTAGGCTACAAAGTGGCTATGATGACCACTCAAACGATTTCGAAAGAGAAGATACGCATCGCTTCTTTACTGCTATGTTCTATCAGTGGCTTGACGGCTATTTGGCAAGGCTTAGCTGGCTAACTTCAAGCGGCATCCTAAATAAACACCACCAGCACCGAACTATTGAGAAGGCGCTCTATGACATACGATGAATTCAATGCATTTTGCGAGTCACAAGCTGCTACTAGCTATGTCATGCAATGGAACAATTCCCACGTTTGGAAAGTGGGTGGTAAAGTTTTTGCGATTGGAGGTTGGGGACCGAACGACGAGCCTGCATTTATCTTTAAGGCATCTGATCAGAATTTCGATTTTCTCCAAGAAGAGTCTGGGTATAAACCCGCCCCCACTTTGCTTCGCGTGGAATGAGGTGGATTCAGCTGTTTGAGAGCACACCAGAAAGGGATGACGAGTTAAGATACTACCTCACGGAGTCTCACCGAATCGTCTCTTTGGGACTAACCAAAAAGAAACAAGCAGAACTCGGGCTCAATCAATAGCCAGAGATTCCGCTTGTTAAGCGAAAGCCAAATTGCTTTTGGGGAGCTAACTTGTTTTCAAGAAATTATTTGCTTTTAAAAACTTAGTTGCTTTAAACAAAGAAGCTCTTCTTGAATGGTTAAGTCGTTCTGAGGAACTTAGGCAACAAAGGTTCTATTTTTTGCGTTGGCACCAGTGGTACTAATAGGTAGGTTAAGCCCGCAAAAGCGATAGATGCCGCTAAGTCTTCAGGACGATGCATGCCAATCCAAACGCGGCTATACGCTACACCACCAGCCCAAGCTAGCATGCCGCCTACAAGGTAAAAACGCTTCGCTTCTAAGAACAACCCACCAAAGAATGCTAAGCAAACACCCACGAAAATCATGTGTCCAGACGGGAATGAATAGTCTGTTTCGCCAAGCCAATGACGTGTTCGCCATTCGCTGACCTTATCTTCTACTGACTTAATTGCCACGTTCTTTTCTTCTAGTGGCAGTTCATAAAACAACTCCGGCATATCAACCACTTCTTGGATAACTAAGTACTCAGTATATGGACGTGGACTCTCCGTTGATGATTTAAGAAATGTCTTCGCAGCAAAACTTAACACCAATAAAACACCGAGCTGCAAACAAAGGCTCACTAACTTTGCTTTTGAGAACTTTAATGTCAACACCAATAAAGAGAGAACCGCGAGTGTGATTAGGAACCCTTGATTACCCGCTGAATAAGTCACGAATGTCATCACAGCACCATAAAAAGGCAATACGGCACTCCCAAGGTCGAAATGAGATCCAAAGATCAAAAAGGGAGCGAGAGAGTACAAGCTTAAAACGAGAAGCAATAAGCCTTTGGATTTGTAAGAGAACAGAGATGTCATGGCTAAGATCTTTTAGATAAAGTGGTCGGATGCTATCGCAGCTTAGCACCGCCAATATCAATTTTTTGTAAAAACGCTTAGTAAGACGCCGTAGCGCAATAAACTTCATTTATTCGAGTCGCTTTATTATTGGTTACGTGAAACACCGCACCGCAACCCATCAGCAGCAACACCCTTATTTCACATTCCAATAGCAAATGACGGGAACCAAGCTAGCCCATAATAAAGCACCCTGCCTGCGTTCTGCTGATAAAGTGAACACTTACCGGTTTAAAAGCGATGAATCTAAAAAACTTTGCTGTGAGTCCTTTAAATCCAGTATTGAAAGGATTAACATCTGGTCTGCTTTCATAGCAAAACAAATTATTAATTTTTATTCTCAGGGCGGGGCGAAATTCCCCACCGGCGGTATGTCCTTAGCAAAATCTAAAGATAAGCCCGCGAGCGCTCGATTCGTCGAGGTCAGCAGATCTGGTGAGATGCCAGAGCCGACGGTTATAGTCCGGATGAGAGAGAATGGAAACACACTCGTTTAAGTTGGAAAGGCGTATCTGTTTATTGGGCTCATGCCTCCAACTTAGGCGTGTGCATTTCGTTTTGGATAAAACCATGATGAACTGACTTGTAATGAGTTGGCTTTGTTGTGTTCGTTGAGATCCCTCATACAGCCCTGATTCTGGTGATATTTTAGGAGTTTAACCATGAATCAGTCTTCACTACTTGCCGAATTTGGCGAACCAATCACTCGCGTTGAAAACGCACTGCAAGCTCTGCGCGAAGGTCGTGGCGTACTTTTACTTGACGATGAAGATCGTGAGAACGAAGGCGACATCATCTACTCAGTAGAACACCTAACTAATGCTCAAATGGCACTTATGATCCGTGAATGCAGCGGCATCGTGTGTCTTTGTCTAACTGATGATCAAGCTAACCAACTTGACCTTCCACCTATGGTTGTTGATAACAACAGCGCAAACCAAACTGCGTTTACTGTGACTATTGAAGCAAAAGTTGGCGTTACGACAGGTGTTTCTGCCGCTGACCGTGTTACTACGATCAAAACAGCTGCAAACCCGACAGCGAAACCTACTGACCTTGCTCGCCCTGGTCACGTATTCCCATTACGCGCTCGCAAAGGTGGCGTACTTGCTCGCCGCGGTCACACAGAAGGTACTGTGGACCTAATGCAAATGGCAGGTCTTCAACCAGCAGGTGTATTGTGTGAAGTCACCAACCCAGATGGCACAATGGCAAAAGCGCCAGAGATCGTTGCTTTCGGTAAACTACACAACATGCCAGTACTGACCATCGAAGATATGGTGATGTACCGCAACGAGTTCGACCTAAAGCTTGCATAAGGCTTAGTGCTTAATGGCTCGCTTTGTAAGTCATTGAGCGCCGGATAAATATCGAAAGGCCTCATTCTTTAATGCTGTTTCTAGTGAACGGCATTAAAGGGTGAGGCCTTTTCAATTTCCTTATGGCGACAAAATTCAGCTCTGAAATCCAACATACGTTCCACTTTCGATGGATTACCTCTCAAAAAAACCTGCAAAATATGAGAAACATTCACTCGAATGGTGAAATCATGCACCAATCTTGATCATTCAAAACCGCAGAGAACCATAACCCATTGAAATATATAAATTATCAATTCTGGCACAGCATCTGCACTACCACTAAATAGGTATTCAGATATTGGGAGTTGAATATGTTTGTAGTTATTTCAGTGGGTTTATCCATAGCAGTGCTTGCCACTCTGTTCTATTTCTCCATAAAAAGACAGACAGCGCTATCGCACAGGTTTGAGACCTTAGTTCTACTCAGAGAGCTGCTGTTGCTGTCACGAAAACACCGTGCAGCCACGCATTACGCTCTGGCTTGCAAATTATCTAGTAACTCAATTCGCAGAGTAAATGAGATATACGACAACATACTTGAAGTGTCTGAGCTGCTTCAATCGCACGTCTCATTTGATAGCCGACCTATGTATCGCATCTACCACCTCAAGCTCACCGCCATGCACAGTGATTGGCAAAACCGAAGCTTAGTTCGCAACCAATCGATTCACGGTAAAACCATTCGCCACTGCATGTTCTTAATAGATGAGGTGATGATCGTATGGTTAATTCAATCTGAGCGTGAAGACATGAGCCGTGAGTATCATATGAACTGGCAGCAAATCTTAGATTGTATGGATGTTCTCACCAAACTTCGTTTATGTATCCCAGAAATTACAGTTACTGATAGCGAAAAACCGGAAGAATATTTGAGATTTAAGTTCTACGCGTCTCAGATGCATCGAAAGCTTAACCAACTATCGATAATTTGCCCTATCAGCACTGGCTCACCCATTTTTTCGCGAGCAATGCAATCGCTCGCGGAGATCTCTTCGAGCAGTGAACTAATTCAGCCTGCAGATAGCATGTATGAACTAACCAGTGATATATCCCGTGCAGTTTCGCAAGTCTATGATCAGGTGCTGTCTGAAATAGCCAAAAGTTTGTATCAGCCTTTACCAGACATCAATGGAAATAAATTAAATACTCGATTATCCGAACATGGATATGTATAACGACTTCGTGAGAGGAGAGCGTGCTAGAACTCTAGATTATTGAGTTCAAATCCGATATCACCATTGATATCGGATTTTTGTATTTATGGACTTTTAAACTTCTATTTCTTTGTAACATTGCCTATAAAGTTTCAAACATCTCCAGACTTGATATCGCAAGACCAAGCTTCTCCTGAAAAATCAATGAACTGGCAAACAACCGGCAGCTGATAGATGCGAGATACAGCGATTACGCTATCGCGATGATTGATGAACTCGAAGCCGGTAAGTTCCCACGCCAACGCATTGGAGTCGCATACTAATGCTCAAATGTGTACCGAGTAAGCTCAATAAGCACTAGAGTCTAAAAAGCCGCTGACTGTTGGTAAGCGGCTTTATGTTTCGCTTGTCGAGATAATCATCATATCAGTGGCAAGTGACCCGTTTTCACTAAAATGACCGTCTCTTCTTCCACATAAGGGAAATGCTCACTCATGTGAGGGCTGCGCATCCAAGTATGCTTCGGGTACACACCATGTTCATCTTTAAAGGTGCCCGACAACACAAAGATCTCTTCACCACCAAAGTGACGGTGTGGCTGAAAGCGCTCACCGGCAGGCCACTTCACTAAAGCGACATGTTCATGCTCAAACTCATGCAGTGGCAACACCTGTAACCCGCCAATGCCCGGTAGCCATTCCATTTCTAGTGTGTTGATTCGAACTTGAGTTAAATCTCTCTCATCAAACTGGTTTAGCTTAACTAAGATCGTGCAACCCTCTTTGCTCGATGGAGAGTACGCACTGCCAGGAGGGTTACGAATATAAGTACCAGCTGGGAAATCGCCAGTTTCGTCTGAGAACACACCATCTAATACGAAGATCTCTTCACCTTGCGGATACGGATGCTCAGAAAACGAAGATTCAGGATCGTATTTCACCACGCTAGTCGTGTGACCCGATTCTTTCTCTTCTCTTTCTAGAGGCTTACGCCACACTCCTTTGGCCGGGCTTGTATCCCAATCTAGTTTCTCGGTTTCGATAACCAGTCTCTTTGAAAAGTCCATGTTGAACATAATGACAACCTTACTCTAAGTATGGTTTAAATTATTATTGTCTTGCTAATGTCTATTCTACGCGAGTAATGAGCGATGGGGAGGCTTTGCTGTTAACTGCTAATCGTTAATTGCTGACAAAGCATTCCCCATATTAAAAGCTCGGCTTGATTAATTACGGCCCGCGATCACACCACCATCAACATCCCAGATTGCACCCGTTACCCAATCGGCACCGTCAGACAATAGGAAAGAGATGCTGTTTGCGATGTCTTTCGGTTGACCCACTCGACCAATAGGATGGAAATCATTGAAGCCTTCTAGCGCTTGGTCGATTTCTTCTGGCTTAATGAATGATTCGTAGATCGGTGTTTTAACGACAGCTGGAGAAACCGCATTAACACGAATATTGTGGTTCGCAAGCTCCATCGCCATGTGCTGCGTTAAAGCGTGTAGACCTGCCTTTGCCATTGAATACGCAGAAGATGGCGTCGCTTTAATAGCTTGTTTCGCCCACATAGAGCCTACATTCACCACGTTACCGCCACCGTTTTTGATCATCAACTTGCTGACAGCTTGAGTGATGAAGAAAGTCGCTTTGTTGAGCTGCATGTATTGCTCATAATCCGACTCTTGATGCTCGACAAACGCTTTAGGGTTAAAGTAGCCGGCCGCATTAACAAGGTAACCAATACCCTCTTCAATAGACTCTAAATACGCTATAAGATTCGCTACACTCGCATCATCATAAAGATTAGCTTGCCATCCCGTCGCGTGGCCTAACGACTGAAGTTCTGATACTGCTTTATCTAACTTGGTTGGGTTATTGCCGACAACCAACACATGGATATTTTGAGCGACTAACTGCTTCGCTGTTTCAAAGCCCATACCACTTGTGCCACCGATTACGACTGCAATACCCTTTTTAGTGAAGTTCATTTTGTTATCTCCTAAGTTATGTGAACGTGGTAATCTTAGGCTTTGAACTAACACTATGAATAGTAAGTACAAATCGGTTAGGTAGGTACTTATTGGTACATCTTTATGAAAAATCAGGAAAACTTTTTTTCAAGAAAATCAGCACCAGAGCGTTCAGCTCGCATGGTAGAGACCATCTACGGCTGTAAATGGTCGCTCACGGTTTACCAACTACTGGCAAATGGCATCAATCGTCCAGGTGAAATGGTCCGCTCGGTTGAAGGGTTATCGACCAAGGTCTTGAATGAATGTTTAAAGCGAAATGTAGAGTTCGGGATTCTAGATAAGCAAATGTTCAACGAACTGCCACCAAGAGTTGAGTACCAAGTCACTCCATTTGGTGAGAAGTTCCTACTGATTCTGGATCAACTAGAAAGCCTCCAAAACGAAATCGACGAAATGTAAGTTCAAGCTGGCCCAACTGTTGTCAAAAACGGAAGACGGCAGACATACTTAGCTCACTGGCATTTGTTCAAAGCGACTTTTCACAAAATCAATAAAGGTTCTAATACGGCTTGGTTGATAGCGGTCTCGGTGGTAGATCGCTGAAAAGTCCACTTTAGGTACCACCCAGTCATCAAACGCCTGCACTAATTGCCCATCGTTCAGTTCTTGTAAACAATAGATAGTCGGTACACGAATAATCCCGTTACCCGACTTCGCGCCTTGTACTAGCACTCGACCATTTTTGCATTGCAACCTTCCAGTCACATGTACATCGAGCGTTTTCTTGGTGTCATCGAGCGCTTGAAAACTCCATTTACGCACCGAACCGGTTAAGCAGTCATGATGGATCAACTCTTTAGGGTGATTAGGCTTTCCTTTACGAGCAAAATACTCAGGGCTCGCGAGCGTTCCCATCTCTATATCCAATAACTTCCTTGCAATAAAGCCCGCGTCTTCAAGGCTTCCCATACGAAAAGCGATATCGAAAGCGTCTTCAATCAAGTCGACTCGGTTACTACTGAAATCCAGGCTTATACTAATGTCGGGATAGAGCTGCATAAACTCGTTAACCAGATCAGCAATAATCACCTCCCCCAAATAACCACCGACACAGTTGACTTTGATGTCACCGCGTACTTCTTCGACATCGTCGACGGCAGCAATCAGCGCTTGGTCTATATTATCTAGAGCTTGTTCACATCTCGTGTACAGATCTTGCCCTGCATGGGTCAGCCTCAGGGTTCGAGTGGTGCGAATAAACAATGTCACGCCCATCTGCTTTTCTAGGCTACTCACCTGACGTGATACATGGGAACGTGACACATCGAGCTCCTCAGCGGCTTTAGTAAAGTTACCCAATCGAGCAATAAGCACGAAGGAACGAATATCAGACAGGTTAATTTGATTGAGCATAGCCGCCAACTTACTTGTGAAATTAAAAGAGATGAAGCAATAAGGTGAACACCCTCATTGTTGCACCACAGCAACAGTGTTTCAAGTAAAGTGCTATATATCAACAATTCTATTTTCCTTAATATACCTCAATCGCAACGAAGCAAGGCAACAAGCACTTGATTCAAATGCACTTAAACAATACGTCGTAGCCAACCGACACAATAAAAGTACAGAGGAAATAAAATGAAAAAACTAATCGTAGTTACAGGTGCAAGCTCTGGTATTGGTGAAGCAATCGCTCGTTGTCTTAGCGATGAAGGTCACCCTCTGCTACTTCTAGCTCGTCGTATTGACCGCCTTGAAGCGCTAAACCTACCAAACTCTCTAGCAGTAAAAGTAGATGTGACTGACCAAGCATCATTCGAAGCTGCGATTGCACAAGGTGAAGAGAAATTCGGCCCTGTTGATGCGCTAATCAACAACGCTGGCGCAATGCTTCTGGGCCAAATTGATACACAAGACGCATCTGAGTGGAAACGTATGTTCGATGTGAACGTGCTTGGCCTTCTTAACGGCATGCAGGCAGTTCTTGCGCCAATGAAAGAGCGTAACAGCGGCACAATCATTAACATCAGCTCAATTGCGGGTAAGAAAACATTCCCTAACCACGCAGCTTACTGTGGTACTAAGTTTGCTGTACACGCTATCTCTGAAAACGTACGTGAAGAAGTAGCTGCAGCTAACGTTCGTGTAACAACAATTGCACCAGGTGCGGTAGAAACTGAACTTCTTTCTCACACAACATCTCAAGAGATTAAAGATGGTTACGGTGAGTGGAAAGAGCAAATGGGTGGCGTACTAGCAGCTGACGACATTGCTCGCGCAGTATCATTCGCTTACCAGCAACCACAAAACGTATGTATCCGTGAAATCGCTCTAGCACCAACTAAGCAAGAGCCGTAAGCTTCACGCGATAACAAACATCACGTCATCATTGACGTTGAATAAAGAAGGGACCTGTAACTAGACATAGATCGAAGGTCCCTCTATGTTTGCTGCTTGTTCTCTGAAAACACGTTTTTGTATCTCTATCAGAACTGCTCTATACCCTGTCTCTACCGTTGCATTTCGCTTGATACAAACAGTCGTCGACTTCAAAATAATCATTGACACCATCAAATGCCTCGATAACTCTCTACCCCAACTTCTTAGCGAACAAGAACAACTCCTTGTATTCATCAGCATTTAGCTCTTCAAGATGAGAAACGTGACTTCTACTGAGAATAAGTAAGTGACCTTCCGTAATCGGATGCATGTCAAGTACAGCTCTCAAACTGTTAGACTTCGCAATGAGAAAATGAGCAGATTGGTCACAATTAATCTGACACAAAATACATGATTGAGTAGCGTTAAAAACTTTATTCAATACTCGGCTTACCTCATGTATCAACTCCAATTCTCCGGTATAATTGAGGCTAAAAGTATTAACGCACTCCCATTTCGATAACTCTTTAAGTTGTTCTTCAGAAAATATTTCGAATTTTTCAGTAAGGCTAACACTTAAAACATCTGGAGATTGCCACCATGAGCCATCTTCAATATTTTGTGGTCATTAAAAAAAACTAAAAGCATAGTTGTGTTTGTTCACAGACAACTTAGATAAATTGTCTGTCCTTCTTAATAACTGTGGCATTGTTAGTTCCGTCTAATTTAGATTATTTATGCGCTTGCAGAAACTCGTTTAGAGTAAGCGGTGCTAGAAGACTTCTCTTTCTCTGTTAATTTACTTTCAATGATGACCTCATAAGGCAAGTTCAAGTTAAGTAAGTGTTCATAACGTTCTTCAATTTTATCCCTTTTGAGCTTTAATGTAGGCGTTAGCAAGCCATTCTCAATACTCCAAGGCTGCTCAACAACAATTAGGTGATCAAGCCTTTCATGAGCTTCTAATTCTCTGTTTACTTTCCTTAAGGTAGCTTTCAGTTCTTTTCGTACATGGGCTGCGGTACTTGGTGTGCCTTCACCTAAAACAATTAATGCAATCGGTTGTTTTCGACCAATCCCCATTACACATACTTGCTCAATATCTGGATTCCTACCTAAGCTGCTTTCAATGGGAACAGGTGAAACGTACTTTCCTTTACTCGTCTTAAACTGTTCCTTTACTCGTCCAATAATTCGCCACGAGCCATCAGCATTAAGCTCTGCTTTATCACCCGTCTTAAACCACCCCTCTTCAAAAGCGGCTTTGGTGGCTTCTTCATTTGCGTAATAACCCGAGAAGACAGCATCCCCTTTGATCAGAACTTCACCTTCTTCAGACAATTTCATTTCGACACACGGTTGAGGTGTTCCAATTGTTCCAAGGTGCTCGAGATCAAAAGGGACATTGCTGCACGATAGGCCTGACGTTTCTGTCATTCCCCAACCTTCGCCGATACTGATACCGATCTTATCGAACCAAAGAAGTACTTCTGGGGAAATAGGTGCACTACCAGAACCAAACAAAACCGTGTCTTGAAGACCTAGGTTTTCCCGTATTTTACGCGCAACAATTTGGCCAATAAAAGGGATTTTAAGTAGTAGCTGTAAACGGTTATTAGGCATCTTCGCTAAGATCTTTGACTGGAACTTGGTCCATAGTCTTGGTACGGAGAGGAAAGCCGTTGGACGAGCATATTTAACATCTTCAATGAAGGTATCAATTGATTCAGTAAAGAATACTTCAGCAGGATTATAAATCGATGGAAGTTCTACCACACAACGCTCAGTGATATGAGCCAATGGCAGATAAGACATAACGCGAGTTTCCCCTGGTTGGAAAAAAATCTCACTGCCAGATGTCGCTGACGACGCAACATTTAAATAACTGAGTTGAACTCCCTTTGCTAAACCAGTACTTCCAGAGGTGTAGATGATCGAAAACGTATCGTTAAGACTGGGGGCGTTAATTTTTTCACGTGGCGTTAACATCGACAACCAAGCATGCCAATCAAGCTTACAGTCGACTTTAGCACTAGGCATTGCTATGGTAACTAACGATTCAGGTAAAGCTTTGCTGAGCTCTTTAGAATCATCAAGCTTGCCAATAAACATCGCTTTAACGCCACTATGTTCCAATACGTACTTTATGTTGTCTGAACTTGCTGTAGGGTAAATCGGGACACTAACCAAACCAGCCATCATTATCGCTAAGTCACATATGTACCACTCTGCCGAATTTTTAGCGATGATCGAGACTTTGTCCCCTTTGATGAGCCCACAATCGAGTAAACCTTTTGCGACTTTCCGAGCTGTAATATCTGCCTCAAGCCACGTATAGGTATGCCACTTACGATCAACAGGTTGATGAAGCCACACTTTGTCAGGGTGCTTTTTAACATTAGCTTTCAACTGTTCTAACGGCGTACAGTAAGTTGTCATAGTTTAACTTTCCTTAGTTATTAACCGGTTTCAGACCTTAAATTCAACAACGCTACAGCACTTCGATAAATTTAAGCTCCCCAAAAAAGATGTAAATTCAACCACTACCTGATCAGACCACATTAATTCTGATTAATAATTGAGCAATGAATATTTATCATGTAGTTATTAAACTGAGATATAAAACAGCAACACTTAGCCCCACAAATGATGGCTTTATTAATTAGAAAGATCATTTATAAAATAGTGAGATAACTTCGGAGTACATGTGTTGCCCGAATATATTACTGTTAATTCAACAACAGTAAGCGCTAGAGGAACTTTTGATACCAGTAATCGAGCATGGCTGAAGAGACGTTACTATGCTAAACCTTCCCAAAATGAAGGTATGAAATTTTTCATCAAAACGTTTGCTCTTCTCTGATTGTTATTCAGCGGCTAAACCCTACAGCTTACTATCGTTTATTTTAGTTTCAGCAAACCATCAGTAGATACCCCCGTGCATGCACGGGGTACTTACTGTTACAACTCCATGCGGAGTTGACCAGAATCCTTTTCTCCCTGGTGTCTAACGTAATTCGCTATAACTTGTTCATTCACGCCTACGCTACTGACAAAGTAACCTGGCGACCAAACAATGTTCTCTTTCCAGTAAAACTTACTCAGTCAACTGAACGTTTTTCGCATGTGGTGCGACGATTGGCTTTTTAGTTTACCCATGACGTCTGAAATACTGTATTTCGGTGGGATAAGCATCATCATATGCAGATGATCTTCATCAAAGCCTATCGTCTAGATCTCAACGCCAGGTAAACTTCGCAGTAACTTTGGCATAACCTTCCGTAGGTAGCTGCACATACCAGGATTCAGGATTTTCCGACGGTACTTAGTTACCTAAACTACGTGATATTTCGTGTAGTAGACACTATGGGATGAGGTGTAATATTGCATTTATCCATCGTACCGTCTCCAAAGGCATTCATCCACGGGTAAACCCGTGGTTTTCTGTATCCACAGAATAAACTAAAAGCGCCACTTCTTACCCAGTAGTGGCGCTTTTGTTTTGATTCAATCTAATTGCTAGCAATAAGCGAGGTTAGAACTCAACGCGATAAACTGATGCACTGCCGCTTACTTCATTACCAACTGCAATAAAGTGGTTCCCCGAACGAGTAAAATGCTTGATTGATTCTGGACCTAAGTCACCGGCTTTCGAGTTGTAAGTATCGTTGTCACAATCGCCGTCTTCATCTACCTTAGTGCAAACTGGCTGAGTAAAATCACGATTATTGAGATAGCTAATGAAGCTTGCATTCTTAGGCTGCGTTACATCGTAAACCATGATGCCACCTTGGCGTTCAAGGCCGATAAAGGCATAGTGCTTACCGTTAATCTCAGCCACTTCGATAGCTTCAGGTTCCACCCCTTTATCATCGCTACGATCGTCACCACTCTGATTGTTATCATTGGTGCTGTTGAAGTTTGCAGGATCTTGCTCAAGAACGATTCGAGCAAAGTCATCACCACTATCAAACACTAATTCGCCTGAGTCATTCCAGATAGAGAAAGAGCGGCTACCGAATGCTTGAACCTTTTGGTCAGCAGCAAGCGTGCCTTGTGGCTTGATCACTTTAAGACGTGCAAGTTGCTTATTGTCTTTCAATGCACCCGCCAATGGGTGGTTAGCATCAACATCTAACTTTTTGCCACGGACTTCATCGACATAAGCGATACAAAAGTCTTTCTCTGTGGTGTAGTTTTCGGTGCCTTGAAATTCATCACCATCCCACTCAAAGCCTTTATCATCACACACTTTTTGCGTTGTCTTAATGCCATACTCCCGGCCGTCACCTTCGTTCGCCGTCACGATGTAGGTATTGCCATCGACACTATAACTAGTGATGCTGTCTGGCATGTAAAGCCCTTCTAACATCGCGTAGCTTTGTAGGTTGCCGATATTTTTGTCTTTATTCGACGCATCCAATTGCGCGCTATCCCAAGGTTTACCGCCTAAACCAAGAATCGCATCCACCTCTGCAGTTACGACATCAATCGCTGCTAGTGCATTGTTTTCTTGTAGGGCAACGTAGAGCTTACCGTTATCAGCAAACGTTAGATATTCAGGCTCTAGGTCTTGAGCAACGGTCGCATTAGGAGCTGAGATACGAACCTTGTCGGTCAACTCTGCATGGCGAGGCTGACCTTGATTAAATGCCTTGAAATCAATCTGAGTGACCTTCGCTTGCATCAACCCATTCGCTAAATCCACCAATGTCACCGAGCCTTCAGGGTCAATGGTGTAATCCGAGTTCGGCTCACCTTCATTTGCTGAAGCGATGTAACGACCGTCTTTAGAAAAGCTCACCATGTCTGGCAGTGCGCCCGTCGTGTACGTGGTAATGAGTTCTAAAGAATCTGAGCGATACAGAGCAATAATGCCATTTTGTTGTTTGTCGGCATTTTCAATCGCAACAGCAACTAGTCCTTGATATGTCGAGACGCTATTTGCAGCACCGATATTGATACCAGAAGCTAACGCGGCAGATTGAAGATCAATAGAGCCTTCCGAGTTTGGCGAGCTATCGGCATTCATCGATAGCACGTCAACTTTCTTTGCTTGAGCTTTTACGACATACAATTTATCGGTACATGAATCGTAGCTGACAATTTCTGCTGCGGAAGTTGCGAAAGGAGCGTTGGCAATAGAACTACCAACCAAAGTAAGTCCGGTAACCTCTGCCTCGCTTGCAACTGGCAGTTGGCTGGATTGGCATTGGAGGCTCAAAGCATCAAGTGAGGTTTGAGAGAGTGTACCAGCCGTAGATGATGTTGACTGAGAACACCCAGCGAGAGCAGAACTCATTGCGATAGGTAGTAATAAAGTCAGCTTATTGATTTTGCGATTCATATATCCTCCATAATTTGAACCGTGATTTTATGAGGTGGTTATGACAGCTATCTTTCTGTTTTGTTAATAATAGATGACGACAATAGGTCTAATTTACCCATGACAACAAGGCGTTACAGTGACTAATTCATTAACAATAAAAAAAGGCGCACAAGCTAGCTAGTGCTTGAGCGCCTTAGTAAACGGAATCGTAGGTTAGAAGTTGTAACCGCCACCGATCATGAATACCCATGGATCGATATCGACGTCAGTTTTAAATGTATCTGTCGCAGTCTTATATGTTGCCGTTGTTCCAATATCTGCGTACCAAACCGATGCATTTAGAAACCAGTCTTCATTGATCATATAGTCCATACCAATGTTTGCAGCTAGACCCCAAGAGTCATCTAAAGACACATCTGTTAGACCAGCGTTTTTGCCGTTAGCATTCAAATCTTCATCAAAGAATACGGTGTAGTTAAGGCCAGCACCTACGTATGGGCGGAAGTCACTGTTCGCTTCACCGAAGTAGTATTGAACCATGAACGTTGGTGGAAGGTGTTTAGTATCAGCAATTTTACCTAAACCGTTAACAGAAATGCTGTGAGAAAATGGGCTTGCTGCCAACACTTCAAAGCTGATGTTGTCAGTGAACATATAGCCGAAAGTCAGACCAAGTTGGGTATCAGAATCAACTGAGAATTCTAGGTCAGGGTTATTAAGTACAGCATCGCTGCTGTCGTTCGGAGATACTGTTGCTGCACCTGCACGGATGATGAAATCACCTTCTTTATGAGCAAGAACATTCGTTGACATAAGAGCCGCAATAACCGCAATACCACATACTGTTTTTTTCATTATTATTTCCTTTGAGGGCCTCATTTTATTGGAGAATGAGTAATCATTTCTTATTTTGCGTGCAAGTTATCACAGAGTAACCTTACTTTATTGATGGAAATCAATTTGTGAAAGGTTATGGCTATTTATGTGAAATTATATCGATTCGATCACTTTATTCCTTCATTTTATTGACAGTTTTACAATGCAACCTTGCCATACACCACTCTGTTTAATCAAAATTCATCGACTTGTTTTAACTAGTCTGAATCAAAATAGAGCAAGCTGATATCTCATACGCATCAATTTGGTGCAGTCCCGGAAAACTCACTGCCGCCTTGTTTAATATTCAATGAGTTACACTTGGCTCAGTGCTTGCAAGTCTATGTTCATAATCATAAATACATGAGGTTCTGACTATGCAAGACACTCTAACAATCGTTCTGGCCGGCGGTGTTGGCTCTCGACTTTCTCCCCTCACTGATAACCGTGCAAAGCCTGCGGTGCCTTTTGGTGGCAAATATCGAATCATTGATTTCACGCTCGCGAACTGCCTACACTCTGGGCTTCGCCAAATTCTGGTACTGACTCAGTACAAGTCTCACTCTTTACAGAAACACTTACGTGATGGTTGGTCGGTGCTTAACCCCGAGCTCGGCGAATACATCACTAATGTTCCCCCACAGATGCGCACCGGTGACAGCTGGTATAGCGGTACAGCCGATGCGATTTATCAAAACTTATATTTGCTGTCGCGTAGTGAAGCCAAACATGTAGTGGTCTTATCCGGCGACCATATCTATCGCATGGATTACGCCCCAATGCTCAAGCAACATAAACAGAATGAAGCTGACTTAACGGTAGCCTGCATGGAGGTGTCGATAGATGAGGCCAAAGAGTTTGGTGTGATGGAAATAGAAGAGTCTCTGCAAATCAATAACTTTACCGAAAAACCGCGTTACCCCGCAAGCGTACCCGGTAGACCAACGCGAAGTATGGCTTCTATGGGGATTTACATCTTCGATAAAAAAGTACTGACACAAGCATTATTAGCAGACGCTGAAGATCCAGATTCGAGCCATGATTTTGGTAAAGACATCATTCCTAAGCTAGTCAAGAACAACAGTGTTTACGCCTATAAATTTGGCGACGAAGAGGGGCGCGTAACCCAGGATGCTTATTGGAGAGACGTGGGTACCATCGACTCTTATTACCAATCGAACATGGACTTGTTAAAGCCAACTTCGCCAATCGATTTATACCAACCGGATTGGGCAATTCGTACCTACGAACCGCAACTACCACCAGCACGCACCATTGCTTCGGTAGAGGGAAATCAAGGGATATTCATTAACTCGATGATTGCTAATGGTGTCGTGATAGAGGGAGGCTCTGCACAAAACTCTATCTTCTTCCCGAAGGTAAAAGTGAGCAACGCGGCAATCGTGATTGATAGTATCTTGTTTGAAGATGTTGAGATTGGACGAAACTGCCACATTCAAAACTGCATCATAGATAAGAATGTAAGAGTACCAGATGGAACCCAAATTGGTCTTGATAGCCTTGCTGACGCCAAGCGTTTCCACATTTCGAAACAAGGTGTCATCGTTGTACCCTCCTCTTATCAGTTTGAAGAGTGATGCTCTATCTCGGGTAACTTCACCTCAAACGAAAAAGGCAGCGATTTCGCTGCCTTTATATTTGTTTGGGTTGTTTCAAGCAAAGCTCGTCCGTCTAAAGCCCGAGTCTTAGAATGGACCTAACTCTATCATTTGAGCAATCACGACTGAAATCAGAGCGCCTACCGACCAGAATAAAAATAATGGTAAGAAGAAACGAACCCACTTGCCATAAGGTACTTTGGCAATCGCCAGTACCGCCAGCAAACCACCGTTGGTTGGATAAATGTAATTCGAGATACCGTCACCCAATTGAGACGCCAACGCCGCAACTTGACGAGTCACTTCACCAATGTCTGCCAGTGGAATGATAATTGGCATGGTGATCACAGCTTGACCACTACCCGACGGGATAAACAGGTTAATCGCCACTTGTGAGAAGTAGATACCCGCCGCAGCAACAAGCTTAGAACTTCCTGAAATGATCTGCGCCAGATAGTAGATGATCGAGTCGACAATCTTCGCGTCTTCCATAATGGTCAACACCGAACGCGCAAAGAAGATAATCAATACAGCGACCAATACATCGCTGACACCTTTGGTCCAATATTCACAAATCTTGTTAGGAGACAATCCCGCCACTAATCCCGGAATGATCGCCATTGCCACAAACGCACCTGCAATCTCCGTAAAGCCAAAACTCATCGTCAAGGTACCGAAGATCATATACGCAAACACGCCCAAGAACGCGATACCCGCTAGCTTCTCACGTAGAGTTAGAGCCTTCGCTTCAACATTTGATTCGTAATGGTAGCCAGTGCCATACAACAAGCCTTTAGTTGGATCTTGTTTTACTTTTCTTGCGTAATTCAACACATACCAAGCGCCAGTCAGCAGCATAAACATACCGACAATAAAGCGATACCACATGCCTGAATACAAAGGCAGTTCAGCGATAGTATGAGCAATACCCGTGAAAAATGGGTTCGCCAACGCCGCAGCAAAACCCGCACAACTTGCCAATAGAACAACGCCTAAAGCTGTGATTGCATCGTATCCAAGCTTGATACAGATCGGGATCATCAACGAGATGAAAATAACATCCAATTCACGCATACCAGTGAAGGTCACATTGAAGAAGATCGCCGTCATGATCACTGGCGCGATCACATACAAGCCTTGTTTCTTAAGCTTAGTGGTGAGCGCAACAACCGATGCGTCTAGCAGACCCATGTGTTTGATGATACCGAAAGCACCACCAACAAATACCACAACACCCATCACGCCAGAAGCAGATTTGAAGCCTTTAAAAAATGATTCGAAAAAAGAGGCTAATGTTGTTGGGTTGCTTGCTAATAGTGTATAGCTGTCTGGGTCGATCACCGTGCGGCCATTCATAACCACTCGTTCAAACTCGCCAGCAGGGATAAAGTAGGTTGCGATTGCTGCAACGATTACCATGATGACCAAAGAAAGAAATGGGTGGTTTACTTCTTTCTCTGTCGAAGCTGTATTACCAGCTGGAGATGTAGGTACGGATGTAGATACCGTAGACGTCATATAGACTCCTTACTTGTCAGCAACCAAGCAATACTTGGCGCCAGGGGGATTTTTGGAAAAACGAAACCCTTCACGCAGAACGTAGTTCGCGCTAACTAGGCTGTTTCTAAAAGGCCTTTGATAGATGGTGCTCTCAAATGTACATAGTGAAGTAGTGAGAACTACTCTCTTTGCGTCCGAGCAAAATGCAGATGTTCAGCCAAATTAGGCCAAACTGAATGAGGTCATTACAAGCAGATAAACAGAAAAGTCTGTTTTGGTAATGCGTTTTTTATCAATTACAAAGACAAGTGGCGCATACTAGCATAACGAGCGGTAAAATGTCACAAAAGTGTGAGTTGAGTCATATTTTTATGGGGAAATAAAAAAGCGCCCTGCAAACCAGAGCGCTTTTGGGAAATGGAATCAAACTACTTAGGTGCTAGCTCGTAGTTCTCTTGCATCTCATGAGGGGCAATACCGTACTCATAATCCGCTAAGTAACCGTCCTTATAAACCTTCATCCCTTTTTCATCCCAGCTCACTTTGATCACGGCTGTTTTGCCATCTTCACTGCCCATAAGCTCAAGTATTTCAGCGTCAATCTTAATGGCCTTGATTGTTTTAATTCGCTTAAACGGCTTGAACTCAGTGGTCGAAGTTGGCAATAAACCATAGCTACTGATCCATGTCTCTTTTGTCACCAACCATTGGTTGAAAACATCATCAACAATCGCCTTAGGCATGCTTGCAATAACCACATCATCCGTCATCACGTTGTTAGTTTCTAAGCTGTAACCACCCTTTCCGTCAGAAACGTAGGTTGGGAAATCAGTGCCTATTTCAGATTCAGCAGGCAAGCGCGCTAGAGTCACTCACTTTTTAACATACAGCTCTGCAGTTTCAAATTGCTGCATAATCTCTGGAATTTTCTGAAACTCAACAGGTGCAGCAAAAGCATTTAAAGCAAAAGAAAGTGAAGCTGCAACAGCAGCAAATTTAACAGGCATTTTCATGGTAACGAATCCAAATTTCACGCAGTTGTTATGGCATCCCGTACTAACAAATATCTCAATAAACTACCGAAGCACTTATTTTTAATTGTGATATGGAGTGACGAATTCATAAATAGCTAGTGCGTTACTCCGATCTGTCGGAGCTTTAAAGCAAATTTCAATATGGAGTGGGCCATTGAGTGTCTATAAATTAAAATCTAGTGGTAACTTATTTATCAAAAACGAAAGAAGCTAGCCAAGTAACAAGTTCGGAATTACAAAACCGATGAAGAGATATTCACTAGAGTGGCGCTCATAATTAGAGCAAATTATCAAGGATGGAATATTTTTGAACATGTCTCGAAAACACGAAACATAATATGCGATCAGTTATTCGGACTTTCAAGGGAGTAAGTAGAGATTATTTGATAACACTGAAGTCAATCACACATGTGTACTTTCTCTATTGGTTAATCTATCCGATGTTTGCTACGTTTAAATGACACAGTCATTGGAAAGGTATGATTTATGAAAATAAACATTCAAACACATCACGTATCAATTAACGACGACTCACGTAAAGACATCGAAGGTAAATTCGAAAAGATATCTAACCATTTTCCATCACTGATCAGCTGCGACATCATCATTACCAAAGAACATGGTCAACATCAGGTTGAAGTGTTCACCAACTACGAAGGTGTACGTGTAACAGCAAAAGCGACAGATGACGTTATGTACCCAGCAATTTCATCAGCTATCAAAAAGCTAGAAACTGGCCTAAGCAACCGTAAAGGACAATTGAAAGCAGATCTACACGAGAAACCAACAAGTACCAAGCCTGAAATCGCTTCGGATATCATCCAAGAGATGAAGCTGGTATAACTCCTCAAGTAGTCAAAGCTTACCGATAAAAAACCTTATTGAGAATTTCAAAGCCAGCACATGTTGCTGGCTTTTTCGATCTTGAGAGTCACTAAGTCACTCTCGTTACCAAATCGCTTTTCCAGTTCAGTCCATATCACCTGTCCCCGTTAGCTATGACAATCATTAGTCTTTGGTAAAGTAGCCTTAGATAACCTACACCAAACGGAATATTTGTTATGAAGAGAGTCGCGTTGATACTTTTACTATCCACTCAATTAATGGCTTGTACAGAAGTTGGCAGTGAAGCTTGGTGTAAAAATATGAAAGAGAAGCCAAAAGGCGACTGGACAGCGAACGAAGCGGGTGACTTTGCTAAACACTGCATTTTCTAAGCTCCCACTCTCCACTAAATGCAGTACACTCTGCATAAAAAAACGACCACTAGGTAGACCGAATTACCTAGGGTCGTTTGAGCTTTAAAATGCTAGATAGACAAGCTCTCAACTTTCACACGAATTACATGCCATAATAAACATAGTGAAGACAACACATCGGTTAGATGAGTTTGTTGCGGATGTGGATAACCACCGCTTCTGCAACGATAACCACCGCAAAAATACTCACTAATACCATCGATACTTTTTGCCATTCAAAAAGGTTTTGCGCATCGTTAAGCACCACGCCAATACCGCCAGCTCCCACCAAACCCAATACCGCGGATTCACGAACGTTGATGTCCCAACGGAATAACACGATTGAGTAGAAAGCTGGCATCACTTGTGGCCAATACCCTTTCAACAAGATACTCATCCACGAAGCACCCGTTGCGCGTAAAGCTTCAATAGGCCCCATGTTCACTTCGGCAATGGCTTCCGCTAACAGCTTCCCTACAAAGCCGATACTGCGAATTGCAATTGCCATAATGCCGGCGAGAACACCGGGGCCAAACAGTGCGATAAACAGTAATGCCCATACCAGTGAGTTCACCGATCGTGAAGACACAAGGAAAAATTGAGCAAACCAGTTCAACGCTTTATTGGGAGTAATGTTTGGTGCATTTAACAACGCCAAAGGAATCGCGAACACCAAAGTAAACAGCGTACCCAAGGTCGCGATGTGCAGCGTTTCAATCATCGCGGCATGGATCGTTTGTGGGTAAAAAGCGTAATCCATTGGCACCATACGCTGAAACATATCAGCGAACTGAGCTGGCGCGTCATAAAGAAATTCAGGAATCACTTCCACCGTCTGCCAAGACCAAACAATGGCACACACTAGGCTAAGGTAGACGGCGAATCGAGCCACACGTTCATTAGGTGTAAAACGCTGCCACTCTCTATCGATAGATGCAGTTGTCATTAGAAGATTCTCCTAACAATGTTGGAAAGGAATTCACCGACAAGAATCAGTGCGATAATGGTGAGTAAGATAGCGGCAACGAAGTCGTAGTCGAAACGTTGGAATGCAGAGAAAAGTGTGCCGCCAAGGCCGCCCGCCCCCACGATACCCACCATAGTCGAGTTACGCAGATTAGAATCTAACTGATAGCTTGCAAAGCCAATAAATCGCGTGAAAACCTGCGGCATCACGGCATACAGAATGACACTAACAAAGCTAGCGCCTGTCGCTTTAATTGCTTCAACCGGTTTAAAAGAGATCTCTTCAATCGCTTCAGCGAAAAGCTTAGCGATGAAGCCTATCGACGCAAACACCAAGGTCAAGATGCCAGCTAGCGCCCCAAAGCCTACCGCTTTTACAAATAAGATGGCGATGATCACTGGATGAAAAGAGCGACATAAAGCGATAAAAGCACGGACCGGTGTTGAAACGATCGCTGGCATCATATTTCTTGCAGCAAGTAGACCAAGAAATAATGAAATCACAATGCCAAAGAAACTCGAAATAATCGCTATCTGCAAGCTCTCTGCTAGACCACTCAATAGCAAACTAGTACGCGAAAAGTCAGGCGGGAACATTCGTGATAGTAATCGTTCACTTTCACTAAAGCCGACTATCAAACGATCAAACGTCAGCCCTAATGTCGAAAAGCTGTAGAACAAATAAGCGATAACACCAGCGATGATCGCACGGTTCGTCCACGACGCTTTAAACGGGTTTTCACTGTTAGCTTGCGAAAGACTTGGCGACGAACTTGGGTTTAATCCAGCCATGACTCCCCCCCGTAGATAATTTTTAGATCTTCCTCTGAAATGCCTTCTGGGCTGCCATCGTAATGCACCTTGCCATTACACATACCAATAATACGTTTAGCATAACGCTTGGCTAGGTTCACATCGTGGATATTCACCAACACCGGTATGTTTTTCTGTTCGGCAAAGGTTTCCATCAACTCCATGATCTCAACCGCGGTTTTCGGGTCAAGTGATGAGGTAGGTTCATCAGCAAGAAGAATATAAGGGTCTTGCATTACTGCACGAGCAATACCAACACGCTGCCTTTGGCCGCCAGATAAGCTGTCGGCACGTTGGTTTGCAAAGTCTTGCAGACCAACAAATTCCAGTAACTCAAACGCTTTTGCTAAGTCTTGTGCTGAGTAGTTACGGCGCCACGCATTCCAAGCGGTCATGTAACCTAAACGCCCACTCAACACGTTTTCGATAACCGTTAAACGCTCTACCAAATTGTACTCTTGAAAGACCATTCCGATATGACGGCGCTGTTTACGAAGTGCTTGGCCTTTTAGTTGAGTCAGGTCGGTACCATCAAAAATGATCTCCCCTTGGCTAGGGTCATTAAGACGGTTAATACAACGTAGAAGCGTACTTTTACCCGTACCTGACGGTCCGATAATCGCGATGATACCTGGCTCGTCAATATCAATATTAATGCCTCTCAGGATTGGCTTGCCTGCCACATATTCATGAAATAGGTTGTTAATCTTTATTCCGTCATAGCTTGCTACGGCCATACTGCATTTCCTTGTACGAATTTTAGAATGATCTATGCCCTACCCGCGAGGGCATAGATATTGATACCAATCGTAGTAAATAACTGGTCTTGGTTGAGGTAAGTGTTCTTAGAACTAAGTGTTAGCCGTTGTTTGCTTGTTTCGCTAACTCAGCAGCTTTTTTCTTTGCGCGTTTAGCAGCGTCTTTTTCAGCCAGTTTTTTCAAACCTGCTTTGGTGTAAGCCGTGCCTGTCGCATGAGCGATATCACGAATTACGCCCCACTCTTCCTTATAGCTAATTGGCGAGAAACGGTCGGCACCTTTGAATGATGCACTCATCTCTGGTGTGAATCGGTAACTAAAGAAAGCTTCGTTGATCTTCTCAACTAACTCTGGTTTTAGGTTGTATGCGTAACCGAAAGCAGATGTTGGAAAACGTGGGCTACGGTAGATGATCTTAAGCTCAGAATCATCAACACGGCCTGCTGCCACCATGCGATCGTACACATCAGATGCCACAGGTGCTGCATCATAGTCTCCGTTATAAACACCTAGGATAGATTGGTCATGCTTACCTGAGTAAAGTACTTTGTAGTCTTCATCTGGCACTAAACCTTTTGCTGGGAATAACGCTCGAGGAGCTAGGTTGCCAGAGTTTGATGATGCAGAAGTGTGTGCAACCTTTTTACCTTTCAGATCAGCCATAGTGTTGATACCGCTATCTTTACGCACAATGGTGATCAGATTGTAGCCTTGGAAACCAGACTCATCGCCTTTTACTGCAATTGGAACGTAACCCGCTAGGTTAACCGCGTAGCCAGTTGGACCCGTAGAGAAACCAGCTACGTGCAAACGACCAGAACGCATCGCTTCTACTTGTGCAGAGTTCGAGTGCACCGTGTAGTAAATCACTCGCTTACCTGTAATTTTACTTAGGTGAGCTTGGAAGTCGGCAAACGCATCTTTGTATAGCGCAGGGTCTTCTACTGGTGTATAGGTGAACACAAGCGTACTTGGGTCATTCCACTCATCTGGATTTTTTGGTGAATCTGCCACCAAATCTTGGTTTTCATCACAGTATCGATCGTCTAACACACCACGGCTAGAGCAGTCGCTTGCCATAGCCATTGAAGGAAGTAGTAATGAGCTAGCGATTAACAGTCCTTTAACACTGATTTTCATATTCAAACCTTACTTTTACTTATTGTTGAAAGTCGCCTTTACTATTGCAGCCTTTGTGCCAAATTTTTATTTATTTAAATTCAATAACTTAATGAAACATTCAAATTCAAAAATCTATTTTGAGTCATTCATGTCCAGCCCAAAAGCTTACATTTGGGTCATTTATGTCCCATCAATTTTAACGGTAAAAAAAGAGCCCGAAGGCTCTTTAGTCCACTACTTTTTCTCTTATTATTCTTCAATAAGCCAGATAACTTAGGCGTCGCTGTCCATGCAGTTTGCGTAGTAAGTTACCGTTGCAGGCCAATCACTGAATACACCCATCACACCTACATCTTGTGCCAACACGTCGAGCATTTTCATCATGTCGCCATCATTGTTGATGCCATCTTTCACGCTCTTGTAATACCAACCACCGCCTTGCGCTAGTGGGCCTGAACGTTCCAGAGTCCATGCAATAATCTCGAGGTCTGCACCTTTAGCGAGCTTAGCGTAATTAGACGTAACCAGTTCATTATTCTCATCTAGATCAACCAGAGCAAACAGAGGTGGCGCAATAATGTTGACACCTGCATCTTGCAGCTCTTTCATGTTCTCAACAGACGCAACAAAGTCCGCTTGCTTGTAAACACGGTCATCCAGATAAACGGCTTGTTTTCCGAATTTTGGTGCTGCTTTGATCCAGTACTTCACATCATCGAGATTGAACGATTGCAAGTAAGTCTCTGAAGGTGCAAAGCCCGCTTCTTTTAATTCATCCACTAGCTTTTGCGCGTACATCTCTTGGCTGAAGCCATTGAAAGGCATCTCAACCGCTGCCGATTTCAATTCAGGAGTCACTTTTACACCGTGCTCTTTAAAAAGCGCCGCACTTTCTGCGTGTGTCATCAGCGTCCCACTCTGGCTGTAAAGATCGGTTCTCCAACCCGGAGTACCGTTCATGTACTCTTCGACAGTGGTTGCTTTCGGGTTCGCCCCATCCATTTTACCTTTTAACGTCTTAAACTCTGCTAGCGTGAAATCGGTAGTACGACACTCAACCTGAGCATCTTCACCTGTCGCAGGGTTCGCAGGTTTAAATGGAACTGAACACTTCTTGGCAAGCTCTGGGTGAGCCAACACATCGGTTGTGGTGTGCAGGTCACTTTGAGAATGCCGACACACCAATTCCTTATCTTTAGTAAAGGTTACATCACACTCTACGATACCCGCTCCCATCTGAATCGCCGCTAAGTAAGATTCTTTGGTGTGCTCAGGGAACTGCATTGCAGCTCCGCGATGCCCAATAGAAAAATCACTGCGATGAAAAGGCCCTTCGCTACAACTGAGCAGCTTGGTTTTCAAAGGGCTCTCGTCCATATTGTTGACTAAAAAGAGGGGACGAGGTCCTAGGTTTGCTGACTTTGTCGCCGCCCATGCTGTCATTGAGCTAACGCCGAGTATCAGAGCAATCGAACCTTTCAGTATTTGCTTCATGTTTGTATCTCCTTGCAACAAGCCACTATTTTTCTAATTTCCTTAATCCGGTCATTTCTATTTTCCTGAGATGACCTCATGTGGACTGATACCACAATGTTGGGATTGCACGGTTTGTGCCAAATATTAAAACTCTTTTATTACAATCACTTGAAACGGTTAATCATTCGACTAAATGATAAATGGGTCATTGTTGTCTTGTGCTTTTTCTTCCGCTTTGTCTTTTGGTTTAGGTTTGCTCTTTGCTCCTCAAGAACCAAGTTAATGAGTTAGGCTTTAAAGCTCTCTTTATCCAACTGGTGTTTCTTCATTTTTCGATAAAGCGTTTTTCGTGGTAGATTCAGCTTACTTGATACCTCATTGATATTTCCCGAGCTCTCTATCAAGGCTTCGGTTAATACGTTTCTCTCATACAGCTCCATCTGCTTTTCAAAGGCGAAATCTTCCCCAGTCGATTCACAAATTGGCGATTGCAGATCAAAGCCATCGCCGACAATACCAAGTACAAATCGCTCGGCAACATTACGTAACTCACGCACATTTCCTGGCCATTCATGTCGGCACAACTGCTGTATCTGTTCGGGATAAATCGTCGATGGACGCGTCTTGTACTTGTGGCTCGCTTGTGTTACAAAATGGCGGAACAACACCTGAATATCCTCTTTGCGTTGGCGCAGTGCCGGAAGGTTTAAACTCGCAATATTTAGGCGATAGAAGAGGTCGGCTCTGAATTCACCAGATTCACTGAGGCCTACGAGGTCAACTTTACTCGCGGCAACCACCACAATATCGATAGGTATCAATTCATTACCGCCAACACGCTCGATCACCCGCTCTTGAATTACGCGTAGCAACTTAATCTGCACTGAAATCGGCATGCTTTCAATTTCATCGAGGAAAAGAGTGCCGCCATTGGCTTGTTCTATTTTTCCGATGCGTTTCTTATTGGCACTGGTAAACGAGCCCGCTTCATGACCAAACAGCTCACTCTCAATAATGCTCTCTGTCATGCCACCACAGTTTATTGCGACAAACGGCTTTGCCTTACGACGACTAAACTGATGTAAGGCGCGAGCAATCACCTCTTTGCCCGTTCCAGTTTCGCCGTTAATGATGGTGTCGACGCAAGTATGAGAGAGCGCAAGCACTTGCTTACGTATAGTGTCCATCGCTTTGGATTGGCCGATAACCATAGATTCAATCGGTATTTCTGTATCCTGCTGGTCGTCTATCGTTGCAGGGCTGTTGTGGTGACACTGTGCCAACGCCAAGTCGAGCTTTTCTAACAACTCACTGGTATTGAGGGGTTTCTCCAGAAAGTCGAACGCACCCAACTTCATCGCCTCTATCGCCATAGGAATATCTCCATGCCCGCTCATCATTAATACAGGAACATTGGCTGCGCGATGTTGGATTGAGCTCAGCAACGTAAGCCCGTCGACTTGTGGCATTCGCACATCACACAGCACCACCGACTGACTATTTGCTTTGAGGGACTTTAGACCAAGGTTTGGGTCGGTAAAGCTCGTGACACGAAAACCCTCGAGTTCCAACATTTCGCTCACCGCTTCAACAACGTCTTTTTCATCGTCTATAAGAACTATGTGTTTTTCTGAAGTCATGCGTTTATGCCTTTTGGTAGAGTGACGATAAAGGTGGTGCCTTGGTGTTCAACCGATTCGACGTGAATCGAGCCGCTAAAGTCTTTAATTATGTTGTATGCGATAGACAAACCGAGCCCGAGCCCTTTGCCAGTTGTCTTGCGGGTATAAAATGGATCAAACAGGTAAGGAATATCTTCTTCGTGGATCCCTAATCCATTGTCTTTAACTGATATCTGAATCGTGTTCAGGTGCTCTTGAGTGGAGATATTGAGCTGAGGCAGATCTCTATGTTCAACGGCATCCAAAGCATTGCTGATCAAATTCACCAACACCTGTTCCAAACGAATACTGTTGGCTCGCACCAATTGGCCACTTTGTGGCGAATACTGAATTGACACCATACTCTGCCGCGTTTCGAAGAGATCGATCGCATCACCAATCACCTTATCTAATTTGACGTTATCTATTTTGCCATCGCTCTTACGCGAGAATGCCTTCAAGTGACGTGTAATCGCAGCCACCTTATCTAATAAGATCTCGATCTTTTTCAGGTTCTCTTCTGCTCTGTCTGACCTCTTTTGTCTTAACCACAGTTGCGCGCTTCGAACGTGACTGTTCACGGCCGTTAATGGTTGGTTGATCTCGTGAGTAATACCAACACTTAGCTGCCCCAACGCAGCCAGTTTTCCAGCTTGGATGAGCTCATCCTGAGTAACACGCAGCTTGGCCTCGGCTAAGGTGCGTTCTTCCACTTCAGCCTCCAATTTGCGGTTAGTTTGCTTGACGACTTTGGCCGTAGTTTGAAAGACCTTTAGGTATTTGGCCATTTGCGTCACTTCATCTTTGCCACGAATGGCCACTTCAGTATCTAAATGACCAGTCGAAATCGCGAACATGTTGTCTTTAAGCTGCAATAGCCTTTCTAAAATACTCTTGCGCACATAGAACCATGAGATAGCCGCAGCAGCTAACACACTAAAAAGAGAAAGAAAAAGTGATAAACGTTGGTTGGATTGCAAAGAGTGTTGAGCCTGCTGAATCGACTGATCAATATTGTGGTTCACTTGACTGGTGTTCCGTTCGATTTGTACCGTTAACTGATTCAAATGTTCACGGCTGTTTTGTAAGAAATACTGCTCCTGATAGAGATGATCGAGCGCCTTGTTTTTAAGCCCGTACAAGCTGCTATCACTTGAAGCTAGGTTGTAAATTACGGCGAGCTGATGATCCAGTTCTGGAAAGGCACTTCTTAAATCGCCACTTACCCAAAGCTGCCACCACTCTTCTCCAACTTGCTCGAGTCGTAAGCTAGTGTAATCCAGCTCATTAAAACTGGAATCGTTATACAGTTTTTCTACCAAGCCTAATTGGTAGTACAGCAGGGACTTTAATTGCGTGAATTGAACCTGCTCTTTGGCTGAATCAGGCAAGCTATCGAGTGAATCACTGGCTTGCTGTAATAGCGGGTAAAAGCCTTCGAGTAGATTCCGAAGTTCTTGGTTAAGCTGTTCAGATTCAATCTCGCTTTGGTACAACAGACTGAGGCTATTGTTAACTTGAGCGATAAGATCTTTAAAATAGGAGTGATAATCCGGAAATTGCACCATAACGCTATTCATGACTGAAATAGCGCCTTCAATTTTTAGCATCGCTTGTTTACGCTCTAAATTGGATTCCGCGTCACTGAGTTGAGATGAGGTTGTGATAATGATACGCACCATGTCATTTAAGCGAGCTGCGTTATCTAAAGCGGGGATTTCACTCTCTTTTAGCTCAACAAGGCGTTGATTTAGGTTGTCAAAAGTGAAACTGGAGACTACCGAGAGGAAGATGGTGGTCATCGATAACATGGCTAACGCCAACACCAAACGCAGCTCTATGCCTTTCCAGCCAAACCACTTACGACGAGGAATCTTGATCGGAAATGGACGTTCAAAACGGTCCTTGTTCTCTATAACCTCTGAGACACGACTACTCACTCGCCCCACCTTCTCCTTATCAAATCACCAACATTAAAGGTCAATGATTCAATCCGTTAGGTGGTTAGCCCAACTTAAAGCCATTTCAATAGTTTTAGTGAAACTATGAAAATAAGAGTAATCATTAACATTTCACATAAAACACTATAACGATTATTTTATAAACCCTAGACTGTCTGTTTTGAGAGAGAAGAAAGTGACGTCACCGACAGAAACGTGATTACTCTATCAATACAAAAAATCGCATAGGCTTTCATCTATGCGAGCTCATCAGTATCACGTCAATTTAATGCGTGAGACTCAACGAGTTAAAGAATGATCATTCCACCTCGATAAGTCAGTGCTGGCGGCACGTCTTGACCAAGTAATACAGGTCCATCAAGATCGACAATGTCAGATTGCGCGGCGACTGGTAACGCTGAACGCATTGCCAATGAAGTGCCAAGCATACAGCCCGACATAAGAGTAAAACCAAGCCTTTGCGCTTCTTCGGCAAGTACTAACGCTTCTGTCAGACCACCGGTTTTATCAAGCTTGATGTTAACCATTTCATACTTGCCCAATAACGACGAAAGCTGCGACGTGGTGTGGCAACTTTCATCAGCGCACAATGGGATTGGATGCTTGATGTGTGCTAGTGAAGCATCATGCTTTTGCGGCAGAGGCTGTTCTATCATCGCGATATCAAACTCAGCCAATTGATTAAACAGCTCCTCGAGATTAAGCCCTGTCCATGCTTCATTGGCATCAAGTACCATTTTCACTCCAGGCGCGGCACTTCGGACTGCACTCACTCGCTCTACCACTTGCTCACCATCTAGCTTCACTTTTAAGAGTTTTGCACCATTAGCCACATAATCACGAGCTTGTGTTGCCATCGCTTCTGGTGTGCCAATCGAAACAGTCATTGCCGTAACTATTTGAGCGGGTAACTCAAACATACTATTTGGAAATGCCTGCTCGTTTTGCTGCGCTTCAAAATCCCAAAGCGCACAATCGACAGCATTACGAGCCGCTCCCTCAGTTAATAAAGACTGAAGATAATCTCTTAATTCAGCCGGCTCAGTCATACCACGTTCAAAGGCCGTTTCAAGAAAGCTCGCGGCTTGTTGAATTTGCGCCAATACAGATTCGGATGACTCACCATAACGTGGGTAAGGAGTACACTCACCCTGCGTTTGTTTACCATTGTGCTCAATGTAAACGCGAACAACATGACACTCTGTTCGGCTACCTCGAGAGATGCGAAAAGGCGTTTGCATCGCGATAGTAATTGGTTCTGCTGTAATCTTCATAATTTCACTCGGTTAATGTTCGCTTTAACAAATGGAAACGTAGAAATGATTAAATCGTTAAAGTGAATGTCGCAAATGATCAGTGATAGGTTGTACACCCAATCGCACTGGATCCGTCACTGGCACTTGATAGGTCTCGGTCCATTCTTGGCACAATGTTTCAGCCTCTTCAATGCTAATCGCCGATGTATTAAGGCATATCCCCACTAGCTTCACGTCTGGATTTGTTAATCGCGCGGCTTGTAAATTCGCATCAATAGTTTGCTCTATTGTCGGCAATTTGGCATGCGGTAGATTGCGAATATATGGTCGCCCTACTTCATGACATAGCAATAAAGCATCAGCTTGCGCACCATGTAATAAACCCAAACTCACTCCTGCAAAAGAGGGATTGAACAAAGAGCCCTGCCCTTCAATGATGTCCCATTCGTGGTCAGTAAAACCTGGGCTAATCGCTTCAACCGCACCAGAGATGAAATCTGCCACCACTGCATCAATCGAAATACCGCTGCCTTCAATCAAAATACCAGTTTGCCCTGTCGCTTTGAATTGAGCAGATATTCCCGCTTCTTTAAGCGATTTTTCTATCGCCAATGCAGAAAACATCTTGCCAACCGAGCAATCGGTTCCGACAGTGAGCAGGCGCTTCCCTTGGCGAGGCTTGCCATTACCAACGTTTAGAACACCATCAAAATGGCGCACATCATGAAGCTTAGTCAATCCTCGTTGCTGCATGTCAACAAGCGGTGAAAATTCCCTCAATCGCTGGTGCATGCCCGATGCAATCTCAAATCCCATTTCTGCAGCTGCCAGTATGGTTGGTTGCCATGACTCCGGGATCACGCCACCCGAATTGGCTGTACCAATGACGAGCGTTTTCGCTCCCTGCGCTTGTGCCTCTTGCAAGGTCATATCCGGCAAACTAAGAGAAACTGTCTCTGCTGTTAAACGTAATTGACCGAGGCAGATTTCAGGGCGCCATTGGTGAATACCACGAGCGGTTTTTGCAGCCAATGGGTCTGTAACATCCCCAAGAAAAAGAAGGTAAGGTTGAGCAATAGACATGAGCATTCCTCGTTAATAAGTCCTTGTATGGATTTACTTTAATTAAGAAATTGAGCCCTGCCGAATACTAATTCATGGCGCACCTATAACATGATGTTATAAGTTGTAAACTGAGCGAAAAATATGGTGAGAGATAAAGTTAATCGTTCCCTAACAAGAACCCTTCAGTACTGCAATGAACTTCTTGGCAACAATCGACTGCGGCGTGTGCTCGGCATACAAAGTCGATACTGAGAATGGAATCTCAGGCTGCAGTGACAACACACAAACAGCATCCTCATTTTGGTACTGTTCTGCCGTCCACGGATCGACAATCGCAAAACCTGCTTGATGCTTAACCAGCTCCGCCGCAGCGCTGTATCCGCGTACCGATATCGGATGTTGATAATGCTCATCGCGTGCAGTCAAGCTTTGATGGACCAGCAAACCCAGTGGATCACGATTATCGAGCCCGATGATTGGCAACGGATAATTGATTAAGTCATCAAGGGTTAAGCATGCTAGTAGATGCTCAACGGTGTTAGATGGAACCAGAACCTGAAGGGATTTGGTTAATAGCGTTTCTGACAATATCGCAGGCGGTGCTTCATCTCCAAATGCGATAGCAATATCGAGTTCATGCTTTAACAACCCTGAACACAATTCGTCGCGATTGGCAGTCAGTAATTCAAAAGAGAGCTCTTGCTCGCGAGACATTTGGGCGATCACTGGTGTTAATAATTTAGTCGCCAATATTGGTGGTGCACCAATACGTAAATGCTGATGGCCTTGCTTCACTTTGTTAGTTAAAGAACGGAATTGCCCCAGTTGTTGGTAGACCTTCTCCGCTTCTGGCAACAAAGTTTTCGCTTCAACTGTTGGCACCAGTCTGCCTTTAACACGTTCAAATAAGCCAAACCCAAGCTGTTGCTCGGTGTGCCCTAAAATACGTGTCACGTTTGGCTGAGATACATGCAAACTACGTGCAGCTCCAGATACGGTTCCGGTCTGCATAATGGCGTAAAAGACTTCCAGTTGTCTTAGGTTCAAATCGGTGTCCTTGTGATTGGCGAGCGCAATTAAGCCATTAGACTAACATATACATTGCTATTAGAAGCTGACATAAACGAAGGTTACATAGCCTCCGCGTTGGATGTGTTGGTCATGTAATTCATTGGTGTCATGCCTGTTTTCTGACGAAAGAAATGAATAAATGCACTGTCACTGGAGAACTCCAACCTATCGGCGACATCCGATATGCGCATGCCACTCGACAGCAATTCAATCGCACCCAACAAGCGCCACTGCTGACGCCAACTTTGATATGGCATCCCGGTTTCTTTATTAAAGATCCGAGTGATCGTCTTTTCGCTCGCTCCAACAACCTCACTCAATTGTGCCAACGACGGTGCCATAAAATCTTTGTTATCAATATCAGATAACCAAGATTTGAGACGGTGGTCTTGAGGTAACGGCAATGACAAGTACACCTCTTGCGAGTCGTTCAACTCTTCGATAAACAAATTCAACGTATTAATTTGCTCATTATTCGGCTTATCAAATGCCCAAAATGCCATTCGTTCTATCAAGACTCTCATTAACGGAGTGATATCGAAAATCATCACACCTCTAGGCAAGCGCTCTGACAAGGATTGATCAAAGTACAGTGAGCGATATTGGGTAATGTTAGTCATCTGAGCATCATGTTGGACGCCTTTCGGGATCCATGCAGCCCTCATTGGGGGCAAGACATACTTCACATCTTCCAATGTGATAGTCATGCATCCGTGCTTCGAAAACATTAACTGGTCTTTGTCATGAAAATGTATGCCGGAAGCGTGATTAGAAACCTCAGCAGCAACACCAACGACTAACCCATTATGGTCGTCTGCACAAAAGTCATCTTGTTCTGAAATCAACGCCATTGAGCAACCCGTCCTTATTTCGATATTTTATGTCCAAATCTCATTATAAGACATTAGCACATAATGCCTAGAATAGTACCTGTTCTGTTAACCCCCCTGATTAAAAGGTTCAGGAAATAACTAAATCATTACGATGTTAATTAGAGGTATTTAAAAACAAAAAAATGAACAAGATAATTGGAAAAATTTCGATCCCATTGGCGGTTGTGTTGCTAATGTTTCCACAGATAGTAGAAACCATGTATAGCCCGGCTCTGACTTCTGTAAAAAACCACTTTGGGGTTAGTAGTAGTGAAGCGGCACAAGCGATGTCTATATTCTTCATTGCTTTTGCATTCGGAGTCGTATTCTGGGGGCGCATGTGTGATGTATTGGGAAGACGAGTCTCTACATTACTTGGGTTAGTCGTATTTATCATTGCAGCACTATTTACCATGTTAGCGCCAACATTCACTTTAATGCTCACGGGCTTTGGCTGCTGTGCTTTTGGTGCTGCTGTTGGTTCTGTTTGCACACAGACTATTATCCGTGATGGTTATCAAGGTAAAGAACTCAGCCACGTCTTCTCGATTGTGGGCACCTCTATTGGTATCAGCCCTGTTGTTGGGATGTTGGCTGGTAGTTGGTTGACGTCTGTGGGTGGCTATAAATGGGTATTCATGGCGATGGTAGTAATTGTGGCTATCTTACTGATTTGGTCACTAGGCAAACTGCCAGAAACAAAGCCTTCAAATACAAAAAGAGACAGCCTAATCTCTGTCGCTATAAAAATGCTTACCGATGTACACATCTGGTACGTAACGTTAATGGTTGGGCTATTTAATATAGCACTATTCTCGTACTACAGTATTGCCCCGTTTATGTTTGAGCAATTAGGGGCAAGTGTGAACTTTTTTGGTAATACCGGTTTTATTCTTGCGATGGGTTCAGTACTAGGTTCTGTCATTAACATGAAGCTAATTCGTATGCATTTAAGTCATGACAAAATTGTAGCGTTTGCGTCTTGCCTATTACTGGTTGCAGGCATGGGTGTGTTTATCATGCAGGAATCCGTTTGGTTTTTCATCCCAATGGTATTTGTATCGCTATCATTCGGACTTGCATTACCTAATTTGCTTAGTTGTGCTTTGACTAAGTATCACGACCACCTAGGCAGTGCCGGAGCTCTATTAGGCCTGTTCTATTACTTAATTATTGGCTTGGGCTTACATAGAGCAGCCGAGTTCGCCAACTTAGCATTGACGCTTTTAGCTTGCGCTGTTACCGCTATTATATTGGTTATCATGCACACACTGCATCAGATGAAACACCAATAGCCTCCCCCTTAAAATAAAAAACCACCTTATTTGGTGGTTTTTTATTACGGACATACGTTATCAAATACAAAGGTAACTCAAATGACAACATTACTTTATATCGTGTTATCTATTGCGACCATCTTATTCATATTTGCCATCGTCAAATATATTTTAAACCTGTTTACTTTCGACTTTAGCGATATTGAGTTTTAAAAAATATCTAACAACGAGCGTCAGACTAGCACTTCTCTTTGATAACTAGATGGTTGCGATTATCACGGCTTTTCTTAATCAACTCGTTGCTCTCGTCCATTTCATCTGACTTAGCAAGGCGATCATAAAGCAGCACATTCACGGTTGCAGCCAAGTTCATGCACCCAACCGTTGGCACGTACAACACGTGATCTGCTCTATCAGCAACATCTTGAGTAATAGAGCCATCTTCTGGGCCGAAAATGTAAATCGCATTTTCTGGGTGTTTAAAACGTGGCAGTGGCGTAGCACCTTCCGCAAGTTCCACACAAACGATTTTGGTTTCAGGGGCAAGGTTATCTAAAAACGACTCAACGCCCGTCAAAGGAATAGTACGCGTAGCACTCTTGGTATCAGTGTGAAATTTAGCGGCTTTTTCGTAGCGTTGCCCTGTGTATTTAACTTCGTCGACCTGATAACAACCAGCCGCACGCATGACAGCACCTACGTTTGTCGGGCTTTTAGGGTTAGTTAAACCAATAGTCACATGACTTTTGTTCATGAATCTTTCTCACTTAACGAATAGACATAGCAGGGTTCTACAAAACGTCGCATTCTAACAAAGCAACGTCGAATTCAAAAGCATCGAAACAAAAGGCCCGAACCAAAAGGACTTTCTCAACATCAAGCCTGATTGGAACAAATGTCACAACAAACATCTAACAGCCATCATATTTATAAAACAAAATCGCTCTGGGGTAACAATTCATCAATAAGCTCATTTACAAATAGCAACTGCATTCATATTGTGTTTTAAAAATTGCACAAGACGATCAAACAGGAAGTAGACATGACCCTAACCATCAAAAAACGTCTTTATATTCTCTCTTTCATTCCTCTGCTACTGATGGCCATCGGAATGATAAGCGTAACATATATGAAGAGTGCAGCGCTGACCGCGCAACAAGTCGAATCCACACGCAGCAAAATGATGGCCATGAAAGAAAAGGAACTTAAAGCTTATCTACAGATGGCCCAGTCTTCTATCAGCCCGCTCTTAGAACGAGGCGCAACATTAGAAGAGGCCTTACCAACCTTAAGAACACTTGAGTATGGCGAGTCGGGCTATATATTTGGTTACGACTCTAAAGGAGTGAGAATATTCGCAGGGCAAAACACCGATGGTATTGGAAAAAATTATTATGACCTGCAAGATAAAAAAGGCCATTACCTCATTCGTGATCTTATTAAGAACTCAAAGCTTGGCAAATTCACTACCTACTATTTTCCAAAACTTGGCCAGTCGGAAGCACTACCAAAACTCAGCTACTCAGTATTTATTCCGCAATGGGACTTGATGCTTGGCACTGGCTTTTACACAGACGACATTGATGCAGTCATCGCCGAGATGAAAGAGAGTTCAAACGTTGCACTACAAAGCTCACTCACCGCGATTACACTTTTTTGTGGTTTAATCGCTCTATTGGTTGCCCTATTCGCCGTTGCTGTAAACCGTACTATTATGAAGCCCATAGAACAGTTCGATCTATCAATTAAGGCTTTCGCAACTGGTGAAGCCGACTTAACAGCTCGAATGGAAACATTAAAAGTACCGGAATTCGCGAAGCTTAGCGAAAACTTCAATGCTTTTGTTACTAACCTGCAAACCATTATTCGCAGTGTAAGCGAGGTAGGTCAACAAGTTGTATCTGAAACATCCAGCATGTCTTCTCGCGCAGCTCAAGTTGATGAACTCGCGACAGGGCAACGGGAAGAAACTGAACAAGTCGCTACCGCTATGACAGAGATGACAACAACGGCTCAGGAGATATCAAGCAACGCTAGCCAAGCGGCGGAGTCAGCGAAACTTGCAGAGGGCAATGCCAAAGAAGCTCAGCAAATCGTAAACGCGGCGGCTGATTCAGTAGCTGTTTTAGCTAGTGAGGTATCGGAGGCTAACGCTGTCGTATCTCGTTTAGAAGACGATGTACAGAACATCTCCTCTTCGTTAGCAGTCATTCAAGACATTGCCGAGCAAACCAATCTATTGGCACTGAATGCTGCAATTGAAGCCGCTCGAGCAGGTGAACAAGGCCGTGGGTTTGCAGTAGTCGCCGATGAGGTTCGTAAGCTAGCGAGCCGAACTCAGGAGAGTACAGGCGACATACATAAAATGATTGAGCAGCTAAAAGCCGCTTCAGATGCCGCAGTGAAAGCGATGGATTCAAGTCAGAATAGAAGTACTCAAACCGTCGAAGAGGCGAACGCTGCCGCGGCTGCACTGGCAAAGATCCAAGAATCAATCGATACGATCATGGATATGAACTCGCTTATTGCGACAGCAACCGAACAACAAAATATTGTCGGCCAAGAGATATCTCAGCGTATTGTCGTCATATCAGACCAAAGCTCTCAATCGGCATCGCTAGCCAACCAAAACCGCGCTGGTAGCCAAAACCTCAATAACCGCGCGAATGAGCTTTACCATTTGGTCGACCGTTTCACGGTCTGATGTGAAGCGTTCAATAAAAAGTAACGTTAACAAAAGAGCTTTAGAGTTTAGTTTCTTCAGCTCTTTTTTTACCTCTATGAACAGACTGTTCAAAACTAATCTAATTGCTCAGAAAGGAAATCCACCAGCAGGCGAACTTTGGAAGATAAGTTTCGGTTTTGAGGATATAGCGCCCAGATCCCTTCTTTATCGTCTCGATAATCAGAAAGCACCTCAACTAACTCTCCAGAGTCTAGATCTTCACTCACATAATATTCTGGTAACTGTACCAAACCTATGCTTTGCTTCGCTGCATCTAATAAAGCCAAACCACTATTACACTTGATACGTCCATTAACGCGAACTGAGCGAGGACGACCATTTTCCTTAAAACGCCAGTGCTCAAAGCCACCAACTAAACACTGATGATTACTCAGCTCAGAGAGCGTATGTGGTTCACCGTAACGTTCAATGTACTCCGGGCTTGCGCATACGTAGAGCTGTCGTTGAGAAAGCTTCTTTGCCACCAGGCTAGAATCTTCTAGTCGACCAAGACGGATCGCGACATCGACACCAGAGTCGATTAAGTCGAGCTTTTGGTTGGTCAGCATTAACTCTAATTCTACTTGCGGGTGAAGCTTTAAAAATTGGTGAAGTATTGGGGCTAGTTGACGCTCACCATAGGTGACCGGTGCTGTCACTTTTAGCAATCCTTTCGGGGTCGATTGCATTTGTGTTACCGCCAGTTCCGCAATTTCTAAGCCCTCGACCAGCAACTTACACTGCTGATAATAGAGCTGCCCTGCTTCTGTTAGCGAAACCTTTCGAGTCGTTCGGTTAAGCAGTTTCACCGCGAGACGTTCTTCGAGGTTTGCTACTCTGCGACTTATTTGAGCGACCGATGTAGCAAGCTTCTGCGCAGCACCAGTAAAACTCTCACGCTCTGCGACTGCAACAAACTCACTTACCCCTTCCCAATTGGCCATGCCTTTACCTTGTACTGAACTACGGATACCAATGCAGTGTATTGGAGTTACCGATCTCTGTCACCTTAATCAGCAGACTTTACCAATAAATATCAGTTACCTTTGGCTGTCAGACTTTTTCAAACGGCTTTGTTTTAGGTTCAAATATCGACTAATTTAGAATTATTTTTGTCGAATCCTCTCAAATAGTGGAGAAGTATCAGAAATAACACCATAATATACGGCTCTAAAATAAGTAGGTAAGAACATGAAAATTTGTGGTGTTGAAATCAAAGGTAACGATGCAGTCATCTGTCTTCTTTCTCTGTCAGATGGTGTATTTAACATCCCTGATTGCCGAGTTTCTAAGGTTTCTATCAGTGACGCTAACGACACACAGAATATGAAAGACTTTCAATTCTCTTTTGCAAAGTTAATGGAAGATTACCAAGTAGAAAAAGTAGTGATTCGCCAACGCCAAACTAAAGGCAAATTTGCTGGCGGTGGCTTCGGCTTCAAGCTAGAGGCTGCGATCCAACTGATCGACGGTCTAAACGTTGAAGTTGTTTCTCCGGCAGACATCAAAGAGAGCCTAAAGCGCAACCCTCTAATGATGAAGTTCAAAGAGACGGGTCTTAAGCAGTACCAAGAAGCACCGTTTACAACGGCTTACGCTTGCTTGATGAAGCGCTAATCCAAAGCCGCTAGAAAGTTATTGATAGGGTAAGAGCCTGAGTATTCAGGCTCTTTTTTGTTTTTAACGGTTTAAAGCCGCTTGTCTTCGGAACCTAATCAATTCGGGCTTCTTCACTACCAGATAAACCGCAGTGGCTGACAGCGCAAAGCCCATTGCACCATAGACATCGAATGACTCGCCGAAGATAAGCCACGCTTGAATTGCGGTCGTCGGTGGGACGAGATAGAACACTGATGCCACATTTGAAGACGCCCCATTCTCCACCATGTAAAGCAACAACAGTATTGCGACACAAGATAGAACGACCACCAGCCAAATCAGCGTTAACGTGAATTCTAGCGTCCAGTTCACCTGCATGGTTTCGTAACGCATAGCGAAAGGCAGGAACAACGCTGCCGAGGCCATGTACTGCACCATTGCACCGCCTACCATGTCTGTACCCTTACAGAAACGCTTTTGATATAAAGTGCCGCAGGTAATACCTACCAATGAGACTAAACATAACAGTGTCGCCAGGCCTTTTTGGTCATCTGATTGCCATGCAATATTCCCCATTAGCACCAAACTAATACCCGCAAAACCGAGTGCCAAGCCAAGCCATTGCGCAAAGTTAAAACGCTGTGAGGTGCAGCTGACCATGATCAGCGCGGTAAGAATAGGTTGCAGACCCACCAATAACGAACTCAACCCAGCAGGCATACCCATATCAATGGCCAAATAGGTCCCGCCTAGGTAAAAACCGTGAATCAAAATACCGACCAAACAAGCATGAAAAAATGCTCGACCACGAGGAATACGACGCTTAAGAATGGTAATCAAAACCAAGAACAGCGCTACGTTAGCTATCATCCTAAGTGACAATAACGTTGCGGGCTCAGCGTATTCCACACCAAGGCGTGCGCCCACAAAACCTGACGACCACAATATTACAAACACGAACGGAATCATTTTAATAAGCATTACAAACCTCTGGTCAACTCTTTATCAATACTGCTACCTTAGTTGGGTACAGATAACTAATAAAGATACAGATATAACACTTTAAATGGTTACAGATTGATAATTATGGAACGGGAGAACAGCGTGGAAACAGAAGTCAGCGGCAATAAATACCTCGCCACCGAGCAACACATTAAAGCTCAAATTGACAAAGGGCTCTTTCACCCTGACGATCGCTTACCCTCAATCCGACAACTAAGCGAGCAACTGGGTGTGAGCAAAAACACCGTGATTCGAGCCTATCAAGAACTCGAAGCAACAGGTTGGGTATATTCCGTTCCCAAGTCGGGTTATCGCGTCAAAGTACCGAATACAACGAGTTGGGATGCGCCAAGCCAACCTCAAAAAGTTGATCTGTTATCTGTCACTAAATCTGTGCTCTCCCGCCCAAGTGGGCGTTTAAAGTTACAATCAGGCTCTGCTCACCCAAACATCAACACCCCCGCCATTCGTAGCCTGTACGCTGAAATTGGTCGCCACAGCCGCTTGCAGACTCAACTTCCCGGCTATTATCAACTCCCCCCTGGCGACGAACAATTAGTAAAACAATTGTTAAAGATCACTCATGATCTTGGTGTACCTGCGGGATCGAAAGAAATTGCGATTACTCACGGCGCGCAGCAAGCGATCAGTTTAGCGCTGCGTGCGTTAACCAAACCCGGCGATATCGTTGTGGTGGAATCTCCCTGTTACTTTGGCAACTTGCTACTGCTGGAATCATTGGGCCTACAAGCGCTTGAAATCCCAAGCAGTGTGAGCCACGGAATCGATATTCAAGCATTACAAAATGCCTTAAATCAATGGGAAGTGAAAACACTGCTACTGACACCAAACTTTACTAACCCAACTGGGTCGAGAATGCCTCTGGCGAATCGAAAAGCACTATTGGAGATAACTGGCTCTTTGCCGATTATTGAAGATGATGTATTCGGAAGCTTGGCGTTTGATGCTCCACTTGCGAGCTTGAAAGAACTGGATGACAAAGACCGAGTGATCTACGTGAACTCTCTATCCAAAACTTTAGACTCTCGGCTACGTTTGGGCTGGTTGCTTTCTGGTCGCTATCAACCTTTAATCGAAAAGTACCTACTGTGTGACAACATGGGCAGCTCTAACCTGATGCAGTCAGCCGTCGGCCAGTTTCTGACCACAGTAAAGTATCGCAGTAATTTATCTAATATGAAGCGACTCTATCAAACTAACCAAAAGCAGTTTCAAAGTCTTTTGATTCAAGCATTAGATAGCTACCCACATCTTGTTGGCCGCTACCACCTTTCCAAACCTGAAGGGGCATTTATAAACTGGATAACGCTCCCCGAATCACTCGACAGTTATGCCGTCTACCAAGAATGCTTGAAACACAAAATCGGTATTTTACCTGGTACTATTTTTGGTACACACGATCAATACAAACATTGCCTGCGCTTTACTGTCGCGAACATTGAAGAGAGCAAGGATTGGAAAGAAGGAATCGCAACTCTGGCGAAAATTATCGCGAAGCATGTGCGTTAACTGCACATAAGACTACCTCTCACCGATATAAGAAAAGCTCCTCTCATTTTGGTAGCAAAGATAAACTATGAAGTTGTAGTCAGGTCAACAGAATTTTAGATCAGCAGCAATTTGAGACAGGACAACCAAATACAAATCAATCGCCGTTGGATACAAAAGAACCAGCGTAAAACTACAAAACAGCAAACGATACATAACACCCTCACATAATTGGTGTGAGGATAATAAGAGCGAAGTGCCCAACTACCGAGTGGCTTCTACGACAACGGTTCTTTCCATTTACGACAAGCCATCAAGATATGAATAAAGTGACAGTAGTGGATTAATAAAAAAGCAAGTATCTGAGTCGATTTTAGGGAAATAACAATTCGACCTAACTTACCAAAGCTAGACAATTATTAAGTGGTGATAAATTTGTAAAGGTTATGAAAACGATAAAAACAATCACCAACCAAATATCTTAAGGTGGAATTCATATACACAACAAATTTCATCTTAATTATTTTAGAAAAATTCAAAAATAATTAGAAAATAAGCCCTAACTTTACTGAGTAATTTGTTAGGCTTGGCAACAAATATTTACAATCCAACTAAAAATTAATTGGATACTTAGAGGTTGCTTTTTTGAATATGAAATTATTCGGCAGTTCTTTGATTCTTTCAGGAACTGCATTAGGGGCTGGCATGCTTGCTATTCCCATGGTGTTGGCTCAATTTGGCTTCATGATCAGCTCAGTGCTGATGCTACTCATCTTTATCGGCACCACATACTCAGCTCTCCTATTAGCAGAAGCGTGTACCAAAACCAAAGATAACAGCGGCATGAGCAGTGTTGCTTACCTCACTCTGGGCAGCAAAGGAAAACACTTTATCAATGCACTCTTTTACCTGCTGCTAGTATGCATGTTGATCGCTTATATCCTGGGTGTCGGAGACATCATCCATAAGCTTTTACTCGATGTTGGTGTAGATGTGTCTACCTCTGCAGCTTACACAGCTTTTAGCCTATTAACGGGTGTGATTGTTGTGGCAGGCAAGTCTTACATCGACAAACTGAATCGTGGCTTATTCATCTTGATGGTGGTGATGCTGTTTATTGTTATTGCCTCTCTGTTTAGCAATATTCGCCTTGATTACCTGACTCAAACTAGCCAATACACGGCGAATGACGTGGTGCAATACAGCGCGGTTATCTTTACCAGCTTTGCCTCTATGGTGGTGATCCCGTCATTGGTTATCTACAACCGTGAAGCGACTCAAAAGCAGATCCACAATATGATTCTATTGGGCTCTGTGATCCCACTAGTCTGCTACCTAACTTGGCTGTTCGCGATTATCGGAAACCTTGGTACAGACGCGATCAGTCAGTTCCACAACATCTCAGAGCTCATCTCTGCGTTTAGTGGTCAATCGTCTTGGCTAAAAGTCGTGATTGCACTGTTTTCTACGCTTGCTTTGGTGACCTCTTTCCTTGGTGTATCCATGGCGCTATTCGACCAAAACAAAGATGCGGTGACTAATAACAAGTTCATGGCTTACGCTTTGACCTTTGTGTTGCCTTTGATATTAGCTGAGCTGTTCGCTAGCCAATTCGTCAGCATGTTGGACTATGCTGGCATGGTGTTGGTGTTCCTCGCGATTTGGGGCCCTCTCGCAATGGTAGTTAAGGTTCGCAGACCTGACTTCCCTCACCTACAAACCGAGGGCAGCTACACTGCAGCAGGCGGCGACACTGCACTTGTTGCTACCTTTGGCTTTGGTGCGTTAATTTTCGTGTCTTGGTTTATGGGTTAGAGTTTTAGGGCTAGCCCAAACGTCTTTAATAAAAAAGCCCGTGAATCCTGTGATTCACGGGCTTTTTAAGTGTTATTTAATCAGCTTCGTTTGAGCGCCTTCGAACTAGCTCTTAAACGTACTCGCTATCTCTTTCAATGAAGCCGCGAGTTCTGCTTGCTCTTTAGCGGTTGCTGCAATTTGAGTTGCGCCTGTGGTCGACTCCGTCAATTTCTGCTCAACTGCCATCACGTTTTGCGCGATATCTTGAGTCACAACGGCTTGCTCTTCCGTTGCTATGGCGATTTGTTCGGTCATGCTAAATATCTCGCTTACCGATGCTGAGATACCTTGTAAGGTGTGCTCAACCTCTTTTGAATCCTCAACTGCTTTAAACGACATCTTATGGCTGTTATCAATAATATTGAACGCCGTCTGCACATCAGACTGAAGCGAGCTGATAAAGCCTTCAATTTCCGCTGTCGATTGCTGGGTACGTTGCGCCAGTGTACTAACTTCATCGGCAACTATGTATAATGCCGCCCCGAAAAGTTAACAATTTAATCAACTAAAAAGCATAACCTGAGGTATTTATGGACTGTCCAGCTTGCGAAGAACACATTGGATGGGAGTGGGTAGAAGAGGAAGCCATCGAGCCCAATGAAGAGTTCGACTGCCCTGAATGTGAAGCAACTCTGATGTACACCATCGATGAAGGCACTTATTACGGTGCACAACATAAAACCGTCGAAGTCGTCGACGATTAGCCTTAATTAGACTCGTTATTAAGATGGGAAAAGTGGTCACTTAAATGATGTTTTCCCACGCATGGCGCAATGGCATCACCTTCCATTGCGCTCAAGAAAAACTCCGCAGGTCCAACCCGACTTTCCGGTAGCCGCCTTATCACGCACAAAGCCAATTTCCTCACCCAGTCGGGAACATAGGTAATTTGCGCTGTTTTACCCTGAGACTGAAAAGCAAGCTCTGCTATTTGTGTTGCACTGAGGATATCTGGACCACCCACATCCAATTCTGTTTCGTCATTAGGTAACGAGGCCAAGATAAATTCGGATAGATCTACGCCATGAATTGCATTCAAACGAACAGCCCCTGAACCAAAAAGGTGCACCCTTCCCGCCTTAGCCATATTGTAGAACTCTTCGATGTCGGCAAAAAATCCATTCGGACGAATCACACAAGGCGCTAATTGTACTGATGCCAATAGTCGCTGCGCAAAGCGCTCTTTTGCTTCAAGTAAGCGAACGTTTTTAATCACGTTCGCTCTAAATGCCGATACATAAACAAACTTCTTAACCCCTGCTCGCTCCGCTTCTTCTAGCAGGTTTAGGTTGGCTTGATAGTCGACATCCATATAACTCAGCCCCTCTTTCTGACGTGTGATACCAACACAAGAGATGACGACATCAATCTCATCACAGCACCCTTTTAGACTCTCGGAAGCGGTCACTTGTGCGATCTGAATTTGAGAGTCGTTCAAGCCGAGAGCCTTCAATTTATCCGCACTGCGGGCCTGCGCTTTGAAATCAGCATCGCGCGCTTGGAGCGCTTCGATAAGATGACGACCTAAGTACCCTGTCGCCCCAGCCACTAGAATTCGGCTTTTAGGTTCATTCGTTACGTTCACTGGTAGATAACCTCATTTATTAAAAAGCCTCATTGATTAAAAAGCTTCGTTTTCCGGACGGTAAGGTTCTTCTCGTAGAATATGACTGATTAATAACTTCAAATAAAACACAGGTAAGAACCATTCTAAGCCGACAGGTGACTCCACAGCATAAAGCGATAAGATCAAGCTCAATGTATACAGAATCAAAGCAACTGGACGTTGTAAATAGAGTGCGGTTTTCAATACAAAGATACACGCCAACATCATGTAACCACCGGTCACTGCTACCCAAATCAGATTCAAATCCAAAAACAGCCAACTGAATAGCGTTAATTGAATGAAGTGAATGGCGATAAAGGTCATGTGTTGCTTAAAGCCTTCCCCTTCTCTGTGAAACCAGCGCTTGGCACTTGATGTCGCGTTGGTGATCACACCACCCAACATGTCGATGGTTAACAGAACTGCCGCTAGGTATTGTCCCCAAGACCAGCCCAACTCAGCATAACTGGCATATGCAGCGATCAGCGCCCCCGCAATCAACGGTATGTACAGTTGCAGGTTCTTCTCTGCGGATGTCGCCCCCGGACCAATAAATCTATCTAGCCCACCTAAGAAGCCCGCTCTGAATGGGGGCAGGTTCCAATCAATTCTCATAGTTACCTCGAATAATAGTCGTTTAACTTTTATTTAGAACACTTGGTCTTTTTAAATTAGTTCGAAGTTTAACCACTGTAAAGAATTATTTTGACCACTTGGACTAATTTAAACTAAGATGGCACTGATCAGCTACATTAAACTATTGCTTCAGTAGCCTAAATTGACTGAACCTTAAACTATTGAACTCCGAGGAAGACTCATGCCAAAGATCGTCGATCATGACCAAAGACGCGAAGAGATCGCACTGAAAGCCGCTGGTGTATTTTTGGAGTTTGGTTATAAAGAACTCGGAATGAGACAACTGTGCTCACACCTCAACATGAGCAAAAGCGCGGTTTATCACTACTACAAAAGTAAAGATGAACTATTCAAGGCTGCGACCGAAGCCATTGTTCGACACGATGGTGGTAATCTCGCCGACTTGCCCCTTGCTGTTGATGCTACAGCCGGGCAAAAGATTGAAAACTTCGTCCATATCTTTCAAGCGATAGAGTCACGCTACTTCCAAGAGATGAAGTTGGTCTTTGATTACATTGATGTAATTGGTCAAGAAGCCGTAGCTGAAGATGCCAGCATCGAGATCGCCAACAATAAGTATCAACAGCTGCTCGCCCAATACATCGATACCGAGAATGCGGTCGAGTTGTACAGCATCCTCATCGGCCTACTGACCCACCAAGCCCTGTGTGGTGGAAAGCTTGAACCTGAGTATGTGCGTTCCGTGGCAAGTAAATACTTAAACTAGCCAGTCTTTCGAAAAGTAAGAGTATAGCCATACAGTATCAAAGGTTTACTCGCTTTAAGGTAGTCGAATAAGGTTGCTTGTAATCAAGCTAAACCAAACACACCTTTACCGGAACGAACGTACAGCATAAAATTTTGAACATATGTTCAGATTAATGAAGCAGCTGTTATGTCCAAGACCGCGAAGTTCGATAGATAAGAAGCAGTAGATAAGGCAACGAACCTGTATTGGGAAAAGGACTTCATGCGACTTTTATACATAACCTGCAATATGTGCTTGGTCTTCGTCCGGGTAGCATCTACGCGACGTTTGGCAGCAAAGAGGGTCTGTTTAAAGAGACGCTTGCTCGCTATACCGAACTCGGCATTTTCAACCTTAACCGCTTTCGCAACGAAACAGACTCACCAATCAAAGCGCTTGAAAGCTTCGTAAAACGTACAGTTGTTGAATCTAAACAAATTTACTTAACTCAATGGTTGAAGACGTATTTAAGTATCATCCTTTTTAAATGCTGAACTCAGACATATCAACAAAAAGATTCCACTGTTAGCTAAGGCTAAATCGGAGTCTTTTTAGTTTTGAGCTAGTTAACTTTGTAGCCAATTAACTCTTTAGTTTAAGGGTTATACCTTTCTCATGATCAGCGCCTGCGCATTGAAGAGCTGATGCAAACCACTACGATAAACTTTTCCTATGTCGACGTTCCTTAAAGGCCCCTTTTTCAGGCGACCCAGTTTGTCGCCAATAATTACACTTTCATGCTAAATCCGAAGTACCCCCCTAAATTCGCGACATATCTCTACCTTTCCAGCTGTCCAATGTGTCGTGAATTCGGTAGCCGAGTTCCATTTTCATGTTCTCTACCTGTTCGAAAGTTGAGCCAAACTGGCCTCCAGCCAACAAGCCACCATCCCTTTTGGCGAAACAATAACCAGTCGATGCGCCAACGATAACTATCATCGATCAACGCATGATAGCCGACCGCAGGCGTAAACTCCGACTCATTCTAAGCGGTGTAACCATCGAGTACACCTAAACTCACAAAGTGTTCAACGTCATCACTCACCGTAAACGCCTCACTCACCACGAATCCTGACAACATCACAGCAGGGACCACAAAGTACTTCACTCTTCCTCCAAAATATAGAACATCATTCAATTAAAGATTGCAGCAGCAGCTTCTGAAGGAAAGTAAAATGAGAAGTAAAAGAGACCAACAGAGCCAATAGCTTATGCAACAACTCAGAACGCGAGAGACTCTAAGGCCTCAAGCAAGCTAATTTCAGAGCTATGCAACTTTGGGAACACAGCATCAATAATTGGTAAGGTAGGTTGATAAACAGGCAAACACAGGTGTCTATCAACCTAAATGACCATCTAGTCGAGAATGATGTGAGGAAGGTAACGAGACATATCTTGAGTCACTAGGGAGCTGTCTTCTCGGATTGAGATTCCAGCGGGCTCATCATTAATCAACCAACTACCAACCAAGGTATAGTTATCACCAAACTTTGGTAATGGATGAAAAGCCTGAATGATATGTCCTTCTTCACCGTAAGGGCCGTCGGTATCGAGAACAAGCTCTTGATCTCTTACAACTTGAATATTGGCACCTTCCCGTGAAAATAGAGGCTTAATTACATGATCTTTGAGCTCGGAATTTTTCAGTTGTTTCAGTTTAGGATCATCTGAAAAATACGCAGCTAGTAAGTTCGGATGGTTTGGAAATTTCTTCCATAACAAAGGAAGAATTGCCTTGTTAGATAGCACTGACTTCCACATAGGCTCTAGCCAATTCACTTTGGCCGTCTCCAAGTGCTCGGCGTAATCCTCTTGGAACATGAATTCCCAAGGGTAAAGCTTAAACATCCATCGAATCAGGTTATCTTGAGTGTCGGAAAACTCTCCGTCTCGCGTTACGCCGATGTCTTCAATATGAACAAACTTCGTTTTCAACCCTGCTTCAATCGCACAGTCTTGCATGTACTGAACCGTGCCACGATCTTCTTCAGTATCTTTACAGCATGAAAAATGCAATGTCTGACCGGGTTGTAAACGAGCTAACTCTTGGAATCTCGCCATCATTAACTCTTGAAGCAAGTTAAATTGATCAGAATCACGCCTTAGCTTTCCTGAGTTCACCAAATCTTCAAGCCAAAACCATTGCCAGAATCCCGTTTCAAACAGCGATGTAGGTGTATCGGCGTTGTTTTCATAAAACTTGGCAGGACCACGTCCATCATAAGCAAGATCGATACGAGAATAGAGAGAGGGCTCCCTACGCTTCCACGAATCCAAAACACCTTGCCACATGGGTTGAGGAATTTGAAAGCGCTTAAGCCAGTATTCATCGCGCACGACCACATCGACGATCTCGAGACACATTTCATGAATTTCTCGAGTTGGCTCTTCAAGATCTTCTTCGATTTGCTTCAGAGTGAACTGATAGTAAGCCGTTTCATCCCAATACGGTTCATCGTACATGGTATGGAAACCAAAACCATACTCTGCCGCCAGCTGCTTCCAGTGTTTTCGAGGTTCCGAATTCAGACGAAGCATTAGCCGCCCCAACCTTTACTTGAGCTCTTAGAACTACTCCAACTTGATTTCGCTGATACCGTGGAGCCAAAACCACCACGAGAGATAGTTCGTTTCACCGTCGGCTTGGGCTTAAACTCGTCACGACTCACAGATACCGTACCACGTTGATATGACTTCCCATAAGTTCGACCATCCGCAGTGATCCAATCATCATAGAAAATGCTACGAGAGTACGTCGATGTAAACATAGGCTGAGAATAGTAACGACGATCATCTACCATGCGTGCGAACATAAATCCTGCCATCGCAGGCATAAACCAATTGTTTTGAGGAGCAGCAACACATCCGCTAAAGCCAAACTCATGCGCACAATCATCAATGCTCTTATACTTAGGTGCCGTGCGACTCGCTTCTTCTAGAGCATCCTGATAAGCACTTTTGCACTCCGCCGCATAAGATGGGTGATCATAAATACAGTCATCAATCGTGCCATAAATATTGGTTCGAACAGAATCATCACTGCAGCCAGAAATCATTGCTGTTGTCACCGCTACAGAAATCGGGGCTAAACTGAACTGACGCCAGTTCTTACGCATTTCAGGCAAAACTACATTTTGACTACGTTTCATTCCGCCTCCTAGTAGGTCATACAAGCGGCATTAAGCAGGCCAATAGCGATAGACATAGATGCCATTACGATACCTGCAGGAATTTCGTTAGCCTTAATACGCTCGACCAATTTTGGCATAAAACCATAACGAACTATCGCAAAAGCGAGTAGTTGTGCGATCAAAGCAATCACACCCCAGATAGCAAAATCGACCAGATTTACTGAATTCTTTGCTGCACCAGCAATCGCCAAGCTATAACCTAGGAAAGCACCAGATAGCGTAATACCAGCTGCAATATTTTGTTCATCCTTAACCAACTTCCATTCGTCGTAAGGAGTGCAACGAATATAAACAAACTTAAAAAGCAGTAAGAAGAAAATTGACAATGCGAAGTAAAGCGCAAACGCACCAAGCCCTGCCAGAGAATTTACAAATTGAGACATAATGTTTCCTTAACGGAGATAGAGAGTTGTTAGCTAATTAACGTGAAGTCAGTTGGAGTAAGGTTAATGCCAGTGCTTGTTACTACACTGCGAACATGCTGATTATTGGCGATCGACTCTTCGGCGCTCACCAGTAGTGACTCGAATAAATCCGTTTCAGCCTCACGTTCATAAACCATGACAAATTGATCGGTGGTTGTAATATTTCCTGACTGATCCCAAGTGGTCTCTGTCATAGGAACCGGACGAATATTGTCCCAAACCTTGGAAAAACGATGCCCTTCAAGCTCCTTATACGATTGAACTACATCGTTCTCTAACAATGATTGCCACTGAGCGTCGGTATCAATCGGCTTAGACTCATAGAAATACCAAAGCTTCACTTCTTCAATATCAGCTTCTTGATTCCCATGTTGAAGGATCTGTAAATACCCCTCGTCGTCAGTGTAATACCGCAAAAGGCGAGTCTGATTATCAAGTTTGACCTCGCCAACTGCTTTAATGATTTGAGTTCGAGCTGCACCTTCAATAACTAGACTAGGTTCAATAATCTTCAGTTTGAGATCATCGAGTTCAAACGCACCGCCTAACCTCAATCCAATCACTTCCGGCGCTTGGGGTGCCTGAGGTTTCTCGTCTTTTTGTTTTTTAAACCAGCCAAACATAAAGCACTCCTTGTTTAACAAACGAAAGAGCGTAACGGCCAAGCGCTACGCTCCATATACACGTAACTTAGAAGCTACTTACCGAGAATTCGAGCTAATTCGTCTTCAGCTGACTTACTTCCCCCAGACACAATGCCAGCATCCGCCAACTTCTTATCTAAACTGCTGCCAGATTGCTGTTCATGGAGTTCTTGTGCAGCCTCAAATTGTGCTTGCCTTTCATCCTGGCGGCGCTTTATGCGATCTAAAGATTCAACCGCAGTATGCATTTTTGCATTAGCGCCAACATTTGTTGCTGATACAGCGGCCTGCGCTTTTTGGACTGCTTCATTGGCTTTAACAACGTCAACTTGTTGTTCTAATTGGCGTAATTTGTCTTTAGCTTGTGCGATATTCGTACGCATAGATTGCTCAGACTGAGTAAACTGCTGAGAATAAGCCTGCTCCGCTTGTTGTTCGCTACGCAGCGTCGCGACCTTTGTCGCACACTCTAACGCTAGATCCTGTTGGCCTTTTTCCATCGCTGAACGGGCATGCCCTTCGTATTCAGCTATTCCACTATCGAAGCTCGCGACTTTCTGTTCTGACAGCTTTCTTTTTGCAATGATTTTAACTAAAGCTTCATCTGAACGGCGCAACTCCTCTTTTGCTTCTCGGATTTCTTGATCAAGAATCCTTAGAGCTTGGTTGTCCGCTACCGCTTCTGCCGCTTCATTTGCGCCACCTTTGATGGCCGTTACTAGTTTTTTCCAAACACTCATCTGCTCTCTCCTTATAAGTATTCTTGGTAAAGGTCGATGAATGCCTCAACGTTTCTAAATAGAGTAGCAACCTCAATGACTACGCTCTCTTTTTTAGATTGAGACGACAATGAACCAAACGCTGTGTAATAGCTCTCACCTTTCACGTCATTAATCCCAATAGTTGATAGAGGGAACATCTTGTGCGTACGCAGGATTGTTTCATTAAGCGCATGCTTATCCTTGACGTCAGATTGAGAGAACAACAAGACTTCAACCAATATCTGTTCCCCTGAAACGGCTAAAAAAGCATTAATTCCATCTTCGTTTTGTATCACGATAGACTGCTCAGTTGACTCAACACTCCAACCCTGATGCTCACTTAAGAGCACTTGTAACTCATTAGTATTCCAATTCATTATTTGTTGCCTTTTGACGTTCAAACCAAAGCATGACTCGTGTCTTATTAAACACGCGCTTAAGAAAGCCGCTTTTATTACATAAAAAACACGTACATATGTTATAAAAGCGCACCAAATTGTATCCTCAATCTATTTATCAATCCCACCTTATACATTTTTTATGTGGACTCCATTGCATAATTACAATGTAAGTTTAGTTTCCGATTATCCGCACCTCTCTATCGACAAAGCTGTATAGCACTCCATTAATTTAAATGCAGCGTAACTGTGCACATAAGAAAAGTGGTCAAGCAATACACTTTATTGTTACCGAAGCGTTGTTACAGGAACGTCCCTGGAAATGGGGCAATATTCCAAAGTAAAAGCAGCCAAAACTTGCCATAAATTGTATTCAATCGAGCGCCTTATATCCTAATAAGGTGTAAGAACAACTTGTAAATCGAGTAAAACACTGCTTTATCGGAACGAACGTTCAGCATAAAATTTTGAACATATGTTCAGATTAATGAAGCATATGTTATGTCCAAGACCGCGAAGTTCGATAGACAAGACGCTGTAGATAAGGCAACGAACCTGTATTGGGAAAAGGACTTCACGCGACTTTTATACATAACCTGCAATATGTGCTTGGTCTGCGTCCGGGTAGCATCTATTCAACCGCTGGCAGCAAAGCAAGTCTATTTAAAGAGGTGCTTGCTCACTATACAGAGCTTGGCACTCTCAACCTGAACCGCTTTCGCAACGAAACAGACTCACCAATCAAAGCGCTTGAAAACTTCGTAGAACGTGCAGTAGTGAACCCAAACAAAGCGCGCCAAATAGCATATATCTTGTCGATATCGCACTTGGCTCTCTAACCACAGCGGTTATCGTTGGCTTCTGGAAACCAGTAGTCGTTGAGAACGAAGAAGACACAGTTAAAGCTGCGCCGGTTCAAGCTCAAACAGCACCTGTAGCAGGCGAAGGCGAGTATGACATCGTAGCAGTCACATGTTGCCCATCTGATGTTGCCCACACCTTTATGGCTGCGAAAGCACTAGAGAAAGCAGGGGCGGCAGCTGGCCTTAAGATTAAGGTAGAAACACAAGGTCAAAACGGCAATCAGAACCGCATCACCGACCTAGATGAAGCAAATGCGAAACTGGTTATCTTGGCTCACGATATTCAAGTGAAAGACGCTCACCGCTTTGCCAATGCGAACGTGATTGAGTGCTCAACCAAAGAAGCGATGAAGAAAGCCGCGGATATGGTCACTATATAAAACGGAAGTTATCAAACACGAAAAACTATCTCCAAGAATCAATAAATTAGTGAATGCTCACTATTGATAAAGTGCCCCCTACCAAGAAAAATCCCCGTTCGCCTAGTCAACGAATGGGGATTTCTTTATTCAGATCTCACCTAATTGGAGAGGCAAGTTCAGCTCTTAGGATCAAGCGTCTCTTCGGTTTCTAAATCGAATAAATGACATTGGCTTGTGTTGAAATGCAGTACTGTATCTTCGTCACTGTTTGCCGTACGATCGGCATCGAAAGGCACGCGAGCCACCAGCTTATCGGCACCCAATTTGAAGTAGAGATACAGCTCATTCCCCATCGACTCGACCACATCAAGCCTGTGCGTTTGAGTATTAACCTCAGACAAAGGCGCGTCGTGATTAGCCAACTGAATGTGCTCAGGACGAACACCAAACCACACCCACTCGCCCAATTTTTCACGAGCAATAGCTTGCTTGTCTTGTGGTAGCGCCCAACGACTGCCACTTTCAGAGACCACGTTCATCACACCGTCAATCTCATCCAATCTCACCTTGAGAAGATTCATCGCTGGCGAACCAATAAAGCCTGCGACAAACTTGTTTGCAGGGTATTGGTAAAGATTCATCGGTGTATCAACTTGCATGATCTCACCTTGATTCAACACACAGATGCGATCACCGAGAGTCATGGCTTCCACCTGATCGTGTGTCACGTAGATCATGGTGGCGTTTTGCCCTTCTTGCTTAAGATTATTATGCAGCTGAGCAATGCTCACTCGCGTTGACACACGCAGCTTCGCATCCAAGTTAGACAAAGGCTCATCAAACAAAAACACATCAGGCTTACGCACCATTGCACGACCAAGCGCCACACGCTGCCTTTGACCACCCGACATTTCACCCGGCTTGTTATCTAACAAGTGCTCAATGTCTAATGTCTTGGCAGCTTCTTCGATACGTTCAGTGATTTCACGCTTTGGCAACTTCTGCTGCTTAAGGCCAAAAGCCATGTTGTCGTATACCGACATATGCGGGTAAAGTGCGTAGTTTTGAAACACCATAGAGATGCCACGATCTTTAGGTGGCAATTCATTTACACGCTTATCGCCAATGTAGACATCGCCTTCTGAGATATCTTCAAGGCCTGCGATCATACGAAGTGTGGTAGATTTTGCACAGCCAGACGGCCCTACAAACACCATGAACTCACCTTCGCGAATATTCAGATCGACACCGTGCACGGCCTTAAAACCATTTGGGTAGGTTTTCTCTACCCCTCTCAGTGTGACTTCAGCCATAACCTGTCCTTAAATCAATTGGTTAAATACTATCTTTGCAATCTGTCGTGGACGTTTTAGCAACGTTCTTGCAATTGGTTGAGCTCAAAATGAGCGACTGATGCGATAACCAGATCCGCCACTGGCTCTAACTCGCTGTGTTGTGCTGTACCCGTCAGCACGCCGACATTGCTTGCGCCTGCATTGCGGCCAAATTCCATATCCGAAACCGTGTCACCAAACATGATCACTTCATGTGGCTCAATACCGCATTGCTCACAGAAGGCATTAAGTAGTGCTGGCGCTGGTTTAGGTTCGATATCCCCATCGGAATAACCAACATAATCGAACACCTCACTCAAACCCGATTGCTCTAGTGTGTAGATCGTTGAGTCTTTGGTGTCTGCAGTCGCGATGCCTAAAATCATGCCCTGCTGTTTAAACACACCCAGCTTTTCAGCCACACCCGGTAGTGCTTCAATCCAGCTTGGGTTCTCTTCCACTTCGTCATTGAAAGCGGCTTTGGTCACCTTAGTGAACTCAGCGAGTGAGACATTAGGTTGCAGCATGTTGAACCACGCTATTGCGGTTTCTTCCACTGGGTTTGAGGCTAGTAGTCCATAGTTATCAACCACATCACCTTCAACACCGATGGCCAAGAGTAACTCAGCAGGTGTGACAGTTTGATTACCATGATGCTGGTCACTGTAAGATTTCACACGCTCGCAGGCACCACGAGAAACGTTGAGCCACATCTTGTGGAACTCTAACAATGTGCCGTCTTTATCAAATAACATCGCCTTGAACTTCATCACGGCTCATTCGCTCCATTAGTTCTCCCCAAGTACGCACTAGGGGTTGGTTAAATTCTGGTTCTTTACCGTCGAATACGGCGTTGATGCAGCCTTCAAACTCACGCTCGTCAGATACAGATTGAATGCTGTTGATTAATGCTGAAGAAAGATCCCCACGACGAATATCGACGCGGCACCAACGGTAGCCCTCATCAATATGGAGACTTTGCAGCTCATCACTCAAAGCGATTCGTTCAACAACCTCACCATCCACCACACACTCCGCGTAGTAAGGGTTTTCTGAGTCAGAGACAGCAATTCGGTATGTAAGCGCTTGTCCTTGAGAATCGTTACCTGGCAGCAAATCCCCTAAGTTGATATCAAACTTCAAGCCGCAACGACGCTCTAGGTAAACTTGCCCATTACGCAGACCAGACAAGATACCCTCGCCACTCAAACCATGGCTGTAAACGAAGGTGGATGGGTCGCCATAGATGGAAGGCTCATCCGATTTAGGATTGCGCTCATGCGGTTCAAGGTGCGAATCACTGCCGCCAATCGCGGTAATGCGCTGGCCACAATTCCACATTTCATTGAGAACCAATAACGCTTCTTCGGTCGCTTTCGGTGAAGTTGACCAAGTAGGGTCACAACACACTTCAAACGTAGACACTTGGCTTAGATCCACTTGATCGTAATGCCAGTGCCACGGCTTCATCATTGGGTGATTGATGCCAAGGGAACTGTGCCCACTTTTTGCCAAATTCAATCCTGCTTCCATGGTTGCTTGGCTACTGTGTTCAACGCCTCTTAGGTCCAAAGACTTAACTGAGCCATGCACATTGAAGTGCCCGAGATCGGTTGTGACTTCTAACGCAGGTAAGAACAAGCACTGCTTTGATACTGGCAGTTTAGGCTGGCAGATGTTGTGCTCTGTAAAGAAAAAGAAATCGAGCCCTTGTGATTCCACAATGTCTTTAGCCGCAGCTAAAGTATTGTGACCATCAGAAAGCTGAGTGTGAGCGTGTAAGTCACCACGATACCAGCGAGAATCAGAACTCAGCATATGACTGTAATCAAACTCGATATCGTGATCACTTGTCACCGCTGGGGTCAGTTCTAACTCAGCATCGCTGTTAACTAACTCTTCAGAGTAAAGTACATCGACTTGATACTGCATCGCACGCTCGGTGCGAAACTCACCCTCAAGGTTATAAAGCTCTAAGAACCATCCGCCCGATGGAATCGCGCCATCAATCGCGCCTAGGCCTGAGTTTTCCGGTTGGATAGTGAGTGACTTGTGCACCTTTTCAAACAGCACTTTGCCACGAAATGCTTGGTTGGCATCATACGCCGCTGCGTACAGGAATCCTTTTGTCACCGTTGTGCCGGTAATGGTTACGCTGTGAGAACCTGCTGGCACATCAAAAAGGATACGTACTCTGCCAAACGGCAGCTCACCTTGAAATTGGGTCATTGTCTTCACCAAATTCGTCCTAATTGAAGGACTGGGTCAAAAAGAGGCCCACCCGAAAGGTGGGCCTTTATGCATGCAAAGATAGTTTTGTTATCTTTACGGATTAAGAACGATTCGCTCGGTCTAGTGCACGTTGCGCTTTCTTAGCCGCTTGTTTTAGCGCTTTGTCAGCAGGCACGTTTTGGATTTGAATTTGATCCGCTGCCACCTTCAGCGCATCCATGATCTTACCGTTGGTAGGGTCAAGGAAATCTTTGGTCGCCGTGTTTGCTTGCTTCAACGGAATCAGGGCTTGCGGGTTATCTTTGGTGAACGCTTGGTATTCTGGAACTTCAGAAACACTGTTGCGCACTGGGATGTAACCTGTGAACATTGACCAAGCTGCGGTGTTTTTCGCGTTGGTGTAGAACTCCACAAACTCAAATGCACCTTTCGCCGCTGCGTCATCTGTGCCTTTTGGCATTACGTAAACCAGCGCACCCGCTTGTGGTGCAGATGGGTTTGAGCCCCAACCTGGTTGCGTGGTTGCTGAAAGCTTAGTGAAGTCCAAGTCACCTTGGTCACCCGATGAACCGGTGTAGCCTAGTGCGTTGTCTTTCATCACATCATCAATGGTTTTGTACCAGTATTCCCAACCTTGACCACCGTAGTGAATACGCATGATTTGATCATCGTGGATCCACTTACGGAAGCTGTCCCAAACCTCAACCCACTCAGGAGAGTCAATCAACACCTTCTTACCGTCATCACTGATGATCTTAGCACCGTTAGAAAATGCCGCGTCAATCATGTTGTCTTGCCCCCACATTGGCTCCCAGCCGTAGAAGGTCACATTACCTTTCTCATCACGTTGTGTGACTTTCTCAGCGACCTTAGCCACGCCTTGCCATGTTTTTAGATCTTGCTCCGTAAAGCCGTTATCTGCCAACACCTGCTTGTTATAGTAAAACACCTGAGTTGTACCGTAAGCAGGTAGACCAATGATGGTGCCATCGTCTGCCGTCACTTGGTCTTTAAAAGCACCAATGAAATCAGAGAAGTTGAACTCTTCATCCATGAACGGCGTTAGGTCACGGCTCAAACCACGTCCGTGCATTGCTTCCGCACGACCTGAATCTAGCAGCACAAGTTCAGGTGCCGTTTTAGACGCTAAACCGGCTTGCAGTTTCTGGTAGGTTTCCGTGTAGTTACCTTGCAATGCAGGCTTCACCACATACTCATCTTGGCTCGCATTGAACTCTTCGATGAGCTTCGTCATCATTTGCTGTGGCTTAGTACCACCGGAATACCAAAAGTTAACTTCGGTTGCCGCAAGAACACTGCTAGAGAACATAGACGCGCTTGCTGCGCCAGCACACACTAGTGCGAGAGTTTTTAGTTTCATTTCCGTTTACTCTTTTACGCCGTTATCGGCGATACCTGAAAGAATCGTCTTTTGACAAATGACGAATAGAATTAACAAAGGCAATACTGCAATGGTGCTCGCCGCCATGATTTGCGACCAGTTCAACCCATAGTTACCTTCGGCAATAAAGTAGTGACGAATACCAGTAGCGATCAGGTTTAAATCCTGAGTCGTAATCACCAGACTTGGCCACATGTAGCTGTTGTAATTGGTAATAAAAGTGATGAGGAACAGTGTTGCGACTGCTGCTCGGCATTGCGGTAAGATGATTGCCCATAAGATCTTGAGCTCACCTGCACCATCAATTCGTGCCGCTTCAATCAGCGACGGATGCACCTTGATAAACACTTGGCGTAAATAGAACACACCGAACACCGACGCCGCGTTCGACGCCACCAAGCCCATGTGTGAATCCAACAAACCCAGTTTTGCCAAGGTGATGTAAGACGGAATGTACGTCACTGCGCCCGGCAGCATGTAACAGCCCATCACGACGAAATAGAGTACTGTCTTCGAGCGAAACTTCAGCTGAGTCAGCGCGTATGCAAACATCGCTGAATTCACAATCACCAACAAGGTAGTGAACAAAGCCACACTAAAGCTGTTGAAGATGTACAAGCCAAACGGCGCGCTGTGGAAAGTTTCAACAAAGGTTTCCCAGCGAAACTGCTCTGGAATCAAGTCCAGCGGGTTAGCAAAGATCTCATCGTTACTTTTCAGCGAACCAGACAGCATCCATAAGAACGGAAACACCATAATGGTTCCGCAGGTTGCCAAGAAAAGGTGCTTCGCCAGTGTGAGGAACGAACGACGATCCGCTGAGGCTTTCTTTGACGCAACTTCTGACTTCGTCGCTTTGACTTGAGCTCTAACTTTGGTTTTCGCTGCGCTCTGATTAAATACTTGATTGGCATCCAATACTTGCGTGGTCATAATTCTGTCCTTTCAAAAATCGACTAGTAGTACACCCAGCGCTTGCCGATGTAGGTATTAATAAGTGCCAGCAATCCAGTAATCAGGAATATCACTAACGATGTCGCGGCTGCAGGCCCCATTTCGTAACGTTCGAACGCTTGTTGGTAGAACAAATACAACAAGGTGCGTGTATCACCACCCGGTCCGCCTTGCGTCAGGATCTGGAACTGATCGAACGCCTGCATCGCCGTGATAATGTTGACCACCACCAAAAAGAATGTGGTTGGTGAAATCAGTGGTAGCGTTATCTTCAAAAAGCGCGTTAAGCTGCTGCAACCATCAATCAAAGACGCCTCATACAGTGATTCTGGGATCTTGTTAAGCGCACTGATGTAAAACAGCATCGTCCAGCCAATCGCCTGCCAAACTGTCACGATAATCACCGCAACCAAGGCTGTGTCTCCGTTCTCTAACCATGGAATCGCACTAAACCCTGCCGACTCTAACAAGTGGTTTGCCAAACCAGATTTGGTCTCGAATACCCAGGACCACACGATCGATACCGCGACTGTGGGTGTGATCCAAGGTGAGAAGATCACCGCACGATAAAACTGGCTGCCCTTGAAATTTTTGTGTAGCAGCATGGCAAACACAAGACCAAGAATGATAGTGGGGATCACCACACCGACTGAGAACCAAAACGTGTTGAGCATCGCTTGGATGAACTCATAGTCCTCAACCATGTACTCGTAATTTTCTAAACCGATGAACGAATAATCTGGCGAGATGTAATCCCAATCGGTGAAGCTGATGTAAATCGAATAACCAAATGGTACGAGCCAAAAAGTAAACAGTGGCACCAACAACGGTGCAGTAAATAGCAGTACCTTTAAGCGGTTTTTCATTGGTTCTGAGAAAGCACTCATGGTGACCTCGTCCTTATTTGTATGCGGTTAAATTAAGGGGTTTGTGTGACAGGTTAGTAAGAGCGTCCTTCATTTTTTTTATGGCTACCCATTAGAAAATCTTTCTTCCAGCTCACCATCTTCCATCTGGTGATAAAGCCAATCACAAAAGAAATTCACCTTGGCACTGCGCCGGTGTTTAGTAATCAAATAGTGGGCTGATTCAGCAGGCATCGAGGACTCTGTCGCCAAAACAAGTTCGTTTTTCTCCATCAACTCAGACACCGCAAGCGAACGCACCAACAGCACACCAATACCATGCTTAACGGCCTCTAGAGCGTGCAAAGAATTACTCACTTCAAGTAGCACCTTAGGTAAAGTCATCTCGAATTGGTTATGGCTCAACCATTGCAACCAGTTCTCTCGGTAGCCTTTTACTTGCACGGTCGGCAATGCAGAGAAATCATGCTCAGCCAAGGTGTCTTGATATTGTTTCTTAAATTCTGGGCTGCACACTAACTGCCAATGCTCTTGAAACAGTCGCTCACTATGAGTGTCTTCGCTTTCGACCTTACCGTTGGTCAGTTCGATATCAACATTCTGACAAGGGTTGGTAGATGGCCAGTCCACCAGCTGAATATCGAGCCTGATAAAAGGGTATTTTTGATAAAAAGATTGCAGGCGAGGTAGCAGCCAGTTATGGCAAAAGGTGTGATTAACGCGCAGGCTCAAGACATCGGTTTCTTTTTCCCCGAACAGGATTTGAGTCTGTAGTTTCAGGTGCGCCAATGAGCCCGCAACAATCGGTTGATAATGCTGGGCAGCCGACGTTAGTTTTACGCCTTTGGAGCTGCGTTCAAACAGTGTGGTATCGAGAAAGGTTTCTAAACTTTTAAGCTGCTGACTCACCGCAGCTTGGGTAACACAAAGCTCTCGCGCAGCAGCGCCAATAGAACCAAGGCGGGCAACAGCTTCGAACGCAACAAGTGCACGTAGAGGGGGTAACATGGCTTCACCTGATTGAAATAAAGGTGAAAAATACTTCAGTCAGGTTTCAGTTTTTTGCGCTTACGGTTACAGATTAATGACGAAAGGACATTGATCAAATATTTATGATCAACGTCCCTTTTCTCTATTTCAGACTTTTATTGATGTAACAGAAGCTAAACTACTCTTTGATGTAGAGATCTTTAGAGTAGATACGCCCTTCTACATTGTTCTTCGCAAAACCACCGACACTTGGTCGCACTAGACGGGCCTGCATGTAATAGTAGATTGGCGCGATCGGCATGTCTTCTGCCAGCAACTGTTCAGCTTGGTCATAGAAACCTTGGCGATCTTGTTCTCTGGTTGCGGCTAGTGCGCTATCCATTGCAGCGTCGTACTTGTCATTGCTGTAGCGAGCAAAATTGCCCGAAGAACCAGAACGCAGTAGGCTCAAGAAGGTTGATGCTTCGTTGTAGTCACCACACCAAGAGGCGCGCATTACGTCGAAATCACCTTGGCGACGTGACACCAAGTAAGACTTCCACTCTTGGTTTTCAAGCTCAACTTGTGCACCTAGGTTACCTTTCAGCATTGACGCAATTGCCACTGCAATCGACTTGTTCGATTCACTGGTGTTGTAAAGCAGTTTGAAATCTAATGGGTTAGACGCATCGTAGCCCGCATCTTTTAGTAACTCTTTTGCTTTTTGATCACGTGCTTTCTGAGTCCAAGTACTGTACTCAGGTTGTGTCGCATCAAAACCAGCTGTGTATTCATGTGCAAAGGTATAGGCCGGTAAGTTGCCCACCTGAGTCACACCATTGGTAATAACGTCACGCATCATAGAATAAGAGACAGCTTTACGTACTCGCGCATCATCAAAAGGTGGTCGCGTAGTATTAAATGCATAGTAGTAAGTACACAGCAAAGGCACTGTGGTAAACGCATCTTGGTATTTGCTTTTAAGTTGCTGCGCCATGTGTGTAGGTACGTCCGAAGTAATATCGACCTCGCCTACTGCATAACGGTTAATCGAGGCATTTTGATTCTCAAACGGAATATAAGTCACTTCGGTTAAATGAGTATCTGAACTGCCCCAATATTTCGGATTCTTCTTTAGTTCAATACGCTCGTTCACCACCCACTCGTCTAGTACGAATGCCCCATTACCAACAAATTGCTTAGGATCGCTCCACGGCTTGTCGCTACTTTCTAGGGCTGCTTTATGCACTGGCATCATAGATGTGTGACCCGTCATCGCCACAAAGTAAGGCACTTGGCTGTCTAGCTCAAAACGAACAGTGTGTTTATCAACAGCCGACACACCGAGTTCTTCAATCGGCTTCTTACCTTCTGCTACATCTGCAATATTGTTGATTTTGGTGAGCTTCAAGTACCACACATTTGGCGATGCTGTTTTGGGGTCTACTGCGCGTCGTATCGCATACACGAAATCATCGGCGGTCACCGGATCGCCATTCGACCATTGCGCGTCTTTACGCAGGTGGAATACAAACGTCTTGTTGTCTTCGGTTTCCCAAGATTCCGCAACACCTGGGGTAATATTGCCATCGCGATCTTGAATCACTAAGCCTTCAAATAGGTCACGTAGAATGTGCATTTCCGGTAGGCCTTCAGCCTTTGCAGGGTCTAGTGTCGCCGCTTCCGCATCATTAGCGCGCACTAAGTGTTGCTGCTTTGCTAAAGTAGTTCCCGCTGGCAATGTGTCAGCAACGGCAGTTACTGAGATAAGAGGGGTCAATAGAGATGAAATGAGTAACGCCGTTGAGTGTTTCTTTAAATCCATATGTTTTTGCTCTCCTAGCCTATCTTTGAAGCAAGTAATAAAATTAATAATGAGACTGTTGACGAATTTTAATTCTTTCGTTTATCTAAGTAGTTCTTTAATCGTTAATAATTGATAGTACTTGATCAATCAGGAGATAAAGGTGAGTTTAATTCCAAGAACGGAAAGAGCTGCATTTTCAATAAAGCCGCTACCATATGGAAAGTCGATACTGGGCGCACCCTTGCTCTATTTCCCCGCGCAAGTAGAAAGCGAATCTCGAGGTCTAGTCATGGCAGGCACACACGGTGATGAAACCGCGTCTATCGCAGGTTTGTCTTGTGCGCTAAGAAGCCTACCTGCCAACAACTTGCGACACGATGTGATCTTGTCGATGAACCCAGATGGCAACCAACTAGGAACACGTGCCAACGCTAATCAAGTCGACCTAAACCGCGCTTTCCCAACTCAAAACTGGACAGAAGATGGCACCGTTTATCGTTGGAGTTCTCACACACCAGTCAGAGATGTAAAAGTAAAAACGGGTCAAGCCGACCAACTTGAACCGGAAGTGCAGTCGCTCATCAACCTTATCGAAGCCCGTGAACCTAAATTCGTCATCTCTTTCCACGAACCACTCGCCATGGTCGATGACCCAAACCAATCGGAACTTGCCACTTGGCTATGCAAGCAGTTCGACCTACCGCTCGTTGAAGACGTGGATTACGAAACCCCAGGATCATTCGGCACCTGGTGTAAAGAGAGAAAACTACCGTGCATTACCGTAGAGCTGCCACCGGTTTCTACGGACCTGACGATAGAGCAGTATTTAGATGCGTTTGTGGCGGTGTTGGGGGGTAATGGAATAAAGATTGATTAATTTCTGAAACGTTTTTGGACATTTTCGAGCTAGAAAATGCCGCGTGTAAAAATTCAACCTGAGAAGTTCTTGGACCAAGACGTGTTTGCGAGGTCGGCGTCAGCTAATGACTCACCGACCTAATGACTCACCGAAGTCGAAAACAAATTAATAATCACCACTCCAGCCAGAATCAAAGCAATGCCGATGACTGCGTAGATATCGAGCTTTTGTCCATAGACAAGCCAAGACAATGCTGCGACTAGCACTATCCCTGCCCCACACCAAATCGCATACGCCACGCCTAAAGAGATGGTTTGCACTGTGAGAGACAATAGATAGAAAGCACAACCGTAACCAATTAATACTGCGGCACTCGTGGGCAAAGAAGTAAACTGCTGCGTTTTAGGCAATAGAGAAGTGGCAACAACTTCAAGCACAATGGCGAGTGACAGCATTACAGGCGGTGGGAGAGAGGAAAGCATGTTCAAACCTACAACGAGAAAATAGGCGGCAAGCTTATGCTCTATTTATTTCCAACAAATGTCCCTTCTACTTAGTTACTGTTTAGAGTTTCGTTAGATTCTCTTAGCAACACCTCCCCCTTCAAACTCACAAATTATTACAAATAAGTAATAATCATTTTCTATTTAAGGGGATTATCAAAACCTGTGACCGCACCTATACTGGCTCCAACAAAACGAGAGAGCGGTAGCAATTAAGCTCGACTACGCTTAACGGGTTGAACAAAATTGCAAAGTTATCTGCTGTACTGACATATAAAGGAAGCATCCAATGACTATCGAAATCAAACCTGGTCAAACTCATATTCAATCTAAAGCTATGGTTGCTTGGAAAGCTGGTGAGCCGCTAAAACGTGAAACGGTTGACGTTGAACTGCCAAAGGCTGGCGAAGTACTTGTTCGTATCGTTGCTACTGGTGTTTGTCACACTGACGCATTCACTCTTTCAGGTGACGATCCAGAAGGTATCTTCCCTTCTATCCTTGGTCACGAA
>JAYYSE010000011.1:0-39493 GCA_036126475.1 Pseudomonadota bacterium | reverse complement strand
AGAGTCTATCAATATCTATAACAATATGAGGCCGCACCTCAGTCTCATGATGAAAACTCCAAATGAGGTGCATGAAAAAAGCCAACAGCTGGCGCTGTTGGCTTAGTAACAAACTGTCAACGTATTTTAGGACGAGACACTTAATCTAAGCAACGCTATTTAGCTTAGGTTTTAACTCTTTTCGCGTCAAAGTTTCACTGTAATCGTGACTGAAGTGGTCAACTTGGATGGCAGCGTAGCGTAGTTTGTCTGCCGCAATGATTTGGTCAACTTCGTCTTGAGTTAATACATCAGCCGAAAGTGCTTGAGCAAGTTTGTCTTGCAGTAGCCCCTTACGAGCAACTTTGCCCTCTTTAATCGCTTTGAAGATCTTACGCTCAAGTGGTTTAATGCTGTACATCGCATTGAACGCGTTTTCCATCAAGCCAACACTATCGTCCTCTTCCTGGCCGATGTAGCAAAGGTGTGTCAGACGTTCACGGTGCGCTCCCGGAGTCATCAAGCTTTCAGCTAATTGAACTGTCAGATCATCACTTGGTTTTTCGAAGTGATTGCCCACAGGGAATATGAGACCTTTAAGTACCTTACCAACGACCTTATTCGGGAAATTACGGTACGCCTCTTGTAGTGCTTTTGCAGCATGGTGGAAACAGTGCTGAACCGCGTAGTGTACATAGTCTAGGTCTGCTTGTTGACGACCTTCGTCTTCATACTTCTTAAGCGCAGCTGAAGCCATGTATAGGTAGCTCAGACCATCACCTAAACGTGCAGAGATAAGCTCTTTACGTTTCAGTTCACCACCTAGAGTAAGCATCGCGAAGTCTGCACTTACCGCTAATGCACGGCTTAGACGAGTTAAGTCTTGGTAGTAAGGCTTAGTTGGACCACTCATGTCCGCTTTAATGAACTTAGAGCCAGTCAATGCTGCACCGAACGCACCAAACGTGTTCTTAGTTGCGTGACCAATATGCTTGAACAACAAGTCATCGAAGTCTTTCGCACCTTGCTTCTCATCCGGGTTAGCTGCCGCTTCCATTTCGCTCAATACGTATGGATGACAACGTGTCGCACCTTGACCGAAAATCATCAGGTTACGAGTCAGGATGTTTGCGCCTTCTACCGTGATTGCAACTGGGATACCTAGGTAAGGTGCTGCCAAGTAGTTCATTGGACCATCTTGAATTGCACGACCAGAGTGAATATCCATTGAATCATTCAGAATTGTACGTGCCATTTCTGTCATGTGGTATTTCGCGATAGCCGTTATAATGCCCGGCTTCTCTTTCATATCAAGCGATGTCGTCGTCAGAGTTCTTGTCGCTTCTAGTAGGTACGTTAAGCCACCAATGCGACCTAAGCTCTCAGCAACGCCCTCAAACTTACCAATCGACATACCAAACTGCTTACGAACGTATGCGTATGCACCTGTTGTTCTTGCCGTTAGGTGTCCCATAGCCGTGCCTAGTGCTGGTAATGAGATACCACGACCTGCAGATAGACATTCAACTAGCATACGCCAGCCTTTACCTGCGTAATCCGCGCCACCGATTAACCACTCCATTGGAATGAATACATCATGACCACGTGTTGGACCGTTCATGAAAGCAAGACCTAGTGGGTCATGACGCTCACCAATCACAACTCCTTCATGGTCTGCTGGAATAAGCGCACACGTGATGCCGATATCTTCTTTATCACCCAACAGTTTTTCTGGATCGTGCAGTTTGAATGCTAGGCCAAGCACTGTTGCTACTGGTGCTAGCGTGATGTAGCGCTTGTTCCAGTTAAGCTTGATACCTAATGTCTCTTTACCTTCGTGCATACCCATACATACGGTACCCACATCAGGAATACCACCTGCATCAGAACCCGCTTCTGGGCCTGTTAGTGCAAAACATGGGATATCTGTACCGTCAGCAAGACGTGGAAGCCAGTAATCTTTCTGTTCTTGAGTACCATAGTGAGATAGAAGCTCACCAGGACCCAGTGAATTAGGAACCATTACAGAAACTGCGGCACTGATACTGCGAGTTGCGATCTTTGTAACAATCGTTGAGTTTGCGTGTGCCGAAAATTCGCGACCACCGTACTCTTTAGAAATGATCAACGAGAAGAAGCGTTCTTTTCGTAAGAAGTTCCAAACTTCCTTCGGAAGATCTCGATCTTCTTTCACAATCTGATGGTCATCAAGCATAGAAAGCAAGGTTTCTAGCTCATTGTCCATAAAAGACTGCTCTTCTGACGAAAGTTGAGGCTTTGGATATTGGTGCAGCTTAGTGAAATCTGGTTTACCAGAGAACAGCTCTCCATCCCACCACACGCTACCCGCTTCCATCGCTTCTTTCTCAGTGCTAGATAGTGGTGGTAGTACTTTTTTAAAGAGTTTAAAAGCTGGGTCACTTACCCATTTTTGTCTTAGAGAGCTCATAGTTCAGATCCTTTTGTTCACTATATTGGTTGTGAATTTATTCGCTTTTTATTGTTTTATTCTTTTGCTGACATGCCAGCAGCCAAGTATGGAATTAAAATATCGACCACTGCTTTGGCATCCATTTTCTTTCCGTAATCATTCTCTGCGATTTCTACGAGAGCCTGACTCGAAGCCATGGTGAATACACAAGTCCCGAGGGTGAAGTGCAAACGCCAAAATAACTGTTCTTTAGTGAGGTTCGGGTTAGCTTTCATTACTGAGCTGGTAAACAAAGTCAGCACTTCGCTATAACGAGTCGTAATGAACCAACGCAAATGTCCCTGTACATCCGTGTAGCCTCTGCCGATAAGTAACATGAATCGGCTGGTACCATTTGGCCTTACATCATTCAGTGCTCGTAGTGGCTGTCTTAAAGACTCAAACACGTCATTCATAGAATACGTTTCGTTCAAGTTTAAATTCACTAGTGCATCTTGCAATGCAGGCATAAATGCTTCCAAGTAGCGATTGAGTACTGCACGAACCAGAGTTTTCTTGTCGCCAAAGTGGTAGTTCACTGAAGCTAGATTGACATTCGCTTTACCCGTAATGGTGCGTAAAGAGGTGTCATTAAAACCATGCTCAGCAAACAAGCCTTCAGCTACGTCTAAGATTTTGTCTTTGGTTGTACTTCTTGGTGCCATTTCAATCACTCGTATTAAACAACTGTTTGAAATATACGACGAGAACATTTATTTAACAAGCAAGCAACATCACATTTTCACAAATTGGTCGTACCAGTTAAAAAATATCGTCACTAACCAATTGAATCGCAGGAGATTTAAGAAAAAGTAAAATTTAATGAATTTTCTGGGAACTGATTCAGAAATGGAGAGTCATAAGTTAAGTAGAAAACAGAGTATTTAAAAGTTTAACAGGCCGTCAAACGTGTTATTTACCCTGCTTTCTTAATTACTGCATTTTCCTTATTAACTCCTATGCTTGTATCCGCCCAAACCACGTTGGTTTGGGTTTTTTTTGCCTGTGATTGGCGCTCCTTCGACACTAAATTTCCACAACAATTCCAGGAATTAGAGCATCTAGAGAGTCACCACCCGTCGCGTCTAAAATGTAACTAGACTGAAGCAAGTCTTCACCTACAGCGAACTCGATAACCACATTGATGCTGTTATCGAGCGCAGCCCCTCTTTTCCCAACATAATCATATAACGTTGTAAATCTAGCCACCACTGGGAGCAATAGAGAGCTCACCTAATTGAATTGCATTAGCAGACTCAACTTGATGAGCTGTTGGGTAAAGATTGAGGGGTGTTATTAACCTTGATTCTCGGTCCAGCAAACCTCCTAGCTCAGTTGGATCAAATCCATCCTCAATGGCACGTTCGACTTGTGCGATTGCGTCATTAATCTCCAAGTCACTTTGTTGCCCTTGGTTATCAACGAATCATGCCGAAACACTTGGCACACTCTCTTCGTTCTCGGCAAAACTAATCACGACATCACTCGAAGTTGGTTGTTCGTCCGGTGCTAACTGACGCAATATACCCTGAGCGTCAAGCACAATACTGCTGCTCGCAAGGCCTAGAATATTGAGGTTCACACTACCTATAACTCAGTTCCTACTTCAGCCCAAAACCAACCACACACGCACTAAAGCCCACCCAGAGATGTGGTTTCTTCACTCCATATATTTAGTAGTGCCACCATTGATAACAAACCCACTAAAAGATAGCGATTGGTTCAAATATCAAATTGTTGAATAGCAACAGACACTTACAGGCAAAAACAAGCCTTTAAACATCGCATTTTTTTACAGATGTTCTAAGCTTCGATTAGTACACTTCTCTCAATTCAACGGGTAACATTAGTTGAGAAAAAGAGGAGACTATTAGAGTAGAAGGAGAGCTACTTTGAGATTGTTCAAACTATCCATGATGTGTTACTTAGTCATCACCACACCGCTCGCCGCTCAAACCTTGGAACAGGCTGTCGCTATCACTTTGGCAACCAATCCAGAGATAAAAAGTATCTTTAACGAGTTTGAGAGCGTGAGAAAGAGGAACGATGCCGCTGGGGGGGCATACCGACCAAGTATCGACTTAGATGCAGGGATTGGTTACGAGGGCATAAACCCTGCGCCAAACAATGGCCCAGATACCGACCTCACGAGAAAAGAAGCAACGATTTCCCTCACTCAATTATTGTGGGATGGTTCAGCGACGCTCTACGATATGGATCGTACTGCTGCAGATGCCGAATCGGTCCGGTTACAGCTATTGGCTGATGCAGAAGACAAAGCGCTTGAAGTTACACAGATTTATCTAGACGCGGTAAAAGCGACTGAGGTATTAGCCTTGTCAGAGAGTAACCTTGCTATACACAAGAAAATTTACAAAGACATCAAAAAGCGAGCAAGCTCAGGTATCGGTTCAACAGCAGACGTATCACAAGTAGAAGCAAGGATCGCAAAAGCTCACAGTAACTTACTGGCTGCACAAAACAACCTTGTTGACACGCATACCCAATTTAGAAGAATCGTGGGTCAAGAGCCACTCGGCTTAGTTTATCCGAGAGCCGATATTTCAATGCTCCCACTGTCACTGTCGGATGCACTGGTTGATGCGCTAGACCAACACCCAGTTATCAAAGTCGCTAACGCGGATGTCGATTCAGCACACTTCCAATACAAACAATCAAAGGGCGTGAATTACCCAACATTCTCCATCGAGGCATCTCAATCATGGCGGGATGACGCTGGCGGTGACGAAGGTCCTAGCCAAGAAACATTGGCGATTCTGAGAATGCGATACAACCTCTACAACGGTGGCACAGACAGCGCGAACTCGGAAGCCGCCGCCTATCAACTGAATAAAGCAAAAGACTTGAGAGACAGAGCTTATCGACAAGTAGAAGAAGGGCTGCGTCTATCTTGGAGTGCATTAGACTTAACACTGCAACAAAAGAACTTCTTATCTGACCATGTGGATTCGGCATCAGAAACGGTTATCGCTTATGGCAAACAGTACCGGATAGGTAAACGTACTCTTCTTGACTTGCTGAACACTGAGAATGAATTGTTTGAAGCTCGAAAAGATTACCTAGATGCTCATTACGCTGAGCAATATGCTAAGTATCGAGTAATGAACGCGACCGGTTCTTTATTGAATGCTCTGCTGGTTGACATTCCAGATGAATGGACAACGGCCGTGGAGTATTGATCATGAAGGTAACCTACATAATGCTTCCTGCACTAACAATGTCCCTACTCGCTTGTTCTAGCCAACAAGAGGAGAAATATATTGAGACCCCCGAAGCCGATCAAATATCCGATCTACAAGACGATGACAAAGACGGTGTCGTCAATGCGAGAGACGCCTGCCCTATAACACCTCCAGCGTCGTTAATCGACAACGAAGGTTGCGGGGCGATCATGCTTTCGGAAGAAGTTAGACAACTCAATATACTATTTGCTAACGATTCTTACGAAGTGAACCGGATTTTCTCTGACCAAATAACCACAATGGCTCAGTTTTTGGAAACCTACCAAAGTGCGTCCATCGAGATTCAAGGCTACGCAAGTAAAGTTGGCTCTAGCGAATATAACTTAGAGCTTTCAAAGAAACGCGCTCACAATGTCGAAGTTGAGTTGCTATCAAAGGGCATAGATCCAAGCCGCGTCAGAGTCGTAGGTTACGGTGAAGATAGTTTAGAAAGTGACGGTGACGATGCAACATCACACGCTTTAAACCGCAGAGTAACGGCAACCGTGGTTGGCTTAAGCGAACAAATCGTTGAGGAGTGGACTATTTTCACCACACTTAAAAAATAGATATAGATCTACCGATAAGAGAAACCGCTATAACAAGCATAACAAGAGAAAAGCCGCGATAGGATTGACTATCGCGGCTTTGATGTATTTTTAAGCACGTTGCTCTAGGGAATAGCTCAGTGGTTATTGTTACGATTCAAGATTTAACTTGTTACTCAAGAAATGGCTCGACGGTTAGCCGAGCCAATCACCAATTAAAGTTTCACTTCTTGGTGTTTAGTTTTAGGTAAAGAAAGGCTTAGCAGGAAGTAACCTAAGATAGCTGCAGTCGTTGAGCCCATCAGGATACCTAATCGAGCAAGCGTATCGAAATCTGCGTTTGTAGAGCCAAATGCCAGCGATGAAATAAAGATAGACATAGTAAAGCCGATACCACACAACACAGAAACCGCGAAGATATTCATAAAGTTCACACCTTCAGGAAGCTTAGCGACACCTATTTTCACAGCACCCCAGCTGAATAGGAAGATACCCAGCGGCTTACCAATCAATAGACCTAGAGCGATACCTAGAGGCAGCATGCCTGTAAGGTTTGAAATTGAAATACCTTCCAGTGAGATACCTGCGTTTGCAAATGCGAAGATTGGCAGAATTACAAAAGCTACGTATGAGTGCAGTGCGTGCTCTAGGTGTTTCAGTGGTGAATTCTCTCCTTTATTGCCTTTCAGTGGGATGGCAAAACCAATTACTACACCCGCCAATGTTGCATGAACACCAGACTTCAATACTGCGAACCACAGAATCGCACCGACAATCAGGTAAGCGCTCAGTTTAGTCACATGCTTGTTGTTTAGCATGAACAGCACACCTGTTGCGATAAAACCAACTGTAAGTGCAAGTGTTGATAAGTCACCTGAGTAGAACAACGCAATGATAACAACAACACCTAGGTCATCAATAATTGCTAGAGCTAGCAGGAACACTTTCAAGCTTACCGGTACGCGGTTACCAAGAAGTGCCATGATACCCAACGCGAATGCGATATCAGTTGCAGCCGGGATAGCCCAACCTTGAAGCGCTTCAGGGTTACTAGAGTTAAATAGCACGTAAATAAGTGCAGGAGCCAACATACCACCTACCGCAGCGATAGCTGGGAAGATAGCAGTCTCTTTAGACTTTAATGCGCCTTCTAAAAGCTCACGTTTAACTTCTAAGCCAATTAGAAGGAAGAAGACAGCCATCAAGCCATCGTTGATCCAGTGAGACACAGACATACCGAGAACGTAACTGTGCAGGATGCCCTGGTACATTTCGTTCAGTGGTGAGTTTGCTACAAACATTGCGATCGCCGCAGCGATAACTAGGATGATGCCGCCAGCAGATTCCATTTTAAAGAAGTCACGGATGACGTCGGTCATGATTTCGCCCTTATATTTATTATTTAAATAAACGAATAACAAAGAATAACCATGAGTTTATATCCAAGCTTTATCGATAGATAATCACTTCTTTGGATGTTTAACTTCGGTTTTTCCTACAAATACTAAACAATACGTCGTATATTCCATAATATTGTTATGCACCATAACCTAAGTATAGATGAGAACATCACACCTGTATGCACAATTCATTGAGTGCTAACAAAATTAAGAAGCATAAAAAAAGGCTATCAAATGATAGCCTTAGGTGTTTTTTAGTAGCCGGTGAGCTGCATAAAGCCGGACGCTTCATGGCTGCCGCTGGCCATTATTGGCCCTTCCCAATAAGGTATGACAAATGGCAGCCACATATCTCGACGAAAGATACGCGTAGTCAAGTTGATATCGTGCTCAGGGACGTTAATGATCCATTGAAGCGGCATTCGTCTGCCGTTCATTAGCCTTGTGTTCTGCAAAGGCTGAATCGAAATATCCGATTCCGTTAACTGGTAAACCTTACCAGAACGAGTGGCTAACGTTCCGAACACATAAGGTAACTGCTGATTATGGCGATAGCGGTTGATGCTCAGTGCTGTACCGTCATCAAGGTTAAACACAAACCAATCCCAGCCTTGCTGACCAACTCCAAGTAAGCCACTACCCCACTCTTTGTGAACCCACGCTATGCCTTCTACTTCTTTAGCTACGCCATCAAGGTTCAGTACACCACTCAGTGATAAAAACGGAGCATTAAAGTTGTAAGACGCGACAGGTAGCAGATCATGCTTTTTCTGATAACCGTTATCACCATTAAGTACATATGGTCCTGTTGCCACTGTATCTAATTGCAGCCCAAACGTATCCGTTTGTACTTGTAGACGACCAGGAAACGGTGTGTTCCCCAGTGAGCACCAATTCCAATTATCAATCCAAATTCTAAATGGACGACTGGTCATCCCAGCTTGACCAATGCCACCACGAGCCATTCGCTGCTCTTTCCACACTTTGGATTTAGAAGAAATCACTACATTCGAGATGTAAACTTGTGGGCTCTGCCATCCCGGAGTTTCACGCTCATCCGTTGCAATGCGGAAGAAGCTCCATTGAACCGAATAGTCCTTGCCATCATCCCCTTTCAAAGACGCAAAATAGTGCCACCACTCGTGCTGAAATTCCGAGTGGAACTTGAAGTCTCGAGGAAGAGATACACCTCGGTCAGGTAGGACAGGTTCAAATACATTGAAATGTTCGCTGACCAACACCGAATTAATCTCGTTGACCCCTTTTTCGCCAGGATCGACAAAATAGGAATAGTAGCCCCAGACACTCAAAAAGATGCCGAAAAAGCTGAACAATAACAGAGATGATAAAAATCGATGTCTTAACTTGGTTGAACTATTCCTTAGAAACATATTAAAGCGCATCCCTTAGTGATTTCATCGGTGTGTTCCGAATCATTCTCATCACTGGTAAAGCACCAGCTAACATCAAGGCCGCCATTGCCCAAGCAAATGTCTCGAAATAGTCCCAAGGGAGCACTTGTAACTCGAGTGACCAGCCAAAAGACTGCTTGATAACGATATCAACGATCAAGTTCGCCAACGCTAAACCAAGTGGAACCGCGATTAATGAAGAGATAAGCCCAAACACAAACAGCTGTAAACTCCCGGTAAGGATCAACTCTTTCGCCGATACGCCTAAACATCGTTGCAACGATATATGCCTTTGTCTTGAAACCTCACCAGCGACCGTCGCAAAAAAGATACCAAACACGGCTATCACAAGGGTAATGTTACCTAAGGTATCTGCAATGGCGAAGGTTCTATCAAACACTCGCATCGCTTGGCTATGAATATTGTTGTTATCGAATATGCGTTCAGAACCGAGTCTAAATAGACTTTCCAATCGGCTTCTAAGCCCTATTGAATTCACATCATCTTTCAGTATGACGCCAAGCCCCACATTGCCTCGACCTTCAAAGCCGTATAACCAGTTTCGATGTGACATCATCACTTGGTGATAAGGATTACCATAATCGTAATACACACCGACGACCTGCCAGCCAGAGCCTAAATTATCGTAGAGATCAATATAATCGCCTGGACGAATATCTAGCTTGAGTGACATGGATTCACTGATCAATACACCTTTAGAGTGGTGTAAGTGATACCAGTAATTCGGGATACCGAGTTTAATCGTTAATGCTTCAAGCTCGCCCTCTGAAGGCCCGGTGCTCACCACTTGAATACTGCCTAGTGGAGAAGCGACATCTTTTTCCCAACGCCACCACACAGAGTCAACTTCTGGCTGCTCTGACAACCAGTTACTCATACGAGCTGCTGCATTGTTTGTTGGGTATATATAGAGGTCAGCGGCTAATCGCTGTGTTAACCATTTGTCCGTAGTGTCTCTGAAACTACCGACCATAGTTTCTACACCAATGTTCGCGGTTAACGCCAACATAAAGGCCATAGTCGCAACACCGCGGTAACTCATACTAGATGCAGCATCAGCAAAGAACCAGCGAGCACGAACCCAACGCAGTGAGTAAGAGAGGCTGTTGAATAGCTTCCACATTAAAAACGGTGTAAACAAAGCCACACTAACCAGCATTAAAGCAATGATGGCAAAACCAGACTCTTGAGTTTGTGGCGCTTGATAAACCGCAACTGCAGCTACAAGAAAGCCACAACCTATCAAAGCTTGCCAAGTAAACTCAGTACCCGCAAAACGCATCAGGGATAAGCGAGAAGACAAACGAATCGGCTGAGATTTGAGTAAGCGAACCAATGGCCAAGCACAAGCTAAGAAAGCACCAATTATTGCCATCATTAAGCTGTAACCGCTCCAACGCCAATTCCAATCAATCGTTAAACCAACATTGGCGTCATATAAATCGCCAAGGCTAGAAGACACAGCTGGTAACAGTTGGTTGGCCAACATCACACCAAAAACATTGCCGCAGATCCAGCTCAGTAAAACCAGAATCAATAGCTCTAAACATAGCGCTTTAGTGAGCTGCCAACCCGAGACACCGGTTTGTCTTAAGATCCCCACCAGTGGCTGACGCTGAATAAAAGACAGTGACATCGCTTGATAGAAAATGAACAAGCCTACGACAAACGACAGCATGCCCATCGCTTTTAGGTTTAAGTGGAATGCATTAGTGAGTGACTCAAGTTCTGCTTTTGAGCTGCGAGAAATCGTCAAGCCATTAGGTAGCATGTTTTTGAGGCGTTCAAACTTTTCAGTAGACATGTCTGAACATGCAATCACCGACAGGCCAGCGCTGCGTTTCAGCATTCTAAGTAACGAAATGTCAGCAATCAGCCTAGTACCATCAATGATGTTATTTTGATCAACCATTAATGGTCCAAGATCAGAACCATCCATAAGGTGGATATAGTCACCGTTCTTCCACTTCATGTGTTCAGCAAGATCGTCGCTCACAAGGATTGGGTACGGCGGTTTCATCAGGTTCAACGTATTGAGATCTTTTAACGCCACGCCCGGTTGCAGTTGAAGCATCGAAACAGGATCGATACCAGTCAACATGAAATTCACGCCATTTTCATCAGTGATACGATGGTGATCAAAAGGAGAGCACTGTTGAAAGCCTTCACGACGAAGCTGGATATAAAAACCTTGCGGGATTTTATTGGCGTTGTGTTTTGGTCGAATACGGTAAGGAAGAGGATTCGAAAAGAGTTTTTCGCCATGAGCATAACTTTGCTTGGCGTGTTGGTTGATAGCAGTTACACCAACCAATAGTGATACGCCAAGAGTTAACCCTAGCCATACCAAGATAATTTGTAGAGGGTAACGTCGATAGTGACCGAGTAGCGCCTTAACTACGGGCCATAACATGCAGCAGTCCTCCTTGTAAGCGGATCCGGCCGTCCATGTGCAGGGCAACTTTTTCACTGTGCGTTACCAACAGTAGCGTACATTCTAATTGGCGAGCTAAAGAAGTCAGCAAGCGCATTACCGCTTCGGCATTTCGCTCATCTAGGCTACCAGTCGGTTCATCGGCCAATAAGATTTTTGGTTCCATATACAAGGCTCGAGCGATCGCGGCACGTTGTTGCTGACCACCCGATGCTTCCTCTGGGTAACGACCAAGTAGAGGCATAAGGTCTAAAGCAGAAAGAATCTGTCTCCATAAACCTTTATCTTCAGGTAAGCCTTTTAGCTGGCGGCAAAAACGGATGTTATCTGCGATATTCAACGTGGGTAATAAGTTGAACTGCTGGAAGATATGGCCAATGTTGTTTCGACGATAAGCGGTACGTTCACGCTCGGTAGAATCGTGCATGTTGAAATTTGGAAAAACGATTTCGCCAGAGTCAGCGAGATCCAAACCTGCAATTAGGTTGAGCAGAGTACTTTTTCCTGAGCCGCTTTCACCCATTAATGCGAGTTGGTCACCTTTATTCAATGTCAGTTCAGCACCTTGTAAAACAGGGTGGAATTCCCCCCCATCAACATAGCCTTTACATAGGTCTGACAGCTTTAACATTCAACAGCTCGCATTAGTTAGAATTTGGAAGGAGAATCTACACTAATTCCCTGTTGGGAGGAAGTATTTTGAAAGATAGATCACATGCCAACGATAAAGTGCTGCGATTGATGCGCCCTACTTCAACTTCCTATCAAATTTTTAATCCATTTTCTGGTTTTCATGCGATACAGCGAACCGCTCCATTTAATCACCTCTTCAGTGAGGAAAAGCAAGTACACCCACTCAGGTGGAAATCTAAAGTAGATGGCCGCGATAACCGCTAACGGAATACCAATCACCCACTGTGCTATAAGATCTTGGTAGAGGCAGAACTTAACGTCGCCACCCGCTCTCAACACACCGACAATCACCGTCATCGGAATTGAGCGAATCACAATACCGACACTGAGGATCAAAATAAACTTCTCAGAAAGCGCTCGGGTTTCTTCCGTTAATGCACTAAACGCGTTCAAGATTGGTGTTTGCACAAAGTAGAGGAAAATCGCAACCACAATACTGGTTAAGAAACATAAAATAGTAATACCGAGCGCTTGGTAATAAACCGCTTCGTTGTTCTTGGCGCCGAGTTGGTTCCCCACCAATACCGCAGCTGCGTTCGACATCCCTATCAATAAGCTCAATGAGATAGATTCAACAGGCGTCATCACCGAAAGCACTGCTAAACCTTGCACACCTGATTGTCCCATGATGGCGTGATAAGCAAACAAGCCACCAGCCCAAGCTAAGAAGTTGAAAGTTGTAGGCAAGGACAGCTTCAAGAAACGGACAATTTTATCGACCGTTGCAGCAGCTTTGATGTCACAGAACTTGAAAGCGAGTAAGTGTTTAGAGAAATAGAGGTAACCAAACAAAGTCGCCACTTCGATAGCGCCACTTAATACCGTGGCTATCGCGGCACCTTTGATACCAAGAGCCGGAAAACCTAGGTTACCGAAGATCAGCACCCAGTTTAAAAACACATTAGATAAGATACCGATACCACTGAAGAAAGTACTTAGCCCAGGTTTGTGCATCGCTCGTAAGCCAACGGCCATACTACTAACGCACGACACCGCCAACATACTAAAAGAGGTAATGACGATGTATTCAACACCTAAACTGATCACTTCTTGAGAATCGGTCGTCACACCCATGATTTGAGCAGGGAAAGAGACAAAGAAGACAATCGTCAGAAGAGCAAACAGGGTCGAAACCAACCAGGTCAATGCGGTACTTTCCCTTACCCCTTGCTTATCACCGGCTCCCCAATACTGGGCAGTAAGCAGAGCACCGCCAGTAGTCACACCCACCAGCATAATAGTCGTAACAAACATCGCACGGCTGGCAACACCAACCGCCGCAATATCTGCCTCCCCAAGTTGACCTAACATCAGCACATCCACCAAGCCTCGGCTTGAAAACATAATGCTCTGAAAGGTGATTGGCAAAGCAATGGCAATCAGCCTGCGAACAAAGTCACCGCGAGTGTGATGGATAATTGAAGAGAGCAGCATAGGCACACCTGAACGGAACGTGTTGATGAATATAGATAAATATCACGCTATTATATCAATGTTCGGTTTTTAACCACAGATATAAATGGAGTAACGATGAAGAAAGTACTGGTTTTAGGCGCTTCTGGATATGTTGGTTCACAGCTGCTTCCTCTGCTGCTAGAACAAGGTTATCAAGTAACCGCTGCAGCAAGGCACATCGACTACTTAAAAGCACGAACCGAGCCACATGAAAATTTATCACTCGAATATCTCGATCTGGCTGACCAAGCGGCAACACAAGCTTTAGTCCCTGATTTTGACCTCATCTTCTTCCTTGTCCATGGTATGGCGGAAGGTCATGATTTCATTGACTACGAGCTAAGCCTGGCCCGTAACTTTGTGTCCGCACTTGGCCCTAAAAACCAACACGTCATCTACTTAAGTTCACTTCAACCTCAAACTGGCGATTCTGAGCACCTTCAAGCGAGAAAGAAAACTGGACAAGTACTTCGTAAAGGCTCGGTTCCCGTTACTGAGCTACGAGCCGGCGTCATCATTGGCCCTGGTTCGGCGGCCTTTGAGATAATGCGAGACTTCGTTTACAACCTACCAATCATGATTGCGCCGAAATGGGTCGACTCAAAAGCTAACCCTATCGCATTGAAAAACCTCAATCACTACTTACTAAAGCTCGCGCAAGATAACCCAAGCGACAACCAGACCTTTGAGGCTGGCGGTCCAGATATCGTCTCTTATCGCAATCAATTTGCACATATCGCTAAAACTGCCAATCGTTCACTTAGATTATGGGCGACTTCCCTACTTACGCCTAAGATCGCCTCTTATTGGCTTGGCGTGGTGACCTCTGTCCCTTCCAACATAGGCAGAGCATTGCTCGCGGGTTTAAAGCATGACTTCATAGCCAACTCGACCACCATCCAAGAAAAATATCCGCAAAAACTCGTGTCGTTCGAGAGCATGGTTGAACAAGCGATTCACGCTGAGGGCAACTTCGTAAAAAGTAATGTGTGGGGCTTTGATAAAACCGCTTTTAAACGCTGGCAAGCGGGATACGGCTACTATCCGAAAAAGACAGGTGCAAGTATCACGTCGACAGCCTCACTAGAATCGCTCTGGCACGTAGCTCAACAGATTGGAAGCCCTAAACAGGGTTACTTCTTCGCTAACGCTCTATGGCGCACAAGGGAGTGGTTAGATCTTCTCTTTGGTGGCGGAGTACCCGTTAGACAAATGCCAAAAGGGCCAAAACTAAAAGTAGGCGACAAAATTGACTCATGGAAAGTGATTCGCTGTGAAGAGAACCAATTCTTATCGCTGTTGTTCGGCATGAAGGGTCCAGGCTTAGGACGACTGGAAATCACGGTTTCTGATAACGGAGGCACGCGTGAATTAAACATCACGGCTTGGTGGCACCCTAAAGGCTTTCTGGGGCTACTGTATTGGTTCGCAATGATGCCAGCTCACCTGTTTATATTTAAAGGTATGGTAAAAGCGATAGAGAAGCAGGCACAAGAGCAGATACGGGAGTCTAGTGACGAGATTAGAAAAGATTAAAAGCAGAAGCGGGACTCGAGTGGCGAGATGCGAATTGATTAAAGCAGATTTGAGGTTCGAATAGCGACACTCGCTATGAGAGGCAAAAAAGAGCGGATAATTCCGCTCTTGGTATCTCTAATCTCGTTTCTGCTACTCAGCAACAAAGCTAATTGGGATCTCAGCCAATTGGTTGCCTTGGTTCGCTGGGTACACGATATATTCACCGTGGTACTTCACAGCAGACTTGTAGTCCGTCACTTTGTGAAGCATGAAACCCGCTTCCATCGCTGCTTGGATAAACTCAGCGTGGTTACCACGAACAAACCAGTTCATCGGCTTAACCATCAACTCACCGTCGAAAGAGTCATCACACTGCTTTCCACATAGAGCGAATGAGTGCTCACCATCGGTAAAGAACTGAATTTTGCCGCCCGTGGTTAACTCATCTTCACTCGATACGCTCCAACCCATCTCGTACATTTTGTCCATAAAGGCTTCAACGTCACTGTCTTTTAGTTCTTTAGGTTCTTCACCTTCAGGGAAGAACTGAGCGTAAAACGCTGAGATTCGCTTAAACGTAAAGGTTAAATCAGAGTTATTACCTTTTGAACGGCCCTGCTTTTGCCAGCGAACCAAATCAGGCACAACAACACGATCATACGCTTGTGCTTTGATTACTTTAGTTACCCAGCGAACAAGGTATAGGTTGTTTGCGATAGGTGCGTCAATCGCTTTGCCTGACTTGTGTAGCGCATAAAGCTCACCAAGTGCGGTGTTCACAAGCTTCTGAATTTCAATATAGTATTTTGACATTATGCCTTCTTTCCTAATGTCCAATATAGTAATGCTGACAGTATTGCACATGCTGCCATCACCATAGCCATCGGGCCTGCAGTATCACTTGGTAGCATTGCGACAATTGCTCCAACCACAGAACCAGTACCAAATCTTAATGTGCCCGCGAGTGATGATGCCGTACCAGCCATATTCGGGTACCCACTGAGTAGCAGCGCCATTGAATTACTACCAATGGTAGACAATGTGCCGATAAACAACATCACGAATGGCACAATGCCCCACAGGCCGATATCTAATGACCAGCCGACCAACAAACCTAAACCAGCGAACAACTGAATGGTTAAACCCACTCGCAGCATCGCGTGAGAGCCGACTTTCTTCACGATTCGGCCATTAATGCTCGTCATCAAGATCATCGCAACGATGTTCAAGCCAAACAGGTAACCAAATAAGTCTGGACGCACACCGTAGATGTCGATGTAAACAAACGAACCAGCGGTTAAAAATGCGAACATTCCCGAGAAAGAAAATGCGCCCGAGAAAATTAGGCCCATTGCCGTTGGGTTCTTACATAAACGAGCGTAGTTACGAATCGTCGTTTTGAAACGCAATGGCTGTCGATTTTCTACCGGTAGCGTCTCAGGGATCTTCATCGATACAGCTAGAATGACGATCACTGCAAAGATAGCCAGTACCCAGAAAATTGAGCGCCAACCAAACCACAGTGCCAAGTAACCACCAATCATTGGTGCGATAAGTGGCGCAACCGTCATAACCAAGGTTACGAAAGACATGGTTCTCGCAAAATCTTCTCGATCAAACATGTCACGTACAACCGCTTGGATAATTACAGCTGCCGCTGCGCCTGCAAAACCTTGTGCAGTACGAACATAAGTCAGCGCTTCAATGCCGTGGGTTGTGGCACTCACCACAGAAGCAATCGCAAACAATAACACACCAATCAAGAGTACTGGCTTACGTCCATAGCTATCAGCTAATGGGCCATGCAGCAGCTGACCCAACGCAAAACCTGCGGTATAAGCCGTTAGCGTGATCTGAACTTCGCCCGCCGTTACACCAAGATCTTTTGCAATGGTCGGCATTGCAGGCAAGTACATATCGATCGCGAGCGGCGTTAGCGCACCAATCGCACCTAAGATCAAGAATAGTACTAAGCCTAATTGAGGAGTTTCTGGTTGAGAGCTTGGACTCTGTGGGGTAGATGTCTGCATGGTTCTCCGAATGTTTAACTGATAAAGCTAGGACCGGCGTGAGCACGCCAGTCAAAAGATTGGCTGAGACTTTCCTAGTACCAGTCAACATCATCAGCCGACGCTATCCTTGGTCGGCTTTGCAACGAGAGCGCTATAAATTAATAGCTAAGGGTTACTTCCAGATAGAATCCACTTCTTCTTGCGTTAGGTAACGGTACTCACCCAGCTCAAGAGATTCGTCCATCTCGATTTCACCAATGCGTTCACGGTGTAGTGCTTCTACCTTGTTACCAAGAGCAGCAAACATGCGTTTAACTTGATGATATTTGCCTTCGTGAATCGTTAATAGCACTTCACGCTCTGCACGCACTTCAAGGTGCGCAGGAAGTGTTAGGCCATCTTCGCTCTTAAGCTGGATGCCCTCTTTGAATTTTTCAACGTAGTCTGGTTCTACTGGATCAACCAACCACACACGGTACATCTTTTCACACTTGTGTTTTGGTGCGGTAATACGGTGAGACCATTTACCGTCATCAGTGATCAGTACTAAGCCTGTAGTATCAACGTCTAGACGACCTGCAAAGTGCAGCTTGTCCATTTTGATTTCATCAAGCAATTCAAATGCGGTGCGATTTGAGCCATCTTCATGCGAACAAACAAAGCCTTCTGGCTTATACAACATAATGTAACGTGGACCTTGAACACGAAGTTCATTGCCTTGCCATTCCACAACACACTCTTCAGTTAATTTAACTGAACCGCTTTTTTGCATGACATCATTTACTGTCACAGTCTTTGTTTTTAATAATTGTGTTGCTTCTTTTCGAGTAATGCCTAGTGCATCGCACAGAAATTTATCTAAACGCATGAATACCTCAACTAATCTAAGTCGGGTATTATAGTCACCTTTGCTCGATTAGTTGAGCTATTTCACACTATTTGTTCTCCATTTTACAAGACGCGATATGTATACACTCCGCCCATACCAAGCAGACTCAGTAAAATCAGTCATTCATTACTTCAGAAAACACCAAACACCGGCTGTTCTCGTGCTACCGACAGGGGCTGGAAAAAGTTTGGTCATCGCTGAGCTGGCAAGGCTTGCGAAAGGTCGCGTATTGGTACTGGCTCACGTGAAAGAGCTTGTCGAGCAAAACCATGAAAAGTATGAAGGTTATGGGTTAAATGGCTCCATTTTCTCTGCAGGATTAGGCCGTAAGGAGACCGACCAACAAGTGGTATTCGCATCCGTTCAATCTGTGGTCCGCAACCTCGATTCATTCTCAAACCAATTTTCACTTTTGGTTATCGATGAATGCCACCGAGTACCCGACGAAAAGAACAGTAGCTATCAGAAAGTGATCACTCACTTGCGTGAAAACAACTCGGGTATCAAGGTGCTTGGCTTAACGGCAACCCCTTATCGCTTAGGGATGGGTTGGATTTACCAATACCACACTCGCGGACAAGTGCGTTCAGAAGAACCAAGATTCTTCAGAGATTGTATTTTCGAGTTACCGATTCGTTACCTACTCGACGAAGGCTTTTTAACACCAGCTCGCATGATAGATGCGCCGGTATTGAGTTATGACTTCTCACAGTTAAAACCTGCGAGCACAGGTCGATACAAAGAAGCCGAGCTGGATATGGTGATCGAACAATCAAAAAGAGCCACACCACAGATTGTCGATCAAATTATTCACCTCGCCCAAGACAAACTGGGCATCATGGTCTTTGCAGCAACCGTAAGGCACGCTCAAGAGATCCTAGGCTTACTACCCGAAGGGGAAGCTGCGATTGTCATCGGTGATACACCGACATTAGAGCGTGACCAAATCATCAATGATTTCAAAGAACGCAAAATCAAATTCTTGGTCAACGTGTCGGTATTAACCACCGGATTTGACGCCCCTCATGTTGATTTAATTGCGATTCTTCGCCCAACTGAATCCATCAGCTTATACCAACAAATCGTAGGACGTGGCTTACGTTTATCTCCGGGAAAAAAAGAGTGTTTGGTGCTCGATTATGCGGGTAACAGCTATGACCTTTACCAACCAGAAGTCGGCGACCCTAAGCCAGATTCAGACAGTGAAATCATCACTATTCCCTGCCCAGCTTGTGGCTTCAATAACAATTTCTGGGGCAAGCTAGACAGCAATGGCTTCTTGCTTGAACACTTTGGCCGTAAATGCCAAGGATACTTCACGGATGAAGACACCGGTGAACGTGAGCATTGTAACTATCGCTTCCGCGCCAAATACTGTGGAGAGTGCGGCGCCGACAACGACATTGCAGCACGCATTTGTCATGAATGTGACGCTACCTTGGTAGACCCAGACAAAAAGCTCAAAGAGGCACTCAATCTAAAAGATGCTTTGGTGTTTGAATGTTTAGAGATGGACCTTAATGTTCTGAAAGACGACAAAGGAAAGTCGCAACTTAAGGTCACCTACCGTGGTGAAAACCAAGCGCAAGTCCATGAATTTTGGTCATTGACCACCAAGAAGCAAAAGCAGAACTTTAAAGATCAGTTCGTTCGCCCTCACCTTGCGGATAGACACAGACCTTTCGAGGAAGCCTCACCGTCGAAAGTGGTTGCTCACCAACATAGATTTCGCCCACCACAATTTGTGATTGCACGTAAAGTTGGTCGCTTTTGGAAAATGAGAGACAAGATATTCGAAGATGAACTTCAACAACGTTAATGATTACCGTATTAACACTTGATGGTTAGTCTCCATGATGTGTTGGCGATTTAATCATCAAATTTTTAGGTATCAATTTCTCATTATTAATCAGGTTCACTTTCTGTTCAGAATTACTTTTTTATACTGAACGCTATCAACCTTCTCTAGGATTCGCTATGTTTAGTAAAGCTATGATTTCTTTGTTTTCTTTGTTTTCTATAAGCTTAGGCTTATTTGTTTCTGCTGGCGCATGGGCTGACTCGCATCACAATGGTCACGAATTAGTGCAGGACGTTCATAAACCAGGAACCCGCATTGAATTTGAAGAAGACCAAGACGAAGTCTATGAAGCGGTTCGGGAGGGTTATATTCGCCCTTTCTCTGAGATGTATGCAGCAGTAGAAAACGACCTTCATGGCCGAATCATTAAAGTCGAACTGGAAGAAGATGATGATATTTGGGTGTATGAGTTAAAAATTAACTACCAAAACAACATCATCAAAGTTGAATACAACGCCGAAACGTTAGAAATGCTAAAGATTGAAGGCCGCAACTTTAAAAACGCTATTAAGCGCGACGACATAGTTAAACAAGGTAAATAGCTGAGCAAGGCAAATAGTTAAGCACAGCGAACAGTCATTCCAAAAAATTAAGAAGAACAATTATGAAAATTTTAGTCGTTGAAGACGAACCTCGTTTGGGCCAACAGATTATTGAAACACTTGAGGGAGCCGACTGGGTTCCAGAGCTGTCTCAAGATGGTATCGACGCGCTTTATCGCGCGACATCAGAAGAGTGGGATGCGATTGTTCTCGACCTAGGTCTACCTAAGCTTGATGGTCTAACCGTTTTAAAAGGCATTCGAGACGAAAACATCAACACGCCAGTGATTATCTTAAGTGCTCGTGACACCCTAACCCAACGTGTTGAAGGCTTAAACGCAGGCGCTGACGATTATCTAACTAAGCCATTCGAAATGGTTGAACTGATTGCCCGTATTCGCGCACAACTTCGCCGAGCGTCAGGCAGTGCAGCACCTGTTCTTCAAATTGGTGATTTAAGCTTGGACACTCGCAGTTCAAAAGTGTTGTGGCAGGGCCAAGCAGTCAGCCTAACGGCACTAGAATATAAGGTTGTCGCGTACTTCATGCACAATCAAAAAAAGGTTATTTCGCGTACCGAGTTGGTTGAGCACATCTACAAACAAGACTTCGACCGCGACTCGAACACGGTTGAGGTATTTATTGGTCGTATTCGTAAGAAAATCGCACCAAAGATCATCAAAACCGTGCGTGGCCTTGGCTATCAACTGAATGCTGAATAGGTCTCTATTTAATTAGAACAACAAACGTCAATTAAACTAAGAGAAATCAAGCACACTCACCCACTAAGTGGACAGCCTGTACTGATCATTGAAGTACAACTCAAGAACGATGGGCAAAGGCCGGCTGGAAATGCATGAATCTAAAGAAAAAAACACTTAAAAACATCAGTTTAAAAAGCCGCTTGCTTCTCGCTGCGGCTTTTTGGCTAGGTGCGATGATATTGGCGGCCGGTGTGGGTATACCAAAACTGGTTAACGATTACCTTGTCGACGACATGAAGCAGCAACTTGCCCTAACCATGGACGAGCTCACCGCGAATATTGAAACCAATGACAATGGCAGCCTGATCATGGCAGAACGCCTTTCTGACCCGAGGTTTAACCAGCCTTACAGCGGTATTTATTGGCGAGCTTCTACTCAAGATCAAATCATTCGTTCGCGCTCCTTATGGGACAAAGACCTCACCATCAAGCGTTCTCCTATTCACACTTCCGTTAATGGACCTGAAAAAGAGAAGCTGATTTACATTGAGCAAGATATCTACCTGCCTTCACTGAGCGACCCAATTACGATCACCATTGGTATTGACGAAGACCCACTCGAGTCGACGCTAGCGGAGTTAACGGGTCAGGTATGGCTGATCCTAATGCTGTTGTTTGTCGGCGTACTCATGTTGATTGGTATTCAAGTTAGCTGGTCTCTATTACCGCTGAGTAAGATGCAACGTGAGCTAGTGATGCTGAGAAAAGGTGAGCAACAAGGGCTAAGCAATAACTACCCGAAAGAGGTCTCGCCACTCGTATCTGACCTTAATGCCCTACTCTTTCACTACCAAGAGTTACTGGAGCGTGCTCGTAACCACGCAGGTAACCTATCTCATGCGTTAAAGACGCCGTTGTCGGTGATGAAAAATGAAATTGAGATGCTACCTGACAACGAGAAGAAACTATTACAACAACCGATTCAACAGATCCAAAGCCAGATCGACTATCACCTCGGTCGCGCTCGTATGGCGGGTGCAATGAACATCCTTTCGGTGAAGTCGTCGCCTTGTGAGCGAGTTGAAGCGATTTCGATAGCATTTGATAAAGTTTATGCTGCCAATGAAGTCACTATGATTAATGAACTGGATTCTGAACTTGAGGTTGCTGTAGAAAAAACCGACCTTGATGAGATGGTCGGAAACCTACTCGAAAATAGTTATAAGTGGGCGGGCAGTATTATTCGCGTTCACGCTAATGAACTGACCGATGGCAATGTCGAGTTGATTATTGAAGACGACGGACAAGGTATTCCTGAAGAAAAGCTCGAACAGGTGACCAAACGAGGCGTAAGGCTCGATGAAACGACTCCTGGTACCGGTCTAGGCCTGAATATTGTGAATGAAATGGCACACAGTTACCGCGGGAACTTAACGCTAAGCAAAAGCTCAATGGGCGGCTTGAAAGCCTCTCTTGTTCTAAAGGTATCTCAGGTCTCTTAAACGACTCCATTCGAACAACCGCCATACCTGAATTAAAATAAGGAGTTTACGCATCACACATAAACTCCTTTTGGATCCTGAACTGTTTTTGCTCTGCAAGTTTAAACCATCGAATGTAAACCAACGACATTGCCTTCGGTATCACTGAGCACACTGATGAAACTGTGTTATCCATTAAGAACGCGGACTGTCCAATCGCCATTTTAGGTACTTGTAATACACCACCATTAGCCACCGCCAAGCTTGCTTCTGTCGCACAATCATCACAAGAGAAATACACCATAGTTCTGTTTCCGCTTTTACGTCAGGCATCGAGCACAAAGCCCCTGTCCCGCCGTATTTTTACATCTCGCTAGGGAACACCCACATTTCAATATCGATGCCCGCCTCATTATCTAACTTCTCTAGCGTGACTTTAAATACGGCCTCATAAAAAGATTTTTCTCTCACCATATCGTCGACGTAGATTTCAAACCAACCGGATTCATTTACTTACTTTATCCTTAGCTTTCACCCTTGTTCCCCATAAATTAGAGTAGACAAAGTTGACACTATTAGAACGATAGAAACGACCAAAAGAGGCTCGGTTTTAAAAAGCAGAAATAACAGAACCTTGTTTGATTGATCTTCAAACAAGGTTCGTATTGTTCGGGGGACTAAAATAGAGAAGGTCTTGAGGCCATGCTTTATATATCATTCACCGCAACATCTAAGGTTTGTGAACCATCACTGTATGTCGTTGATCCAATAACCAAGATATTTCCGTCTGTGTAGTAGTCATGTTGATCATTCATTACCTGTGCATTCGCTAGAGGTAAATTGACCAGTTCCATATTCGGGTAAGTGGATTTAATTTGCTGCGCCAACCGATCGCGCTCTTCATCAACATTCGGATCGATTTTATGGAGTATGGTGACAATACCAGAATACGGTGTCACTTTTAAACCGTCATCGTAGCTGATTGCCCCTAACCACTGTGTTTGATTACTGTTTCTGTTTAACCCCGCATTCCACCAGCGAATATGGCTTCTCTTCATCAGGTTTCCAGGCAATTGGAAGGCCATATCTTGTGGTTGGTTTCGCCAATACAAATCAGATACAGGCGGTGTCTTATCTTTAAGAAGGGCAAGGTAATTCGACCACTCAATATCATTTCGAGAGAACGTTTGATTTTCTATCCAGCCCAACTGGTTCATGAGTTCACGAGGCGACTCTCCAACATAAACAACATTGATCGCTTGAGCATCATAGATTGGAGAAAGCCCAGGAAACGCTTTGTAAGTCACTTGGTGTAAATCAACAGAGTTCATCGATGCCGATGTTTGTTGATTTTGAAAGTCGTCGGCTTTCCAGAAGAAGTGCGCATAATTTGCGTAACACAGCCAAACCACTAAAAACGCGCTGGTTTTCAAGGTTAGCTGACGCCATTTAAGTTTGTTACCCACAACAACAAAAATGGTCATAGCAACTAAACCAATCAGCAAGCTTTGGTGCTCGCTTAGGAAAACCTTAACCGCTCCCAATAAAGGAAACTGTTCGACACCATGTGCCAACAACATACCCCAAGCAATAAATTGACCACCGCCAAGCAATAAACCTATCGAAGACAACAGCGTAAAACTGTGCCACTTAACGCGATGAGAACCTGCGATAACAGGAACAACCCAAGCAATGGGCCCCAAAAGGCGTGCCGCGACTATGATGTACGCGCCCTTCTTCGCAATGAGATAACGACACCGAGCGATCACCCTTTTGGTTTTTGGTCGAAATTTAATAAGCTTCTTTTGGGCAGTTCTGCCCCACTTTAAGCCAATGAAATAACTCAGTTGATCCCCAACGACACCACCTAACATTACAAATACCAACGCTATCCATGCACCTGAATACAGTTGAAAGCCCGCAGCGATAAAAAAGGGCTCTCCCGGTACAAATAGGTTTGGGCCAATGAGAGCATCACCCAATGCTCCCAAAAACAGCCCTAGTCCATCAAACATAACAACCCCAATGCTTACTGTTCTTTGTAGTGACCAAACTTGTAGTTCATTTCGTTGTTACGCATTTCTCCTATAAAGAAGCGTCTTATATTGGCTTTAAGGTAAGTTGATCCCGTCTTCACAACACCATCTTGGTCTAATCGGCGAGGGTCAAAACCGAAAGTCATATTTAGGAACCTAAATCGCCATGTTTTGCTCGCACGTTTTACGTAATCACAGTCCTCACACAGAACGATCGCCTCATCGAAGCCGCCGATCTGTTCATGCGCTCGTTTGGTTGAGAAAATACACGCGCCAATCGCTGTTGGGAAAAAGAACTGAGTCACAAATAAGCCCGCATTAAACAGCCCATAACCGAATTTATGAACTAATGGCAGCCCTTTTGAACTCATATATGCGCCAGCAACTTCAAGCTTATTCTCTTCTAGCTCATACAGCGCTTTAGCAAGGAAGTTACGAGGCAGGCTAACGTCGGCATCCAAGAAAAGGATTCTGTTGTACTGCGCCAAAGCAGCACCGGTGTTTCGGCCAAGGCTAACACCGCGTTCTCGCATATGGTGGACAGTCAATTTCGGCAACGCACTTTCATAGGCCTGTGCGACTTCTCGGGTGTTATCTTCACTGTTTGAGTCGACAACGATCACTTCGAACTCTTGATGGGTTTGCACGCTCAACTCTTCCATTAAGCGACTAATGCGTTTCTCTTCGTTTAGCGTAATAACGACAATACTGACCGGTTCCATGTTTTCACCTATTCACTCTGCTGATTAATTAACACTAAAGTTACCTAACCAAGCATTAACCAAGCCTTAGGCGAACATTCATTTTCCGTTCATTAACTTGATGATTTCGCGACGATATAAACAGGGCAAAAGAACAAGGCAGAAGAGCAAAGAAAGCGATAAAATAGGGGTAGAGAGCGTTTTATCTACAAACGAGCCAAATATCGAAGGAAATTCACTTTGTGATAGGCTTCTTACTTGCTCATATTCAAATGTGATGTTAGTATCCGCGCTCGCTTAAGCATGAACTCGTTCTGCCTAAGCATTACCACATACTCAAGGTCGCATTGAGATGTGAAGTTAATTTTTACTAATTTGAGAGTAAAACTATGAAATTTGAAGCAGTAGTACGTACTGAACTAGGTAAAGGTGCGAGCCGCCGCCTACGTCACGCTGGTAAATTCCCAGCTGTAATCTACGGTGGTGAAGCAGCAGCTGTATCTATCGAACTTAATCACGACGATGTGATCAACCAAATGGATAAGCCTGAGTTCTACGAAGCAATCACTCTACTGATTGACGGCGCAGAAGTTAAGGTTAAGCCACAAGACGTTCAACGTCACGCTTACAAGCCAAAAGTTGAGCACATGGACTTCATCCGCATCTAATTCCCTACCAAGGAATAAGATTGGATTAATCCAGCCTTCTGCATAGAAAAGATAATCGACCTTACCAATCGAGAAATCTAAAAATTCGAAACCCCGATGCTACCAACATCGGGGTTTCACCGTTTCTGAGCCCTCAAAGAAATCGTAAATCTCGCGCAATGCACTGAAAATAATCAACTTTCCTCTTCCCCACTTTATCCCAGCTTTGCTTGGTTTGTAGTTTATACAAAACAGAAGCTATCGGTAGAAAATGGGGGGAAATACAATAGGTAGAGATCAGAAAAATCCCCAAGCGGTGACTTAGGGATTTGTGTATGAGAGGCTGCCTCGAAGACAACCTCTGTTATAGTTAAACCTTTTATCTATAAAGTGTGGCAACGGAAGGACGACATAAAAATACGTGTCTATCTATTACCTTCACTTAAGTTGACAAGGAAATCAAAATTAATTGTTTACATAAGGTAAACGGTCAAGCAATTCGTAATACTTACCTGCAACGCTCGCAATATCCCCAACTTGGTAGGCTTTAATCATATTAAGATCTTTAACCCATAGGTCTTTGTCTGCATCTGAAGCCGCAACATAACCCGCGTGTAAATTATCCACCGCTGACATCATTGGAATACCGTAACCAAAACGAATCAGAATCATCGCATCAGAGTATGCTGCATAAGCTTTTGATGCAGTGTGGATCTCACCGCCATTGTATTGAACAGTATCAGCTGATGCATCGTAAACAACGTCGGCACCTGCCTCAATAAAATTCTTGAATGACAATGCAGGGTCAAAGATATTTGCTTGTAAATCGATATCGATTTGCAGTTTCATCGCATTCACCATCGGGGCATCATGCAGCAAAACGGCATCATGGTATGCTGGGGTGATATCGGTTCTGAAACTTCCCCACGCCTCTTCAATATCCGTCACAATGTTGGCTAGATCTACTGAATCATAGTTATCTAAGTAAAGTGTCAGCGCGTAGCCTTTTGAGTTGATTAACTGGGTCGCAGCCTCATAAGCCAATTTATTTGACTTAGTCGCTACGTACTTTTTGCCATCAATCACAAACTCAACTTTCTTTCCGGCAACCAAGCCATAACGGTCTTGCTGTTTAGTAAACGCATCCAGCTGAGCCCTACCTAAAGATTTCACCGTGTAGTCATACGACTGCATTTCATCGATACCTTTGTGTAAAATCAGATCACTAATACGTCGACGTTCTCGACTAGATAGACCGAAGAACTCTTCAATGCCTTTTGGCATTGGAGCCAATGATTCCATCTTCTCCGTAATGTGCAGGTTTACATCAACGCCATTTAGGTTGTTGTAGGCTTTACCCTCAGCATCAACCAACTCTATTGGTGTATTTAAGCCTTCTTTTGAGATCATGTTTGAGATGATGTCCTCGTATTGCTCTTGCACTCCAGGAAGATCTAATAGCGATGCGAAACTCACTTCGTCGGTATAACGATCTGAGTAACGACGCGCCAAGAAGTAACTTGCAAGCACTTTATCTGGCCAGCTACCTAGTACAGATACTGCATTTGACCATGGGTAATCAGGGTCAAAGCTGCCAACCGCACTCAAGAAACGACCATTTTTCGTCTCTGCTACAGCGGTATAACCACTCTCTGCATCTTCGATAAATTTAGCCGCATGCTCATCGAAACAGTTCGCATCAATCAAATCGTAGTTTGCAGGTAACAAGTGAGAATTGTTGTTAAGAAGTTGACCAAATGAGATTACCTTTTGAATACCATCGTCATTTTCTATCACACATTGATGCTCTGGGGTCGCCAACACATCCAAGAAGTATGCTGCTGCGTGCTTTGCGCCATCTGCATAGTCACAGAACCAGTAGTTTGCTTCTGCACCTGGTGTTGTACAGTAAGTCTCATTAGACGCTAATCGCAATAAGAAATCTCCTGGCTTATCCGTAGAAGACGTGTAGCCGAGGTTATTGTATAGATCATCAATACGTTCTAGATCCTCCATCTTGTCACGGATTGACGTCATCTCACGATAACGACGAACAATGTAGCCAGGATAATCCGAAGAAAACAAACCGTTGGTACTGTATTCTGCAAGGTTACGACGATCATAGCTGTCTAAGTAGCTCTGCCACTCATATGCAACGATCTCGTTAAGGCTTGTACCTTCATCAAAACGGTTACAATTACTGTTAAGAGAAACATTACCATCGGTACAGAAATCGTAACTCTTACGTTCAATGTTATGAACATTATCTAGGTAGTAAAGTACGCCATATCGAGTTTTGGCATAATCTTCAGGATCATCACTTAACGCAGCAACATCAAAACGGCTAAAGTCACAGTTGTAAAGAGACTTACCAGCTTGATCGCCCGATAACGTCATGATTTCGTTACATACCATCAGTGAGTCGTTATCCACATTGTTGCCAAAACGGTGGGCAAAGCTTTGCTGATACGCCTCTAGGTCAGTAAGATATTGTTGATAAGCGACTTTCTCTTCGTCAGTCCCCTGATCACCTGGATTTGTCACCTTTGTTGGCATCGCAGATGAAGAGTCTTGAATGGTCTCTACTTTACGTCCATAGCCAAACTTGAACGCTGCAATATCATATAAGCCCCATGTTGGCGTTTCATCCAGCATACTTGGCGCATAGTCCATGGTTGAGCTATAAGCTGGAATGTTACTCAACCCAAGAGCATGAGCCTGTTCCAAGGTGTAGTAATTGTCCTTATCGTTCGAACCTTTAAAATTATGACGCAGACCAACGTTATGACCCAATTCATGAACCAGTGTATTGCTATAAGTTGCAACGGTTATCGCATCAGCCACTTTTTGTTGAAGGTCTTTTGGTAAGTACTTCCAGCGTTTCAGCTTGCGGGACGTATCTCCGCTATTGTCATCTACGTTAATGTTGAAGTAACGCTCATCATCGAACTTAAGGTTATCGAGCATCGCTTTGCTGGTTGAGGAGGCCCATGACGCTTCAATAGGGTATGCATTGTTTTCAGACCAGAATGCCAGACGAGTCTCTTCCGCCGCTACGACATCTCCAAAGTCCATATCGTCGCTAAAGTTCTGAGTTAGAATAGTCGGTGCTTGCGAAGGTTTTTTATCCCCCATCAGCTCTTCTTCGGTCAAGGCTGGTGCTACATCATCCACTTGTGACAACTTGGAGATCGCTGCCATCGTCGAAAGCTGTTGAATACGACTTTCTACTTCGGCAACGGCAGGAGACGCGTCTGCAGTCGGTAATACTGGTAAACCATTCAATGACAACTGATTTCGGTTATAAAAGCGCGCTAGGTTATCCCAATAATAAGGCACTCCAGTTCTTGCCACGCCCGCATATTGGTTAACATGCGCTTTAATGATCTCACCCGTCATCGGGTTCGCTACCGAAGGACCATAACCCAGAAGACCATTAGCTAGGGGTTCATCAACCAAGTTAATGATGTTATAGCGTAGATCACCAGGGTGAATACCTGCTGGCGACGTTGAGTTCACGATTTCGATAGCAGGTTTACCGGCATCATTACCAAATAAAGACAACGCTTTGTTCATTTTATCGATGGTTTGAATCGTCGAGTCTAAGAAAAGCTTGTTTTTATCTTCAAAGAAGTTATCCGTTAGGTAGTATTTGATGGTACCGTTGTCTGGATTAAATCGGTTCAGATAAACAACATCACGATCATACTTGTTGGTGATCGGGTTGAGCTTTTTGGTCTGTGTGGTGAAGAAACCAATGTCATTTTCATCGCCAACTGGGTACATCACAGGTTGATAGTTGTCCGAAGCAACCACGCTTTCATGAACCAATGAGTAATAGAAACGAGCCTTGAAAGCACCGTCAACCAACGCTTCTTCTAAGCCAGATTTTGTTGAGAAGTTAATGTAAGCAGAAATGTTATCTAAATCGACTTGGAAAGTGCGTTCTAACTCGAAATTGAGAATACCATTCTCAGGATCAAAGTCCCAAGAAATCACTTTTGCAGTCCCTTGTTCAGTAATACCGTCCTTCAAACCGTACAGATCTTCGTAGTTAAACTCAGATACGATCAGCCCTTCTGGTTTCGGTGTAAAGTGAGTCTTCTTACGATAGTCTAAGCTTTTATCTGCGTTGATCTCTTCTGCATTAGTACAGTCACCATACGCATCTTCCCTACAACGATAAGACGCAAAGTCACCCGGAATTTCTAACACTTGCGCGAAGTTAACAAGATCATCACTGCCAACAATATCTTGCTCTACACAATAGTTATTTTCGTCCTTTGGTAACGAAGACTCAGGGTAATTCTTATCAAAAGCACGAACTTCTAAACCAGTTTTGGTATAACAAAGCTCTACATAGCGTCCCATTCCCTGTAAGAATGGAAATTGGTTTAGTGCAAATCGTGGAGCAGCACCAGTCGTTGGGACATAAAACCAACGGCCATCTTTTAGATCTTGAACGGCCACTTCCTTAGAATCGCGTTCTTGAAGTTCGTATGACTGATCATCAGCGCCACACCCGGCCAAAATAGCCGTAATTGCAGCACTCAATGCAATTTTTTTTAAGTTCATATTGAATCCCTTTATTATGTTTCTTTCCCTAGAATGAGAATGTTATATCTACTTTGTAAGAAGCTTTGTCTGAATCAAATAGATCGATATCACCCAGTGTGCCTCGCTCTGCATCTGCATATGCACCTGACGTTTCTGCACTGAGCGTAAATGACCAGTTATCGTTAAAGCCATACGCTCCGTAGATAGATCCACCATATTCGACTGAACTGCGTCTAGCCCCTTGATAACTGATGGTATTTCCGCCCAAGGCGTTAACTCCCAAAGTGAATTTTTCCCAGTTATAACTCGCACCGGTAAATAGAGAGTACGTCCATTCAGTCAGAGACTTGCCACCATAAGTTTTATATTGATGAAAATTCTTTCTCAGGCGAGGCGATATATTAAAATTCACCCCCCAATATTCGAAGCTGATTGGAACAGCTAACCTGAATGCGGTTTGTAATTTATCGTTACGAGACGCTTCAGATGTAGGAATGGTAAACTGTCCGCTTGCTCCTATTTTTCCACTTTCACCAAACTCATATAACTTTGAATGACTTAATCCTATTGTAGAGTCAGTCGCATACGTTCCTACTGCATCATCTAGTGCTCGATATCCACCTGAATATATATATGTTCCCATATTTTCAGAAAGTGTATATATCAGTTTTCCATTCCATGAAAAACTTCGTAAAGCACGATAGTCATCTTTATTGTATATATTTGTTGAATAGCCAGCGGTAATAGAGCCACCGATATTACAAGTTATACAATACGCATCACTTTCATTTTTTCCTGGCTGAGCTTTACCGTTATTACTATCAGCAACATTACCTTCTCCTGCACAAACAGATAAAGTAAACATACTGCCTAATAATATTGTAATCGGCTTTACCTTCAAATTTATTGTGTCCTGCATGATTATTAACTTCCGTGAATGTTAAGTTCAGTTATTGAACTTCCTTAAATAATCCGTCGAATTTTAAGTAAATAAACACCTCAATATTTACCACTAAATATCGATAGACTTTTAGCAACAAAAATGTGCTGCCAAATCAACTTATAATTCAATTATAATTTTTGATTAAATCATTAGCTAAATGATTGCATTGAAACTATTTACTTTATATTCCTCCTGTGTTTAGGGTGGGTTTTTGGTATTGCTGAAAGTAGTTTCTTTGTATATTCATTTTTTGGCTTGTTATATAACTCCGCAGTAGAGCTATATTCCACAATTTTCCCAAAATACATAACAGCAATGTCGTCAGAGATCTGTTTAACAACAGAAAGATCGTGGGAAATGAAAATAATGGCTAGATTCATCTCCTTCTGTAAGTTTAAGAGCAAATTAAGAATCTGCGCTTGAACCGATACATCTAGAGCTGACACAGACTCATCACAAATAAGTAATTTAGGTTTTAGAGCAATGGCACGAGCAATTCCGATACGTTGACGTTGTCCACCAGAGAACTCATGAGGATAACGGTCAACCGACTCTCTGGATAAACCCACCTTATCCAATAACTCCAATACCCACTGCTTACGCTCTTTATTGGTGCCAACATTGTGGATAATATAGGGTTCCTCTAAAATCATACCGATCGTATGTCTTTGATTAAGGGACTCCATCGGATCTTGAAACACAATCTGCATCTCTTTACGAAGTGCTCTCATCTCCCTAGTGTTCCAATGAGTAATGTTTTTTCCTTCAAAGAAAATTCGCCCAGATGTTGGTTCAAACAACTTTAATATTGTTCGTCCCAATGTGCTCTTTCCGCATCCTGATTCTCCAACCAGCCCCAAGGTTTGCCCTTGGTGCAGAGAAAAGGAAACGCCGTCAACGGCCTTAATCACATACCCTTTTGAGAATAACCTTTTTCCAGAGACAAAATGCTGAGTAAGATTTTCTATTCTTAATACTTCTGACATTTAACTACCCCTTAAACTCTGGGAACAAAGAAGTATCAATTGGTGTGATCTCTATTTGTTGCTTTGGCGGATGATCCAAACTTGGCATTAAACCCAGTAAGCGCTTTGTATAAGGGTGTTTCGGGTAATCGAACAGCTCAAATACATCAGCATACTCAACAACACGCCCTCCATACATGACAGCTACGTCATCACACACCTCTGCAACAACACCTAAATCGTGAGTGATAAACAGCATCGCCATACCGGTCTCTTGTTGTAGCTCTATCATCAACTCCAAAATGGAGGCTTGAACCGTAACATCTAGAGCCGTGGTTGGTTCATCACAAATCAAGACGTCTGGCTTGCACGCAAGAGCCATAGCTATCATTACGCGCTGTCTCATCCCACCAGATAGGTTATGCGGATATTCGTCGATGCGTTTCTCTGGCATTGGAATTTTGACCTTTTCCAACATCTTGATCGCATATTCTCTTCTATCAGCTTTCTTCAACTCAGGTCGATGAAGCGCTAGCACCTCCATCAGCTGTTTACCGATACTATGTACAGGATTAAGTGCCGTCATTGGATCTTGGAAGATAATAGAGATCGAGTTACCACGCATTTCATACATAGAATCAGGTGGCAAGGTAACGAGATCCTGATTGTTATAAAGGATCTCCCCACCGACAACTTGACCATAAGGTTTAGGTAGCAGACCCATAATCGACATTGATGTGACGCTTTTACCACAACCAGACTCGCCAACCAGACCTAGAGTTTTGCCTTTTTTAACTTTGAAGCTGACGCCATGCAGTACCTGAACGACTCCCGAGTCAGTATCAAAAGTGACTTCTAGATCTTTTACTTCCAACACCACATCGCAATTAGGATCTTGTTTATATTCCATATTCATACAACATCCATCACAACTTAAAACGGTCATCAACAAACGAAACCGGAGCATAGGTTTTATCTGACTTCATCGATGCTTGCGTCTCTTTCTTCAGTGAAGGATCTATCCAGAAACTACCAATATCCATCGGGTGGAAAATAGACTCTGTCTGCTTAGTCATTGGATTCTCTGGATACTGTACCCAGCGCCAATGTGCAGCGCGTGAATACGGCACCATATAGCCTGGAACGATGATATTAGCCTGTGTAACGTAATCTTGAATCTCATACGAGAGTTGATAGCGCTTATCTTGGTCAAACTCAGCATCATAAGCTTCTATCAATTTATCCAGTTGAGGACTGCTGTAATTTGTGTGTGCATTGGTTTGCGGTTTATTGGCATTGTCTGAGTGCAAATACTCCCAGTAAGAAGGGATTTCACCCGAGCCCATATTGAGAAAAGCCAATTGATGCTTCTTCTCTAGAATGTATTTAAACGCCGATGACCCATCGACCAAGTTAAGGGTAAAGTCGAGACCCGCTAACTTTGCTTGCTCTCGGAGAAAGGCAATTCTTGGCGTCCATGCGTTGTAACCATAGGTAATAGCAAACGAAAGCCTCTGACCTTGTTTATTGATACGGATACCATCAGGGCCCATGGTGTCAAAGCCGGCTTTTGCAAAGTGCTCAGCCGCTACCTGAGGGTCAAATTCTGGCGCTTTATTCGTTGGGTTATCGTATTGTCCATGTCCAAACCCGAGCCCATGTGGCTTTCGAGAGTAGTCACCACGCATGATGTTTTTTATCATTCCGTCATAGTCGGTAGCGTGCATAATGCCCTTACGAACATTGATATCATCTAGCAATGGTTGCGCAGTATTCATCCACAAACCACCGGCACCTTGTGGCGTTTGATTGAACCCCCAAAACTTCTGGATGTAACCATCTTTAAAGCCTTGAGAGTCAGATTTCCCATGCCAATATTCAGGGAGTACGAAATCGAAGTAATCTAATTTACCTTTTTCAAAGTGCTTTAGAGCGATATCAAAGTCGCGAATAACTGTAATACGCACCTTATCGACATTATAGCGATTCTGATAATATCGATTTGAATAGCCCCACCACTTTTCACCGACATGTTTGAAGGTAACACTCTTACCTTTTTTAACTTTATCTAAGTAATACGGGCCTGCTGTGGGTTCACTCTTGAAGTTATATTTACGGACAAAGTTATCGACCATACCATCATTATTTGCATCTTTTTCATCCGCAAAATAGTGTTTTGGCCTTGGTTGAAAGCCATTACTTGGCATATTGATCAATACCATTAGAGCGTCTTGGCTCTGCTCTACAGCGGTTTCTACGGCAATGGTATATTCATCTACTTTAATCACATCAATAATAGAAGTTGAAAAGAAATCGTTATACCAAGGAGCGACGATATCTTTAGAGCGATAATAAGTGAGCATAAACAGATAGTCATCTGCCGTTATTTTCTCTCCATCAGACCATGTTGCATTGGGATCAAGCTTAAAATAGACCGTTTTGTTGTCTTCAGAGAACGCCCAATCAGTCGCTAACTGTGGAATCCACTTGCCCGTATTAGGGTGTCGCTGAGCAAGCTTTGGCGCACCATCCATGAAGTAATGACGTAACCCTGAATTTGCGTCTGGCCCAACGCTACGCAAGGTCTGAGGAAAACTGGCCATGAATGTACGTAAGGTACCGCCACGTATTGCGTCTTGTGAAGCAAAAAGTGGTTCATTGTTGTTAGACAACCATTCCACGCCCTGTGGTAAAGCAGTGGTTTGCGAGACAGCTGATGTGGATAAACCCGCCATCAACGCTGAAATACATATTGAGAGTGTTCTATTCATAATTACATCCTGTAATTGGATACTTCCTGTAAATGTCTGAATGTACGCTTATACGTAACGTGTGAACTTTTTGGGATCAAATGCCGAGCGTATCGCTTCACCTATAAATGTCACCATGACTAAAACTGCAACGATGGCTCCGACAACTGAGACCACAATCCAAGGGGCATCTAGATTCGATTTCCCTTGCTGTAGTAATTCACCCCAACTAGGCGTAGGAGGCATAAGGCCAAGCCCTAGATAATCGAGTGCCGTTAATGCGGTAATGTTAGCGGCAATCGTAAATGGCGCTAAAGTGACTATCATAACCATAGTATTGGGCAAGATATGATGCACTAGAATACGCGTTGTCGAAGCACCTAACGCTCGGGCTGCCATCACGTATTCGCGAGCAGACTCTTTATATGTCATAGTTCTCATATACCAAGTAATTCCCATCCAGCCGAACAAAACATTAATTGCGACAAACAAGGTAAATGTTGGCTGGGTTATCGAGACTAAAATCATAATCACGTACAGAAACGGCACCATTGACCAAATCTCTATTAGCCTCTGAACAAACAAATCAAACTTGCCACCAAAGAAGCCCATACAGCACCCGACCACAGTACCAATCGCATAAGAGATGGCCATGGTCATTAACGCAAACCCCATCGCTATACGAAAGCCATAAACTAAGCGCGCTAAAATATCTCGCCCTATCGCGTCGGTGCCTAAATAATGTTGGCTCTCAATACTCGGTGCTAGTGGTGGGAAGTCACTAGAAAAGTCCTGCTCATAAGGGTTCCAAGGCACGATAGGCATAATCACGAAATTACCCTCGCCTTCATTCTCAAAAATCTGTTTCAGATCTCTATAATCAGCCTCACTCGCATAACTTAGCCCAAAGTCTGTCCCTGGCCTTACGTCTGAGACAACAGGAAATGACCATTCGCCTTTGTAACTAACGAGTAGCGCTTTACTGTTAATAAAAAACTCAGCGAAGATTGAAAAAATAAGTAGGAAACCCATGACCAAAAGTGACCAATATCCACGTTTTATCTCTTTAAAGTGCTTAATCTTCTTATGTGTTAGTGGAGTTAGTCTCATCATGCGCCAAACCTCACCCTTGGGTCGACAGCAGCAACACATAAGTCAGAAACAATATTACCAATCATTAACATCGCGGCGTTAATAGCAACGATTCCCATAACAACCGGATAATCTCTCTCCATTATTGATTCATAACCTAACAAGCCAATACCATCGATATTAAAAATAACTTCAATCAAGAAAGAACCTGACATAAAGAACAATAATGAGTTACCAAAATGACTCGCTATCGGAATTAAGCTATTTTGCAATGCATGTTTTTTAACCGCTTGCTTGAACGGCAATCCCTTCGCTATGGCTGTTCTAATATAATCAGCAGAGAGGTTTTCCATAAGGTTATTTTTCATTGTCATCGTGAGCGTTGCAAAATCACCAATCAAATAACAAATGAGAGGAAGCACGGCATGCCACATGATGTCCTTGATTTGGTCTACCCAATTTTCATAGTCCTCAAAATTGTCTCCGACGAATCCTCCCATAGGAAACCAATCAAGGTTATAGGCAAACAGTGTAATTAGAAAAACGCCAACAACATATCCGGGTAACGCATAACCAATAAATATTAGAATCGAAGACGTAGAATCAAATACTGAACCATGTTTGATCGCTTTATAATATCCAAGTGGAATTGATATAAAGTAACTAATAAAGAACGTCATACCTCCATAAAACAACGAGATTGGTAAACGATCAGCAATCATGTCACTCACTGGTTCGTAATAACGAGTTGATTCACCAAAATCTAATACGACAACCTTAGACAGCCAATTAACATAAGATTCTAATATAGGTTTGTCTAATCCATAGAAGGCATTGAGCTCTGCAATCTGATCATCTGATAATGAGGAATTATTACCCACAACGCTTACTGCCGTACTGTCAGTTCCTGAGTGCATTTTTGACAGCATTCTTTCTACCGGACCACCTGGGACGAAGCGAGTAATAGCAAAAATCAAGATTGTTATTCCTAGAAATGTTGGAATGACAAGCAATAAACGCCTCAATATATAAGCTAACAATTGGAAATACTCCATACCAATTAATTACATTTAAACCGCATCCTGCGACTTTGTTCTTACACTTACACACTGGTCCAATGAGTTAGCATATTGAGACTTTAGTTTATACAAAAAGTTAATTAAACCCTTACTTATAATTAACATTGCAAATTATTGACTTAAATCAAATTACTGCACTGTAAGTGGTCATTAATACATCATTCTCATCACCTAATACGGATAATGAGATCAAGTCTCAACCATGAGAAGATTTGAAATAGGAGTACGTCACGCCAATCGGGAATAGAAAACACATCTCGGTCAATCGTAAGTGTTCACCAAGCCCGATTGACATAAAAATGTGACCTTACGAAATTGATTCTACTTTGGCTATTGAGTGAACATTCTGAGAAGTCATTATGGTTTCATAACTAGAAAAAAGCACCTAAATACCAAGAAGCACCACCTCAAGTCTCAGACTTGTATGAGGCTAAGGTGCTATTAATGAGCTGTGGGAACAGCTCCGACATTATGAAGATAAGCTAACCACTAGCTCCAAAAACCCTTCAAAATAGCCCTCATCAGACAGCCCTAAAGATCACCATGAGCGAAAAAAGATGAAAGCTCTGGTGGTCGCAATTCGACAGGAGCTAAAGAAGGCCACACAGGGCATCAACGAAAACTCTCACCTCTAAAAGCAACGGATGTTTTTATCGATTGTTTTCCTGAAGCGTACCCTTGTTGTGCTCATTCTGATATCGATGTACATGGTGGGCCGTACTACAGGCATCAAGTCTTTGATATTCCCGAACCTACGGTCGACATCACTGAATACCGTTTGTTTTCTGGTCAATGTCGCCACTGCAAATAAACAGTGAAAGCTCTAAAACCTCATAATGTCTCACAAGGTATCATCGGGCCTAATCTATTAAGCTATATTGGCGTGCTTGCGGGACAATATCATCTCAGCGTTCGAAAAATCCAATCACTGCTCAAAGAACAGCTTGGCACAACCTTTTCGGTCGGTGCAATTAGTGAAGCGCAACCTTTAACAGGTGGCTGATTATAGTGGCGGTGGACATACTGCATATATTGGTAAACATCTTTGTTTGCTAACGAACGCCATTTTCCATACTCGGCATTGTTACGAGCAAGGTGAATTGGATTATTCACTGTACTTAAGGCGAATGCACAGGCTACAAAAATCATTAGGTCATTGCTTGAACAAATGGACTGATGTGATGGTCAAGCGGTATCGGGGGCGATGCAAGTTACTCCTCAAACACAGAGAAAGCTTGTGGATTTTTCTCAAGAAAACCTTAATCCCCTTAACCAATAATGAAGCTGAGCGATGAATTAAAGGTTTTGTTATTCAAAGGAAAATCAGCTTCGGAACGACCTCGGATGCAGGCGATAAATTCCGTAGCAGTATCCATACACTTGTCGAAACCTGCAAAAGCGAGGTCTACCAGCAATGTCAGTGTTGAGGGAGAACATCACGTCAGTCGTTTAGAAGAAGCCGTACCCGAATGTTTTTGCTCTCTGACCTAGAACTTTATGTGCCTTCATCTCATATAGTCAAGCTATCCCGCTGAACGGTTACCATTCTTGTTCCTTAGTCTCTACTGGCAATACAGCACAGATCCTACAACACATTAGTTTTTAATACTTTCAACTAGCTATGATTTATAAGACAAATGCAAAGCGGCATGCATATGCCCATAATTTACCCCACCGATTTGCAGGCTCACTAACGCTCACGACAAGTTCTTGCTCAGTCTTTCATACAACTCCAAGGCTTTAACTTTAGAGGTTAATTGCCCAAGAGCGTACTGATGTGCTAACTCAATATCGTCACTTTGTTTTGGATAATAACGCTTGGCTACTGCAGTACACTGGCTCAGGTTGGTATGCCAACTTGCGTCTTTCTCAGCGACAAAGTAGTACGCCGCCCGCACTAACTTCTTGCCAATCACTTTAGCGGCATCCGCATCAGTCATTGTTTTAAAGGCCGGACTCATTTGCTCCAGAAAAGTAGACAAGTCACCATTAAGCGCTTGGGCTATTTCACGACTAGGTTTGTAGCGCGTAAAATCAATAGATAGATCATTACCCCAAATAC
>JAYYSE010000010.1:0-12936 GCA_036126475.1 Pseudomonadota bacterium | reverse complement strand
CGGCATCCGCATCAGTCATTGTTTTAAAGGCCGGACTCATTTGCTCCAGAAAAGTAGACAAGTCACCATTAAGCGCTTGGGCTATTTCACGACTAGGTTTGTAGCGCGTAAAATCAATAGATAGATCATTACCCCAAATACAACAGCAACAGTGCTTGAGCCAAAACTGCCAATGGAATTTTTCTTGTGGTTGCAGCACTTCAGAAAGAAAGCCAGGGTCGATATCAAGCTTACTGACTTGGGGATATGCTTTGGGAATGATGTCGGAAAGGTGCTGAAATACTCGCTTCTCTTTTGGATTAATCGGTGTATTGAGTATGATAGAAACATCCAAATCCGAATGACCAACAACCGCCGTGCCTCTCGGCACACTTCCGTATAGGTAAATACCATCAATTTGATTCGGAAGATCGCTTAACAACGAATCAACAACGGCACTTACAACCTCTTGGAATTCGGGATCGATATTCCTAGGAGAGTATAGGTTTTCGATGAACCCGTCTTTGTCGAGACCTCTAGATTGATTCAGCATGCCACTTTCCAGTTAGATTAAGATCCGTTTCACAGCCCGAGATAGTACATAGAACAATGCCACTCTCTTTTGAGTTGGCACTGATCATGAGCTCTCCTTGCGAACTCCAAACCGAGCTCTTGCCACACGTTTCCCAACCTCCCGTCACAGAGATATGGTTACTCAGTAATACTGGTATACCGTGTTCCGACGCAATTCCTGATAAGATTTTAGAATCCGGGACAAAGCCATTCTCGGAGATTAAAGCGCTTGCTAAATAGATATCAGCACCTAGATTCTTGGCTCGTCGGGAGTGATCCGCCTCTATGAAGTCAGCACATATTGCTAGCACGATTTTATGCCCGTTGACATCAAATACATAATCAAAGTTGCCAGCAGAGCAGAATTCACCTTCACCATCATGCAGGTGCTGTTTAGAGTAGAACTCAACTCTACCATCGGGAAAGCAAACAACGGCGCCTATGGTGGGATGTGATAAGCCTGGAGCTCGCAGGGGACAACCAGCCACAATAATCATCTCACTTTGAACCGAGGATCGGGATAGTTCTTCAAAATTTGATGGCTCAAGAGACAATGCAAGTTCTTCAGCTAAATCAAGCTCATAGCCAGTCAATGATAGCTCGGGGAAAACAACCACATCCGCATTATATTTTGACGATTGCTCTACCATTTTTAGATGTTGCTTAAGGTTTTGTCTCCAGTTGCCTCTTACGACAGGAATTTGGGCCAAACTGATAGTGACACTCATTTCAAACTTCTCCAAAAAAACAAAAGATCCGCTAGGCGAAACGGAGCCAATACAAAGTATCGATTCAGATTTTTAGAATAAATTAAGACAAACAAGTTTTGGCATAAACCAGCGTGCTGTCTAACTCTCCAGAAGGTAAACGCCGAGCATTAGCAAAACATGCTTCTTGCTGGTAGCCACATCGCTTCGCCACTGCCTGACTTTTCAAATTCGTTGCTGCCATTTTTATTTCAACCCGCTTTGCCCCTTTATTAAAGAAGGCAAACTCTTCAACAAGTTGTATCGCCTCGCTTACATAACCAAATCCAGTTTTCGAAGTTCGTAACCAATAACCGATTTCAAAACAAGGTATAGAGTCGTCTCGGACAATAAAATCAATGGCTCCGATGAACGCCTCAGTGTTCTTTTCAATAATATTGAACCAAAACTCCCCCATAAAATTAGAGAAATTACTGGCGGCCTCTTGAGTATTGAGTTCAAGTTGCTGCCGAGTTAAGGCTTCAGAAACCCAAGGCAGGAATTCGGACAACTCAGCCATACATTCCTGAACAACGTTAAACATTTCATTAGTATGGATTAATGAAGGAGGCGTTAATTTAAGTCGTTCACTTTCCATTACTCTCACCTTCCCACTCTGAGCGAAGCATCGCTAATACAACGGTATCCCACCACTTATTTTTGAAGAATCGGTGCTCTTTAAAGCAAGCTTCTTGTCTCATCCCGAGTGACTTGCACAGCCTTATCGCCGCTAGATTCTCACCAATGGTTTCCGCATAAATTCGATGAACCCCTAACTCTGAAAACCCAAAACCAGCCAGAGCTTTGGCCGCTTCTATGGGTAGCCCTTTCCCCTGAATTTCTCTCGCAAAAGCGCAACCCATTGAAGCTTGCTGGTTATCTTCAAGGCGTAAACACACGGTTCCGATAAACTTTCCTGACTCTTTGCTTTCAACAGCTAGTTGATAGGACTGACGAGGAACTTCCTTAGCCTGTTCAACAAACAATTGGGTGAGTTGATGGTACTTACTAGGCTCACAATCAGTTTCATCATAGAAACGCTGATATTTGGCATCCTGTGACATAGCCACAAACGCGCTTTGATCCTCAAACGTCATGTCTCTCAGAACCAACCTGGCAGTGTCTATTTTGAACATCAAAATTCCTTTTTATCTGTCTCCTAAACTGTATTGCGTTACTAACACTCAAGCCAATAACGAGCTACTGGACCAGGAAAAACGTTCCCAAAAACTATTTTTTCAAACTTACCGCCATTTGCCTCAATGACTTTTCGTGAAGCTATATTGTCTTCGTCCGCGGTAATCAAAGCTTGTTTAATACCCAGAGAGCTCGCTTTTGGAATAGCGAATTTGAGCATTGCCTTGCCGTAGCCAGAACCTCTCTTTGAGGGAGCAATATCGTAGCCAATGTGCCCCGCTTCAAGTGACAGAAACTCATTATCGATACGATGACGAACACGAATGGCGCCAAGTATCTCTCCTTCATCATTTACCAACCAATAATGATTACATGGTACATAACCATCGGGTAAATTAACGCCTCTGGCCTCATCATTTAAGCGTTCAATATAACGAGAAAAATCAAGAACACCGTCTTTGTAATAGTCAGAGTTATCGATGTCGTGCTCCAAGAAGTCTTGGTAATACACCTTAAAAGCGGACTCAAATTCTTTGGAGGGCGATACTAGTTTCACTGTTGTCTATTCCTGTTACGATAAAATTAAAGGATCTTTCTAATAAGCACGATGAATCTGATAGGTTCCAATTTGACTGCGAGTAAGTATGAGTTCATCAAACCCATTTACGATCAAATCCGCTTGGTTCAATTCTTCTCTGGTATGGCTGGTTAATAGAGCGATCGTGAAACACCCTGCCTTCTTAGCCGATAGTACGCCAGATGGTGAATCTTCAACTGCAACGCAATCTTCTGGTATTGCGCCTAAAGCTTCTGCGGCTTTGAGGAAAGGATCCGGTGCAGGCTTACCTCTTACCACATCTTCGGCACAAATCATGACCTTTGGCAACGTAAAACCGGACGCTTCTAAGCTTGTTGTTGCGACGGCTCTTGGCCCACTCGTTGCGATTGACCAGCAATCCGGGCCTAATTTTGATAAAAAATCATGAGAATTTGGTATAGCCTTTGCGCGTTTCATCTCTTGGGTCGCAATAATTTTGACTTTATTGACCTCAGTGACATTGGAGAATTCCATGCCAATACAGCTCAGTGTCTCTTCGATTTTTCGACCATGGATATACTCACTCATGGTTTCAAAACGAACACCAACAGTCTCGCACCATTTTTTCCAAATATTGTCGATAACCACTTGGGTATCAACCAGTGTTGCATCGACATCAAAAATAAACTTCTTACATTCAATCATGAACTCTAATACCTATGTAAAACACTTTGATACAGTGTTGATATGAGCAGATAACACACATTAAGATGCCATGACTTTAATGCCAAACAGCGTAAACAAGCCGCCGGTTACATAATCCATGATACTTGAGATACGTGCATAAACACTTTTCGCTGCTCTATGTGAAAAGGCAGTCGCCAGAAACATATGCCAGCATAAAGTAATGCAGGACATGGTCAGCATAATGGCGATGACCATCGGGATGGTAATATTTTCAGGCATAGAGACACTAAACAAACTCACGACAAAGAAGCCCGTTTTAGGATTTAAGATGCTAGTGATAAACGCAGACATAAAGACTTTTCTACTTGAAGGCAGCATCACTTCACTAGTATTTAAGCCTTCATCTAGCTGTTTGGCTTTGCGTGTTGAAAAGATCTGGCGCATACCCAAATACAACAAATAACTGCCACCAACGATCTTCATAACGTTAAACAGTGCCGGGAAATGGGATAGCAAAATAACCAAGCCAGTGCATCCAAACAGTGACCATAACAATATGGACGTACTGACTCCAAAAGCAGAGTATTTTGCTAGCTTGCGGTTGTAGTGCAGCGCTGTGTTAATCGTCAACAGCACATTCGCGCCGGGCGTTGCGACTGCCAGCATCCAGATTAACGCAACGTGAAGAAGAACCAATAAATATTCCATTCGTCTCTACCCAATTTACTCAAGCTTCATTAATGATATCGCACGCACTGACGGTTTTGCGTCACTTGATTCAAAAAACCAGTGCGCTCGAATGTGGTGTGATAAGTGTCTTTTAACTCAGTATTAGAGTCCACATTTGGCTCTAAAAAATGCCAAGCCATAAGATTCAAACAATCAATTTAGGCCCCTACTCTCGGCGCTTTACTACGTCATAAAGTTCCAGTAGTTGCCTACCATCACTAGGCACCCCTTCATAAGCACCAAACGCACTAGGGTAATAGATAGGCAATGCTGTCATCAAAAACTGAGCCAATGAAAAATAGACACCAAAGTTAATGACGTAAGAAGCGATGTAAGGGAGTTGATTGTTATCAATAAAATACAACGATAGACACAGGAACAATGAGGTAAGTGGCCCCATGACTAGAGACCATGCTTGTAAGGATTTACTGCCCTGTTGAGTTATTGAGGCAAAGCCAACATTCATTGAAAAGCTTGAAACTGAAAGTATCAGATTACCAATTTGAACAACCTTGGCCTTTTCGCTATTACCGAGGGTCACCTCGACTTTGTGACCCATAATGAGCTGAGGGATTGCATGACCCAATTCATGCAATAAGGTGGCGATAGGCATCACACACAAAAAGCCTATCGCTAATCCAATCAAACTATTCAATCTCAATCTCCCTATTTAGATCGATAGCCACTGATAGAAAGAGGCAAATGGTCGGTAGAAAACCTACTGCCGCTTATATTGTGTTGGGCAATAACCTCTCGACACTTCAGAGCTACGAAGCTTTACATGTTTTGTCGCACGACCTGCGACGCGAGCACGCCACAATTTGAAGCTACCCGGCTTCATATGGCTGCGCATAAAACGAATCACCTGTGATTCATTTAAACCAAATTGGTGTTCTATTGCCTCAAATGGCGTTCGGTCTTCCCACGCCATTTCAATAATTCTTGATTCGCTCTCTTTAGATAATTTCATTGTCTACTCATCCTTTAAAATATGAGTAGAAGTACGCTCACTCTCACTTTTTAGATCAGGGGTTTACTATGATTCGATAAGGAGTCATCAAACAAAAAAAAGATATTTGTCGCTATCCTCTTTCTAGCCACTCGCTACGCAGCACCCCATACTTCACCGAGTCATAATATTCGCCTTGGTAATATCGCACCTTTCTCAGCTTAGCCTCTTGCTGGAAACCTAACTTCAAAGCGAGAGACATCATGCGCGGGTTACCTGACCAAGTAGTTAGCCCAACACGCTCAATCTGTTTGTTGTCGAATAAGTAAGTAATCCAGAGCGGAAGTGCTAATGCTGCGATCCCCTTCCCCCAATAATCAGAGTTATAAATGACTACGCCAGCTTCAAGCCAACGTGTCTCTTCACACTCCCAGTAGCAACTCACGGTTCCAACGGGTACACCGTCGACAACCACCAGCTGCAGGTCATCGCCCTCAAGCAGTTGTTTAAACGAATGCGCTTCAAAGCTTTCTAATGACGGATGAGAATACGAAAAATAAGGGCCATTAAACTTAGTCCACTCATCGTTTGAGATAACCAAAGCATAAATAGCAGCCAGTTCGCTCGGCATTGCTGGTCTTATCGTTATATCCATTCGCTTTCCTTGTCCTGTTCCTCAGTCCAAATAACCCCGAGTGATGAGTTTTGGTTGTTCATCGCAAAGGAGGTTAGCCCTTCAGAAAATAAAAAGCTCGCCAATGATGACGAGCCTTGTTTAGGGTTGAACCATGCTAACTGCGAGGTCGCACTTAGCTTACAACTTGTTCTCGCAAATTCACTTCGACACTTTTTAAGACCTTAAACTCTTCACGAGTACAACCTCGAGCTATAGATACCCAGTGATCACCAGTTTCGTCTGATCCTCTAAACTCTGCACGAAGCTCGTATTTTCGCCACGAAACAAAAGCCAAAATAAAGGTCAGAGCGAGCATAGGTAATCCAAACTGAGGTACGAACGCCCAAGTTGCTGCAGATAGCATCAAGGCCAATGAAACGACGTTGATTGCGTTTTCTTTGATGCCCAGTTGACGAATTTCTAGCTGTTTGATTTTACGTAAGCTGTAAACATCCTTCTTCACTCTTAGTTCATCAGAATTCACTAGAAAGTCAGATGCCTTGTATGCTCTACGCAACCTCAATAAATTAGCTAACCTGTTGCGTGTTTGGTTCTTATTCATTGCCTTTCTCCATGTTATTAAAGGTTAGTAAAAACTAATATAATCATGAAGTTATCGGTGAATGATTATTTTATAAATCAAGAGAATGTAAAAAGCAAGGATATGAAATTAATAACATTTATAACAACACCAACAAAACATCAAAAATACGAATTAATAAATTTGAACTCTAGTTGCTGTTTGCACCGTGCGGAAGGTATTCATCAATTGATTCCTTCCGCTAATCATAATGAATGATCCCATTAATCAACACGCTTCATCTGTACTTTGTAACCAGTTATTTCAATTCATTTTGAACAAGGGAGTAGTCTGCTTAGAGTTTGCTGAAGCCACATCACATAAAGTGCTCACTGAAATAGAATTAATCCGAATAGAAGCAGCCAAGCATCAATAATTTGAATGGCTCAATCATTCACCTATTCATATCAGCGTAAGCTATCAATTAAGCAATTGATCTCATAAAGGTAGGGCTGTATGGTTGCTTTATACACACTGTTGCCTAATGGAGATGACGATGGACGAACTACTAACGCACGCTATGGAACAGAAACAACGCACGGTCGTAACAAGCTTATTTGCGAAAAATGGGTTTAAAATCGCCGCGACAGATTTTGATGATGTGACCTTTGAACGCGAAACCGTTCTGGTCAATGTTAGATTCGATGAATCTTCTAATATCGAGTCAATTTCGGTGTCAAACCACAAACTTTAAAAAAGATTGCTCTATAGCAAGAGTAATCAGCATTCTGTATACCTTTATGATGGAGGTACCACCACTCAGTAGCTTTACCTCCATCAAGAATTACAGCTATCAAGCTAGAGCAAGCTCCAACAAAGTTTCCTCATATCAAATTAAGCTTTGTTTGAGCTTTTCTTCTAATGCTTGAACACACAATTGGATAACAATCGGCGTGTTTGAAGTAAAAGGGTTCAATGCGTATACCGTATTGGTAGGTAATTCAAAGCTTGGCAGCACGTCGACAACTTCACCAGATAACTGAGGAACGCAAAAATCTGGAATCACACCAATGCCAACACCCGATTTAATCAGTGCAAGACAACTGTGAAATGAATTGGTGACGCAGCTAGCTTGTTGTTGATAGACAAAGCCTTCTGCAGTCAGAGAACTGAAATGATGAGTCACCTGCTTTCCCTGCCAAGAGTTTGCAATGTAAGGAATCGATTCAAGCTCACGTTCACACATACTTGCGACGCCACATAATACATCTTTAAACTCACCTAACCGTTTCTGTTTTAGGTTACTGTCTCGTGAACTACCAACTCGTACCGCAAGATCAATATCGTGCTCCATGAAATCTAAGTGTTGATCATCACTGATCAATTCCGGCTTTAATTTTGGATACTGTTTCATCAGATCCGCAATAACAGGCGCAACAAGCAAATCCATCAACGCATTGGGAGCTGTGATGCGAATCCGCCCCTGAGGCTCTTCCAACTCCGATTTCGCCATATCCCACGCCGATTCAGCGATCACGTTAATATCTTTACAACTTAGATAAAAACGCTCCCCCATACTGGTCAAGATTTGTCTTCGCGTTGTTCGTTTAAGAAGCGAAGCACCAAGCTCTTGCTCCAAAATTTTTAGATGCTGACTAACAACAGATTTAGACAACTCTAGTTTTTCAGCCGCGGCCGATACGGAGCCTTGCTCTACGATATGAGCGAAAATCGACATCTGTTTTAGCTTACTCACCTTATTGTTCTCTTTTTACAAACAGTATTTTCTATTATCTCTGTTTTTCAAATCAATTATCAAGACTAAACTACTTTCAACTTATCGAGATAACTCAATCAAAAACACAGTGTTTAGAAAAAGACTGTTATGGAGAAAACAATGTCAAACAATCAAGTATTAGAAGCGTGTAAGCAAGGCATTAACGCATGGCAAAAGGCATTCAACAGCCAAGATGCGAAAGGTTGTGCTGATCAATATACAGAGAACTGTGTAATGGAAGCTCGTCCATTTGGTACTTTTGAAGGTCGTGAAGCGATTCAAGCATTCTGGCAAGGCATCATGGACCAAGGTTTCAAAGACGTTGATTACACTGACGTAAAATGGGAAGAACACCCAGAAGGCGGATACATCCTTACCGCTAGCTGGACAATGAACAAAGCATTTGGTGTTGTACACCGTGAGCACTGGGCAGTGCAAGAAGACGGCTGTGCTCGCCTAGTAAGCGACGACTTCGAAGTTCAAGGCGAACGCTAGAAACGAGTGGTTCAAACAGTAGCAAAAATAGAAGCCAGCACCCTACCAGGTTGCTGGTTTTTTTGTATAACAACACAACCCGATTCGTCATAATTTCAACTAAATGCAATCATAATCTACACCTAATAATTAATAGATTTATTTTTAGTTTCCATAACATAGCACCAAGTGTGATACCTGTTACAAACTATCGAATCTCATTTATCGAGACCCGTAGACAACTTGAGATGTTGTTATTGCTGAGCCATTCTTTGTATAAAGTGATGGAGAGTGTTTCCATCATAATTAATGAGAATGACAAGGAATTCGAATGATAAAAATGTTGGTTTGTGACTTTGACGGTACACTCGATGGCGGCCCTTCTCATGGGGTTAATCAACTTTTCAATTACCTTACAGAGCAACCCGATATCCGCTTTATCATCGCGACCGGTAGAACACTGCCCTCTATTCAAGCTGGCTTGGCATCAGATAACTACCCAGAACCTCACAGCATCATCAGTGATGTGGGCACTAGAATTCATCACAACTACTCCCAAAAGCCTGACCACAGTTGGCATGAGAAACTCGAGGCATCTTGGAACAAATCAAAGGTAGAATCTGCGTTAGCACCACTCGACTTTATGGGTGAACGCTTAGAGAGCCACCAAGGTCCCCATAAGATGACCTTTGAGGGTAAGCTGTCTGAACCTCAGCATGCATTAATTGAATCACAATTAGAATCACATGGCTTAGATGTCCACCTCACCTATTCACACGACTGGTATCTGGATATCACACCAAAAGACGTCAATAAAGCAACTGCAATCCATCACCTGCTGAAACAACATGACTTGAGCATTGAACAGGTGTGTGTTGCCGGTGATTCAGCGAACGATACTTCAATGCTGACGATAGAAGGGGTGAACTCCATATTAGTGGCAAACCACTATCCTGAAGTGGCTCACCTATCAGGAAGAAATAACGTATATACCAGTAAGGCTACCCATGCAGAAGGCGTGTTAGAAGGCCTTATGTATTGGCAACAACGAGCTTCAACCAGTCGCTAAAATGTGTCTCGTCGAAAGTTCCAGTTACGCAGCTCAATAGACACTGGCTCCCCTACTACTTCCAACCTGGAAGCCAAGTTTGATTGTCGGTGAGGTCGCGCCAATTTATCGCTTCTTCCCGTTTCGTCAACACCGCTTCGATCAAACAGCGCACCACTTCTCCTTCGTCAAACTCTACCTCCGTAACCATGAAGTGCTTTTCCTTTTTCACTGGACTAACGGCCGTCCACTTACTACGAAATAGTTTCTTGGGGTTGATACGGTTCATGGGCTTTTCCTGTCTTAGTTGCAATAGAACTTTATAAGACTTGTAGATTTAAAAAGATCACTACGTACCAAAAAACATAATTTAAATCAAAGTAAGCCACAAATAAGATCAATAAAGTCGGGCCATAAATTCGATAAAATTAATGCTCACCAATTCAAAAACTAACTTTCCATGAGCCAAACAGAATTCCAGCAAAAAATGGCGAGCTTTACGTCTATTGAACAAGCACTCGATTACTTTGAAATTGGGTTTGATAGCCAGTTCATCGACCAAAATAGAGTCGAGCTTGTGAAACGCTTTAATGGCTATCTGATCCTATCGAAACCTGACGATTGGTTTTCTGGAAGAAGAGCCCTGAAAAATGCCTACTGCAAGGTGCAACGCAGTAAGTTAGATCGTTATACGCGTTCGGCTTGCCGAGGCTGCACAACTTGCCAGCGTCGATAAGCATAAAGTGCCGTTAAAAAGAGAGCTCGGACATAGATAGTTGAAATAACCTCTCATTACGATTTAGTTAGTAGTTTGCTCGAAAAAAAGTGTGCTAGTCTTACGACAACTCAATTACGAGATAACAACTACAAGATAACAACTACAATGAAAATTTTCAGCAATTTCGAAAGCGGCAACATTCACGTCGTTTCAGCAGATTCACCACAAAACATTCAACTGACTATCCCTGCAGATAACCAAACTGAAATCTCTCAGTGGTTCCATTTCCGTTTAGAAAGTCAAGCGCAACAAGCTCACCACTTTGAAATCGGTCAATTGGCAACATCTGCTTACCCAGAGGGCTGGAAGGATTACGATGTGGTTGCATCGTATGACCGCGAAGAGTGGTTCCGCATCCCCTCTCAGTTCAATGGTGACACGCTGAGCTTTGACATCATCCCTGAGCACGATTCAATGTACTTTGCGTACTTTGCTCCATACTCATACGATCGTCACCAAGATCTTCTGCACAGCGCGCAAACGCACCCTGCGTGTAAGCTTGAAACACTAGGTCATACGCTAGACAACAACGACATCACTTTGCTAACCATTGGTGAGCCAAGTGAAGAGAAGAAAAACATTTGGGTTATTGGTCGTCAACACCCTGGCGAGACAATGGCTGAATGGTTGATTGAAGGCCTGCTTCAGCGCCTACTTGACGAAACAGACACGGTAGGTCGCTCTCTTCTAGACAACGTAGTATTCCGCGTTGTTCCGAACATGAACCCAGATGGCAGTATCCGTGGTCACCTACGTACCAACGCAATTGGCGTGAACCTGAACCGCGAATGGCAGTCACCGTCCATGGAACGTAGCCCAGAGGTATTCCTTGTGCGTGAACGCATGTTAGAAACTGGCGTTGATATGTGTTTAGACATTCATGGCGACGAAGCGATTCCATATAACTTTGTGGCAGGTAGCGAAGGCACACCTTCTTACAATGAGCGTATCGCAAAGCTAGAGAACCACTTCAAGCAAGCACTACTCACGATTACGCCAGAGTTCCAAGACGAGTTTGGCTACGATAAAGATGAGCCAGGCAAAGCAAACATGACAGTAGGTACTAACTGGATCAGTGAGCAGTTCAAGTGCTTGGCGTACACTGTTGAGATGCCATTTAAAGATCATATCAGCCACGCTGACGAACTTTACGGTTGGTCGCCAGAGCGCAGTGTTGCGTTTGGTCATGACATGCTAGCGGCAGTTTGGGCGACAGTAGACGAACTATAAAGCAACGAGAGCCTTGGCTATCAAAAGCAGGCCTATAGATAGAACAAAGCCCAGCACTTGCGAAAGTGCTGGGCTTTTCAATGTTTGCCTAAGATTTACGGTTTATCGAGTCACCTAGCTCTATACGCTATTATGCAACCCTCAGGCTCGCGAAAAGACTGGGGATTTTTTCCTCATGTGTCTTTGTTCAGACACCATCTCCTTAAAAAAGTGAGATATGAGTCGTATCATCTAAGCATCAATACCTTATAACGGTCATTAAGCCTACAGCTGAAAGAGGGCTAACTGAATACTGAAACCAACAAATAACACGCCACATACAATATTCATCATTTGCGAGGTACGCTTTTGAACCAATAAGCGTTTAAAGGTATCTGCCATTAAAATCACAACCAAGAACCACATTGAAACGACCATCGCCTGAATTCCACCAAGAATTAAACTGTCGGACACAATTGCATCTGTAGTAACAAATTGAGGGAAGATCGATAGGTAAAACAGGACGATCTTCGGATTTAGTAAATTGGTTAGTAGTCCTTTAAAAAATTGGCTATAGAGTTTACTCCCAGACGCGCTCACGACAGAAAGCACGCCCTCTTGAGCACGTAATGCCGCCCGAAGGTGGTTGTAACCTAACCAAAGCAAATACAAAACACCCGCCCACTTCAGCCCCTCAAATGCCATTGGCGTTTTCGACAATAACAGGCTAATACCACTCGCAGAAATAAAGGCATGGAAAAAGAAACCACATGACACGCCTAACACATTCACAAATGCGAACAACTTCTTTTGAGTCAAGGCTGTGCTTAACACAAGCAATGCATTGGGTCCTGGAATAATCGCAATAAAAAAGACAATAACAATGAACAGCCAGATACTATCCCAACTCATTTTTTACTCATACAGTGAAGGTTTTTAGGGCAGACATTGTACGTCCAATAAATGCCATTACAATATGATAAACACTTAATTAACTCGTATGTCTAACTTACAAAATTAGCACATATAATAAATACGTTTATCTTCAAGCGAACAAAACAGATTCTCTAACATTTCTAGCCCTGTTAGACTCCACCTCCCTTTTGATACTTGGTT
>JAYYSE010000009.1:0-15624 GCA_036126475.1 Pseudomonadota bacterium | reverse complement strand
TATCACAGAGGATGACGGTGGCTCCAAGGTTTACAAAGTGGTTCGCTATCGTCCCTCCTAGGCGCGAGCCAGCAGATGTTACCAATATGATTGAGCTTTTTATTTCCATCCCAGTACCTAAACAAATCGTCCATGTTGGTTAAATGTGGGTTAAAATTTATACAGTTGGTGTGAGTTGGTTCAAATTAAGGTATGTTAATTGATAACTTTTTATGAACTTAGTGTCGCGTCACATTTTGTAGTAACTTCAAGCAGTAATCGATATGTGTTGATTGAAGTGCGCCTAAGGCTGGTGGTTCACATAATTCTCGTGAATCATTCGAATGGCGCGAATTAAGCAAAGCAGATAGAGATACAGAAATAAAGTGAGACTGAAGCTATACTTGAGCCTGAATTTGATATTTGCGCTGAGCAGTAGATAACTCATTATAAAGCGTCGCTGATGGAAGGTCGGGATGGTTTTTGTTGGCTAGCTTACGACGATCATGACCAGAAAGGTTTTGATAAACCTCTTCAGGTAAGTCGCTAGTGTCCTCAGGCATAAACGCCAGTGCTTCAGGTTTTAAGTAATGACAGAGTTTAGCGCTCACCAAGCTTGATTGGTGAAAGTGGTTAGATTGCTGTGCTGAAATTTCATAAGACGATTGGTTTGAGCGCAGTTGTTGTGGTTCGGCTACCCCAAACTGTTTACGTAGGAGAATTTCCGTTGTCTCTGTAACTTCAATGCTGTCGATGGGCGTACAGTCTCGAACATCATTAGAAAACATAGATAACAGCAACGCGAAATCTGCACGGCGACCTTGCTCAACCGCTTGGCTGATCCCGATGCCGAACTTCAGTTCGTTGATGATTCCTGCTTTATCTAAAGTATGTACTTGCATGATGCCTCTCATTTGATACACCTTTAACGGCATAGAGTCGGCAAACTTTAGTCTTTAATCACAGGTAAGTAGGGAATTTATTTAGGGTGGGTAAGTGACGCTGAAAAACACTGACTTAGCGGCTTTATATTCGAGTTACTCATGCTGCAGATATAAAAAAGCTCACGCCTAGGCATGAGCTTTTAATAGATAACTTGCTAAAAATAGCGCAGCTATAAGTAATAGATTACTTAGCTAGGTTCTCTTCTACGAAAGACCAGTTTACTAGGTTCCAGAATGCAGCCATGTAGTCAGGACGAACATTACGGAAATCGATGTAGTAAGCGTGTTCCCATAGGTCAACAGTTAGAAGTGGAGTAACACCTTCTTCTGTTAGAGGAGTAGCAGCGTTAGAAGTATTAACGATGTCTAGAGAACCGTCAGCTTTCTTAACTAACCAAGTCCAAGAAGAACCGAAGTTGTTGATTGCTGAATCAGTGAATTTTGCTTTGAATTCTTCGAAAGAACCGAATGCAGCGTTGATAGCTTCTGCAACAGCGCCAGTTGGTTCGCCGCCTGCTTGAGGAGCTAGACAGTGCCAGTAGAACGTGTGGTTCCAGATTTGAGCAGCGTTATTGAAAACACCACCAGTAGAAGTCTTGATGATCTCTTCTAGTGTTTTGCCTTCAAACTCAGTACCAGGGATAAGACCGTTTAGCTTAACAACGTAAGTGTTGTGGTGCTTACCGTGGTGGAAATCTAGCGTTTCTGCTGAGATGTGTGGTTCTAGCGCGTCTTTCGCGTAAGGAAGAGCTGGTAGTTCAAATGCCATTGCTCAATTCTCCATTGATATGAAAGAGTTAACTCTTTCGATTGCTTCCAGTGATATTATTATTCATGGCTCGCTATGCGCCAACCATGGTCAATTTGCTGACTTGGTTTCTAGTTTAGCAAGTTTTTACTTTATTAAAAGCATATTTCATCACTTTTATGTGAATTGTTAGTCTAGTTTTTTTAACCGTTTTTTTTATATGGTTTTTATTCTTTTGGTTTGGGGTAGAATAAAGGCAATAAAAGCCGTAATCCATTAATGAGGAAGCAATGGAAACTATCGATAAAATCAAACAGCAAATTGAAGAAAACACTATTCTACTGTACATGAAAGGTTCTCCTAAGCTACCTAGCTGTGGTTTCTCTTCTCAAGCGTCTCAAGCTCTAATGGCATGTGGCGAAAAATTTGCTTACGTAGATATTCTACAAAACCCTGATATCCGTGCAGAGCTACCAGCTTACGCACAATGGCCAACTTTCCCACAGCTTTGGGTTGAAGGTGAGCTAATCGGTGGTTGTGACATCATTCTTGAGATGTTCCAAAAAGGCGAACTTCAGCCAATCATTAAAGAAGCAGCAGCGAAAGTTGCTGGCGATGACGCTGAGTAAGTTCCAGCCTTTTCGCTGAACAGTAAAATGAGGGGCCTTAATTAGGCTCCTTTTTTGTTGGAATTGATTGAGCGTCGACTCGATAAGGAACGAAAAATGAACGTAAAACTTCATTATGTACATGATCCAATGTGCAGCTGGTGCTGGGGATATAAGCCAACACTGGAGTTACTAAAACAACAACTGCCTGCGAGCATTGAGTTTAACTACGTAGTCGGTGGCTTGGCTCCGGATTCTGATGAACCAATGTCAGAAGAGATGAAAGGTAAGTTGCAAGCTATCTGGAAGCAGATCGAAGCCAAATTAGGTACAGAGTTCAATCATGAATTTTGGACTGAGTGTAAACCAGTTCGTAGTACTTACCCTGCGTGTCGTGCTGTTATTGCTGCGGGTTTCCAAGATCATTACGAGCAGATGCTTGAAGCGATTCAACACGCATACTACTTACGTGCAATGCTGCCACACAGCGAAGATACACATAAGCAATTGGCTGAAGAGCTAGGCATGAATGTGCAGCAATTCGAGAATGATCTTGCAGGTAAGCTACTTGAGGGTGAGCTAGAAGACCAATTGAGCTTCAAACACGCGATGGGTGTGCATTCTTACCCAACCCTAATGCTTGAAGTCGATGGTATCTTCACTGAAGTCGAGCTAGATTACCACTCATCAGAAACGACACTTAAGTCGATAAGAGAAGTTCTAGTAAAGAGCGCTCCTACCGCTTAATTGACGATACTGAATCGTATTGTTCAAAATCACTTCAAAGGCTTGTTCGTAAGAGTAAGCCTTTTCTTTTATGCAACGGATTTGGACTCAGGATGTAACCTGTCGGAGAAATGTCAGATACAAAAAAGACCGCACTAGGCGGTCTTTTTAAGTTTTGAACATTGATTCTGACTATAGAACCTAGTTATCTGCTACAGAATCATAGCTGCGATCCAACCGAATACGATCAGTGGGATGTTGTAGTGTAGGAACGTCGGTACAACGGTTTCCCATACGTGCTCGTGTTGGCCATCAGCATTAAGACCAGATGTGGGACCTAACGTTGAGTCAGAAGCCGGAGAGCCAGCATCACCAAGCGCTGCTGCTGTACCTACTAGAGCAATAGTTGCCATTGGAGAGAAACCAAATGCTGCCGCTAATGGAACGTAGATAGTTGCAAGGATTGGAATCGTAGAGAACGAGGAACCGATACCCATAGTTACCAGTAGACCAACCACTAACATAAGTAGTGCTGCTAGAGGCTTGTTGTCACCGATGCTTGTTGAAAGTGCTTCAACCAAAGATTCAACGCCACCAGTTTGCTTCATTACTGCTGCGAAACCTGCCGCGGCAATCATGATGAAGCCGATCATTGCCATCATGTGTACGCCCTTGGTGAAGACATCTTGTGTCTCTTTCCAAGCAATTACGCCACCGAAAGTGAAGACCATGAAACCAGCAAGCGCACCGATGATCATTGAACCAGTCGATAGCTGAACCGTTAGTGCTGCAACAATACCTGCCGCCGCTACTAGGATGTGCTTCTTGTTGATTTGTTTTGCTTCAGTTGAAACAACCGTGTGAGATGTTTCTCTGTATTGGCGAGGCTTACGGTAAGTGAAGAACACTGCCGTTAGAAGGCCAAAGATCATACCAGCAGCTGGTAGTAGCATTGCCATTGGAACTTGACTCGCCACTACACTTTCAAGACCGTTGTCGTGAAGGTTCTTAAGCAGGATGTTGTTTAGGAAGATGCCACCAAAACCGATTGGTAATACCATGTATGGTGTAATCAGACCAAAAGTAAGCACACAAGCAACCAGACGACGGTCTAGGTTCATTTTTGCGAATACGCCTAATAGAGGTGGGATTAAAATTGGGATGAAGGCGATATGTACCGGAATCACGTTTTGCGATGACATTGTCACTAGGATCAAAGACGCTAGGATGCCGTATTTAAGACCAGTCGATGCCGTGCTGTTCTCTTTGCCGTGAATGCGTTTAATAACACTTTGAGCAAGTAGGTCTGTGATACCAGAACGTGAGATAGCAACAGCGAATGTACCAAGCATGGCATAGCTAAGTGCGATAGTTGCACCGCCGCCTAATCCACTTTCGAAAGCCGCGACTGTATCGTTCAAGCTCATACCAGAGGCTACGCCACCGATAATTGCACTGAACGTCAGAGCAACGACTACGTTTACGCGCATCAAAGCTAAAACAAGCATGATGCAAACTGAAATTACAACAGGATTCATATTATTCTCGGGATGTTGTGTTCTTTATTAAAGGTAATACGACAATACGTATACCGATTCTATTTTTATTCTTCGTCAACAAGCGGCCAACCACCAAGGGCTTTCCATTTGTTTACTATGCCGCAAAATAACTCAGCGGTTTTTTGCGTATCATACAAAGCAGAGTGTGCTTCTTTGTTGTCAAAATCCATCCCTGCAGTGCGGCAAGCTTTAGCCAAAACGGTTTGACCGTAGGCAAGACCACTAAGAGCTGCAGTGTCAAAAGTAGCAAATGGATGGAAAGGGACGCGTTTAAGCTTACAACGCTCACTTGCCGCATTGACGAAGTTTAAATCGAATGTAGCATTGTGAGCGACCATGATTGCACGACTGCAATCTGAAGCTTTTTGTTCTTTTCTCACTAGCTTGTAGATTTCTTTAAGGGCTTCTTGTTCAGACACTGCGCCACGTAATGGGCTAAATGGGTCTTTAATTCCGTTAAAGTCTAATGCTGCCTGCTCTATATTTGCGCCTTCAAAAGGCTCAATGTGAAAATGAAGCGTTGATGCTGGGTGCAGATCTCCGTTTTCATCCATTTTTAATGTAATGGCACAGATTTCTAATAATGCATCGGTTTCTGCGTTAAACCCTGCGGTTTCCACGTCGATGACCACTGGAAAATAGCCACGGAAGCGTTTTTTTAGGGTCAGAGCTTCGTTTTCTACAATCATGTTAGCCCAAATAAGTGTGATTAAGGCTGCATTATTGCAGATAATAGCAGTGATAAAAACTAGGAAAGGGCAATAAATCACAAATTACCAAGCACGTTTCGGCTTGATAATTGCATATTTAAACTCAACAGAAATAGGCGGCAATTGGCTGCATTGTTAAACGAATTGCTTAAGAGATACTCCACTTTATGAAGAAACAACTCATAACAGGTTCAATGCTATTTTCGCTCCTTATGTCGTCATCAGTGATGGCACAAGAAAAGCGTTACGGAGCATCTCCTCAACAGTCGACATGGGAGATGGTGGCTAACACGCCCTTAGAGTGTCGATTATTGCATCCTATCCCTAATTTCGGTGATGCTGAGTTCTCATCCCGAGCGAGTAAAAAAATCATTTTAGATTTTGAACTGAAAATGCGCCGCCCGATGGGGGCGACTCGTAATGTCAGCTTGATCTCTATGCCACCACCTTGGCGCCCAGGCGAGAGTGCCGATCGCATGACAACCATCAAGTTCTTCCAGCAATTTGATGGTTATGTTGGCGGACAAACGGCTTGGGGTATCTTGAGTGAACTAGAGAAAGGGCGCTACCCAACCTTTAGTTACCAAGAGTGGCAGAGCCGAGATCAGCGTATCGAAGTGGCGTTATCGTCAGTGTTGTTCCAAGAGAAATACAATGTGTTCAGTGACTGTATCGCGAACTTGTTGCCATACAGCTTCGAAGATATCTCATTCACTATTTTGCATTACGATCGTAATAGCGATCAGCTAAACAAATCATCACGTAAAAGGCTTAGTCAGATTGCCGAGTATGTTCGTTATAACCAAGATATTGACCTTGTTTTAGTCGCGACCTACACCGATTCGGCAGACAGCAAAGGCACTAGTCAAAACCTGTCAGAACGAAGAGCTGAGTCTTTAAGAGAGTACTTTAAATCTCTTGGTTTGCCGGAAGACCGCATTCAAGTGCAAGGCTATGGCAAGCGTCGCCCAATTGCTGATAATAGCTCGCCAATTGGTAAAGACAAGAACCGACGTGTGGTTATCTCCCTAGGTAGAACACAAGTCTAAGCTGTTAGCGAAAGACCTTAAATGAAAAAGCCCGTCAATATGACGGGCTTTTTGTAATCTGAAATTTAGTTAAATCAACTCGATATGTGCCTATAGACGGATTTGCTTAGTTGAGGCGGAAGCGAGCGATCATTTCGCAGTTAGTCGCGGTATCGATTTTTTCCACCATAGAGGCAATTTTAGGGTTTGGATGGCGTTTCATGAAATCGGTAAGGGCTTTTTTACAACAGCCAATAGAATCAATAAAGCTAGCACATTGTGTATTGGGACACTGAGGGATCAGAGCCAGTACTTTCTCTGAAGCTAATTGAAGATATTTAAGTTCATACTCGGTATCACCTGCCCAGCGCCAGAATTGCGCAAGGTTATGACAAGATATCACAGAGATCAGTAACCGCTCATCAGCCTCTATATCTGTACGCTCAGTGATCTCCTCACTTAGGTTCAGTGCCTGCTGATAATGAAGAATACTTCGTACAGGATCGTCGAGCTGCAATGCCGTGTCGGCGAGTAACGTGTGTTTTTCCCATTCGCTAATCATTGTATTACCTCACTAATCAATAGGGGAGATAATTTAAATGATAATTATTATCATGTAAAGTTTCATCAGTGAGATTGTTAATAATATATAGGGCATGTTGACATTTTGAGCTTGTTTTTGCAGCGAGTTGCTGGGTTTATATGGAAGGATGAGACTTTGATATGTCGTTTGTTTGTAAGAGAAGTTGATACGTAGTCGTTAATAACCAGCAAACGCTGCCCAAAGGGTTCGGCAAAAAGCGTTTTTCTCTTTGTTGAGGAAGACTTGCTTAAAATGACTAGGCTACTTCTCCCTCGCCGCGATTAAAACGCTTTTCTCTCGAACAAAATTCAACCGAAAAACATCAACAAGCCCTAGTAAAGAATATCGATTGTGGGGAGAGTGATAAAAAAGAAGCGAGCATAGTGCTCGCTTCTTTGTAAATTTGATTAGCTTTTCTAGCCTAATCTTGCAAAGGTATTTAGGAATTAACCTTCTAGACCAGCGCTCGCTTGTTTGTTTTGAATCAGCTCAATCATGTAACCGTCAGGATCTTTAACGAATGCGATGTGTGTAGAACCGCCTTTTACTGGACCAGGTTCACGAGTCAAGTTACCGCCTGCTGCTTTAATAGCGTCACACGTTGTATAGATATCATCAACACCGATAGCTACGTGGCCGAAAGCAGAACCAAGGTCGTATTCAGTCGTACCCCAGTTGTATGTCAGCTCAATCACTGCACCTTGCGACTCATCGCCAAAGCCAACGAAAGCTAGCGTGTATTCGTACTCTTTGTTTTCGTTCTTACGTAATAGCTGCATGCCCATTACGTTTGTGTAGAACTCAATAGACTTATCTAGATCACCCACGCGTAGCATGGTGTGTAAAATACGACCGTTAGACATGATTTGCTCCTAGCTTTAACTATGTTTACGTTTTTGTAATTTTGTTTTCTGCCGCCGGACAATGGCAACATTGTTTAGCCAATAGGCTTGTGGTTCTGGTTTATGAACTTAGACTTCAGTTTTCTCTTTAAACTCACACAGATCTTCAATAATACAGCTGCCACAGCGAGGCTTACGCGCGACACAAGTGTAGCGTCCATGAAGAATGAGCCAGTGGTGGACATCCAGTTTGAACTCTTTTGGAACCACTTTAAGTAGCTTGGCTTCGACATCATCGACTGTCTTACCCATGGCGAGCTTAGTGCGGTTCGATACACGATAGATGTGGGTATCAACAGCAATGGTTGGCCAACCGAAAGCGGTGTTCAATACTACGTTGGCAGTCTTGCGGCCAACGCCAGGGAGAGCCTCCAGTGCAGCGCGATCTTCTGGCACTTCACCATTATGAAGATCAAGCAGCATGCGACACGTCTTAATGGTGTTCTCTGCTTTCGAATTAAACAAACCGATAGTCTTGATGTACTCTTTCAGGCCATCAACACCTAGGTCGTAAATTGCTTGCGGAGTATTGGCTACAGGGTACAGCTTATCCGTCGCCTTGTTCACACTGACGTCGGTTGCCTGTGCAGACAAAAGTACCGCAATAAGAAGTTCGAAAGGGCTACTCCAATTTAGTTCAGTCTCTGGCTTTGGGTTGTTTTCCCTCAAACGCTCAAGTATTTGTACTCGTTTTACATTGTTCATAGCGACATTACTTTCAAATAGTTAGGGCAGAGCTCTGGAGTTGGTATTCAATAAACTCGAAAACTCAGGCCGTATCATCGGTTACGCGCTCTTATGAGCGTCATTGTTATGTGTATTTGTTATATCTGTTTTCTGCCGAGCGGTTGAGCAACTCAGCAGATTTTTGTCGTTAAGCGTTGGTCACGCGGGCACGCTCAATAACAGGTTTTTCTGGTTTTGGTTGTTTCGATTTTGCTTGATGATCGATGATATTTTTCAATGCAATCAAGAAACCAACACCAATAAAGGCACCCGGTGGAAGTAGAGCCAGCAAGAAGCTGTTATCAAATTGGAAAATTTCGATTCTTAAGGCTGATGCCCAATCTCCGAGTAGCAGATCTGCGCCATCAAATAGGGTGCCATTACCAATGATTTCACGCATTGCGCCCAGTACCACCAATACTGATGTCATACCAAGCCCCATCCAGAAGCCATCTTGAGCGGCAGGTAATATTTCATTTTTAGAGGCGAAGGCTTCTGCCCGACCAATGATGATACAGTTGGTTACGATCAGCGGGATGAAGATACCGAGAGACAGGTACAGACCATAAGCGTAAGCATTCATCAGTAGCTGAACACACGTTACCAGTGATGCAATGATCATCACGAACACCGGAATACGTACCTCTTTTGGCACGTTGTTACGAACCAGAGAAACAGCAACATTCGAACCGACTAATACAAGTAGAGTCGCAATACCGAGCCCAAGTGCGTTGGTTACCGTTGAAGATACAGCCAATAGCGGACATAACCCAAGCAGTTGTACTAGGGCAGGGTTGTTGGCCCACATGCCATTTTTGATTAATGTTTTATGATCACTCATTATTCACCACCACAATTTAGAGGTTGAGCAAGCAATGCTTGGTTGTTTTGGTTGACGTATTGGACCGCTTGTTTGACAGATTTTACAACCGCTCTAGGGGTAATAGTCGCGCCAGTAAATTGGTCGAAGTCACCACCGTCTTTACGAACCTTCCAACGGTCAAGATTAGAGTCCGTTACTTGTTTACCGGCAAAAGAAAGAATCCAGTCACTCACACGTAGATCAATCTTATCACCCAAGCCTGGAGTTTCTTGATGAGAAAGTACACGAGTGCTTAAAATGGTACCGTCGATTTTCATACCGACGAGCACCTTAATCGCACCGTTATAACCATCTGGTGCAATTGCTTCGATAGCAATCGCGCTTGGCTCACCATTGATTTTGGCGATGTAAGCGGGCATCGCTTTCTCTGTACCAAGCTCTTCTGCTTGAACCAATGTACAAGACGAAAACAGTTCGTTGTCGTGAAGATCGTGTGGGATCACTTGGTTAAGTACAGATAGCAGTTGAGCTTGTTCTTGCTGTTTGATCTGATCTTTTGTTAGGTAGTGGGTTACTGCCACTAAACCTGTCGATGCACAGGCAAAAATCGCGAGCACAAGGCCATTTTTCTTAATTGCATTTAGCATGATGTCCGCTCCTTTAGTGGCCGTATGTACGAGGCTTGGTGTAGTAGTCAATCAGTGGAACACACATGTTGGCTAACAATACAGCAAACGCAACGCCATCAGGAAAGCCACCCCAACTGCGGATAATAAACACTAACGCACCAATTAGAGCACCAAACACCAATCGACCTTTGACTGTTGTTGACGCTGAAACTGGGTCGGTTGCAATAAAGAATGCGCCAAGCATAGTCGCACCAGACAGAAGGTGAATGGTTGGAGAAGCGGTTTCTCCAGGAGTGAGCACTAAGAACACTAAGCTAAACAGAGTCAGACTGCCGATGAAAGCCACTGGGATATACCACTGAATAACACGCTGCTTTATCAGTACTAAACCGCCGACTAAGTAAGCAAGGTTCACCCACTCCCAGCCTACGCCAGCTAACCAGCTGAATTGCGGTTGAGATAGGGCTTCCGAAGCCGTGTTGCCTGCCGTTAATGCCGTTTTGAATGCATCAAGTGGCGTCGCCATTGTGGTGCCATCAATACCAAGGCGTGCTTGTTGCAGAGACAAACCTTCGTTATTGAAGCCTGTGAATATCATCAAGAATGAGTCAATAAAGCTTGTTGATTCTGCTGTCAGGCTCGCGGGTCCATTCCAACTCGTCATTTGAACTGGGAATGAAATCAGCAAAACAACGTAAGCAACCATCGCAGGGTTAAATGGGTTCTGTCCTAGGCCGCCGTACAAGTGTTTCGCGATAATAATAGCGAAGAACATACCAATAACGAGGATCCACCACGGAGAGTGTGGGGGAATGGCGACACTCAGTAGCCAAGCGGTTACAACAGCACTGTAATCACGCAGCGCCATTACTGGTGGACGTTTTCTTAACAGCATTACCGCTGCTTCAAAGATAACAGCAAGTGCAATAGCAAATACTAACTGGATGAGGGTACCCCATCCAAAGAAGTAGGTTTGAGCTAGTAGACCTGGCAATGCACAAATAGCTACCCATTTCATGAGATCTGGGGTGCTTCTACGACTGTGCGCGTGCGGTGAGCTGGCGATAAAGAAGGCCACTACTCTTTCTCCTCATTGTTCTTTTTATCAAGCTCTTGCTGTGCTTTTTTTGCTTTAGCACGAGCAATAGCGGCAGCAACGGCTGCTTTTTTAGGATCGACTGGCTGTGGTTGAGCCTCAGCTACCACTTCAGTCTCTTTTTCGATTACAGGTTCAGGAGCGATTTTTTGTGCTTCAACCTGTTTAGCTTGCTGTGCTTTCTTAGCCTTAGCGCGAGCAATAGCGGCAGCTACAGCCGCTTTTTTTGGATCGATTGACTCTTGTTGAGTTTCAATTTCAACTTCAACTTCAATTGCGGGTTCCGGCGTTTCTTCTGTCTTAGCCTGTTGCGCTTGCTGTGCTTTCTTCGCTTTAGCACGAGCGATAGCGGCAGCAACAGCATCTTTCTTAACGTCACCAGAGTTTTCAGCTGGAGCTTCAGCAGCGGATTCCGCTTGCAGAGCTTTTTTCGCTTTAGCGCGAGCAATTGCGGCAGCAACGGCATCTTTCTTAGCGTCAATAGAGCTTTCAACTGGTGCGTCAGTTGCAGATTCAGCTTGTTGAGCTTTCTTCGCTTTAGCACGTGCAATAGCAGCAGCAACGGCATCTTTCTTAGCGTCACCAGAGCTTTCAACTGGAGCGTCAGTTACAGATTCAGCTTGTTGAGCTTTCTTCGCTTTAGCACGTGCAATAGCGGAAGCAACAGCGTCTTTCTTAGCGTCACCAGAGCTTTCAGTAGGGGCTTCAGAAGTTGATTCCGCTTGCTGTGCTTTCTTCGCTTTAGCACGAGCGATAGCGGCAGCAACAGCGTCTTTCTTAGCGTCACCAGAGCTTTCAGCAGGAGCATCAGAAGCTGATGCAGCTTGTTGTGCTTTCTTCGCTTTGGCGCGAGCAATTGCAGCAGCAACAGCGTCTTTCTTGCCCTCACCAGAGTTGTCGGCTTGAGTTTCTGCAGAAGCTTGTTGAGCTTTGCGCTCTCTAGCTTGTCGTTTACGCTCTTCGCGCAGTTTCGACATTTCAGAGTTGTCAGGTTCAGCGCCGTTTTCCCTCAGAGCTTCAGCTTGTTTCGCTTTTGCCTTTGCGATAGCGGCAGCAACCGCAGGTTTCACTGTTGGCTCTTCATTCGGAGCATGCTCCGAAGCAGCTTTTTGTGCTTTAACACGAGCAATAGCAGCAGCAATAGCATCATCACCGCCAGATGTTTTCATATCTTTACGGCGGTTATCTGCGGCTTTCTTAAAGCGGTTTTCACGCTCTGCTTTATCACGCTCCATACGAGCGTTTTTCTCTTCAAAGCGAATCTTGGCGCGCTCTGCAGCTGCGGCTTCATCTTTTCGGGTTTTGATTTCAGCTTTTGCTTGGCGATAGTATTGAACAAGAGGGATTTCGCTTGGGCAAACAAATGCACAAGCACCGCATTCAATACAGTCTTTGATATTTAGCTCTTCACACTTGTCCAGCTCATTGGCTTTCGCGTGCCATTGCAGTTGTTGAGGCAGTAGAGAGGCAGGACAAGCTTCGGCACAAGCACTGCATCGAATACATTCCATCTCGTAAGTGCTTGGTGCAATCTCACGACGTGTTGGTGCTAAAATACAGTTGGATGTTTTAGTGATCGGCACATTGGCATGTGGCAAGGTAAAACCCATCATCGGGCCACCCAAAATCAAACGCGGTAGCTTTTTATCGGCTTTATAGCCAAACTCTTCGAGCAACTCGTGTACAGGTGTACCTAATAGTGCCCAAACGTTACGAGGTTGCTTAAAAGTCTTACCGGTTAAAGTTACGACGCGGTTAACTACGGGTTCACCGTCGATTACTGCTCTCTTAACAGAGTAGAGAGAGCCAACGTTCTGAACTAATACACCAATGTCAGCAGGGATGCCGCCAGCAGGAACCTCTTTATTCGTGAGGATCTTAATCAGCTGTTTCTCACCGCCTGAAGGGTATTTAGTTGGGATCACGCGAATGACGATATCTTTGTCTTTCGCGGCAACCTCAAGTGCTTTTATTGCCGCTGGTTTGTTGTCTTCAATACCGATAACGGTCAGCTTTGGTTGAAGGATGTGTTCAACTATCTCAATGCCTTTTAACACTTCTTCGGCATGCTCTTGAAGCAACTTGTCATCTGAAGTGATGTAAGGTTCACACTCAGCTGCATTGACGATCAGAATATCAGTACGGCCTAGGCCTGACTGGAGCTTTTTCGCAGTAGGGAATCCCGCACCACCCATACCTGAAATACCGGCTTGGCGAATCACATCAAGCAGCTCGTCTGAGGTTTTCGTTGAAAAGTCTTCAACGGGACTTCGTTCGATCCAAGCGTCTAAACCATCAGGTTTAATGACCACACTGAGTTCACTTAAGCCTGACGGATGCGCGGTAGTTCTTGGTTCGATAGCAGTAATCACACCTGATGTAGGTGCATGTACCGGCAACGTAAAACCGGTATCTAGAGCCGTTAGTTGCTGGCCTTTCAGTACGGTGTCACCCGCGGCAATTAATATGTTACCAGGTTTTCCAATGTGCTGTTTTACCGGAAGGACGATTTCTTCTGGCAGCCTTGCATGAACGATATCAGTAGTATTGGACTGTTTCTTGTTTTCAGCAGGGTGCACGCCGCCCGGGAAGCTCCAAATAGAGCCCGTGCGAATTTGTTCAATTAAAGAGATCATACTAACCCTATGCCTTAGGCTCTGACGCGGTCGCATCAGTTGCCTGGTTAGTGATATCTGTAACAGGAATGATGTTCATCTGCCATTTCCAATTTTCAGTCGTTGTTGCCACTGGAATCATTTCAATACAGTCAGTAGGGCACGGCGCGACACAAAGATCACAACCAGTACATTCGTCTTTGATTACTGTGTGTAGTGCCTTAGTACCACCAACTATGGCGTCGACAGGGCAGGCTTGAATACATTTAGTACAGCCTATACACATATCTTCATGAATGAAGGCAACAGTTTTTACTTTGTTATCTAAGTCGTGAGCGGAGTCTTCAACTTCAACGCCCATTAAGTCTGCTAGTTTCTCAATGGTTGCTTGGCCGCCAGGAGGACATTTATTGATTTTGTCTCCGTTAGCAATCGCTTCTGCGTATGGGCGACAACCTGGGTAGCCACACTGACCACATTGAGTTTGCGGTAAAATTGTGTCGATTTGATCGACGATAGGATCGGCTTCTACTTTGAAGCGAATAGAGGCGAAGCCCAAAATAGCGCCAAAAACAGCGGCTAAAACAGCTAACGCAATGATCGCAATTAAAATAGTATTCATGCTTATTTCACCAACCCAGTAAAACCCATGAATGCCAGAGACATCAGGCCTGCTGTGATCATCGCTATCGATGCGCCTTTAAATGGCATTGGAACATCAGCAACCGCAATACGTTCACGCATTGCAGCAAATAGGATCAGAACAAGAGAGAAACCTACCGCCGCGCCGAAACCATAAACGATCGACTGGATGAAGTTGTGGTTTTCATTGATGTTTAAGAGTGCCACACCTAATACCGCACAGTTGGTAGTGATAAGAGGCAGAAAGATACCCAATAGGCGATATAGCGTTGGGCTGGTTTTGTGAACGACCATTTCCGTAAATTGAACAACCACCGCGATAACCAAGATGAAACTCATGGTACGCAGGTACTCAATACCCAGAGGAGTAAGGATGTAGGTTTCTACTAGGTATGCAGAGACCGACGCTAACGTCAGAACGAAAGTTGTCGCGAGGCCCATGCCAATCGCAGTCTCCAGTTTCTTGGAGACTCCCATAAATGGACATAGTCCTAAAAATTTCACTAGCACAAAGTTATTGACCAGCACTGTGCCAACCAACAACAAAAGGTATTCGGTCATAATGGATTAATTCTTGAGATTCCGAGCCCGATATTATCCAGCTTTGCTCACTTAATAACAACCAGTGAACGGTGTGGTTTTGTATGTCTGATGAAATTTTATACGCTTTGTTGGAGGGTAGTAGATCTCATCACAACAAATTAGTTGTTCTGGAGCGTAAAAGTGACACGCATGCCAAGGATGGGGTTGGGCTTCTATATGTCATTTGGGTGAGCTGGGAAATGTACAATTTTAACGGGATTACTGTCCAAATTTCCTGGTAGCAGCCTAAAAGTCGTCCTCTTGTTGAGCAAATGTACGTATCAGTATTAGAAAACCATTTCATCATTGAGGATTGGGGGGAAGAGTCAAATCATTTGCCCAAAATGAGTCTCGCATAAGCAAAAACTTAATCTGCGCAGATTAGTTTATTGTGTATGCGATTCTGAGGGAACGTGTAGTCAAAGATTTTTTCTAGTAAGATCAAAAATCAAAAGAAATTTACTCTCATTATAAGTCAATTAATGAGTTAATTTGTAATGTTTCTTAATGATTAAGTGGAATCCATTCTCTTCTTTATAAAATAGTTATCAGTTTGGAATATATGTATTTTGGTTTTTAGTTTCATGACGATGCATTTTTATAGGCTTTGTTGCTTAATTCAGAGCGAAGACATGCCTGTCCCATGTGCTTGACTCTTAAACAATATACTGAGTTTCAGGTATACCTAACCCTGTAAGCTTATTCAGCGCTTTGATCATAGCGT
>JAYYSE010000008.1:0-53175 GCA_036126475.1 Pseudomonadota bacterium | reverse complement strand
GAATATATACAATTATTAAACTTATGACAAAATGTGAACGTCACATTTTGTGTAAATGCCTGCTATTTATACGAATTTAAGCTAGTTGGCTCACATATATGTCAGTTACTGTTGATTCTCCTTCTCTTATCATAACTCTTCTAACTTCACTTCAGTGCTGAATTTCACCGTTCTCATAGATACTGAAGTGTGGAACTTACGAATGTTAAGATCTTTGTGTAGTACTCGCTCAACGAAATCCTAGTAGGCATGGATGTCTTTAACAGTTACAATAAACATAAAATCATAGCTACCTGAGATCTGATAACACTGTGTAACTTCTGCAGCCTTCGAAATAGAATGGCGAAAAATTTGATACATATCGCCCCTATCTCGCTCCATTTCGACAGACACGAATAAAGTCATCTTATGACCAGCAAGCTCAGGGTTGATAATAGAGACATCGCCCACTATCACTCCCTCCTATTTCAATCACTTTATTGTACTGCCAACTGTTCTCTTAGGCTTGGAAGTCTTGCGGTATTCAAGCAACACAATAACGAGTATAAGATTTGCTCGCAACTCCAATGATTCTCGCTCGAAATGAATTAAATCATGGTTGTGCTTTGTAAAAATTATGAGGAGATTTCTCAGAAGAAAACTTCCATTCCCTCAGATACATTAAGTACTTATGAACATTCGTCCTATGGCAATGCCATTCTTCACCTCAAACGTAAAGACTGTTTATGGAACGATGTAGAAGACCGCCAAGTATCATATCTTGAATCCCATTCGAAAGTTGATTGAGGCCACGAGCGGCTTCAAAATATGAAAGTGGGCTTGGTCACGGCTTAAGAGTTCAGAGGAATAAGGTTGCTAAATAAGAGAGTGCTTGATTTTGGGTTATGTCGAAATGAGCTAAAACGGAGGTTCCAATAGAGGAAATCTTCGTTAAAGCTCTTTTCTATATCTATGCATGGAATAAGCTTCTCTGATCGGTACCTCTGAAAAATTTTAGTTTTTGCAATACGCCCCAAGCTCTACATAAGTATAGCTGAAAAGCAAAATTAAAGCTGTTAAAGCAAAACTTACAAACCTTCAAATCTGAGATACCTGATCTTTAAGCTAACTACCAATTACACTTTAGACCATTATTCTAGGTCTCGTATCTAATTTTGACTAATACCGGAATAATAGTTAGTCGATAGCGTAGATAAGTGTATTCTGTTTATCGAGTGAATCAGAAGTAAAAATAATAGTGCCTGTCTTATCATCCTTACACTTTAATGTATATGTGTAATTCAATGTTTTACCTTGTGTAGTCGATGCATCGATTATTGCCACATCATTATTTTGGCCAACTACTTGGTAATTATAGTTAGCGGTGTAGCTAGTTGTACTATTTAGCGCATCAAAGTCATAAGTTGCTGATTTAAATGACATCTTACCTAAAGTACCTGCGTTTGTTTGCGATTTACTATAGAGAGGGTTAGATAAAGTGATGAACTCTAAACCGTCTAAACTTGTTGGCAAACTGCATGTATTTGCAAAGCTGATTTGAGGAACTAATAATAATACTGCTGTAAAACCTAATAGTTTTTTCATTTTTATCCTTTTATAAACTTATTTGAATTGCAACTGATTGCCTAGATAATTTAGTGTTTATGATAGGATTCTCATACCAAGCAAATTTAAGGATTGTCAAGCTACTGTGGAGTAAACAACAAATTAAGTGCTACTCTTATCGCTCACCAGACTACTTCTTGACAGTACTTTGCCAATGTTTTTTTTAAAAATGGTAACAAGTCACACACCACAAAATCATACACTCAGTTCCATAAAATCAAAGGCGCTTGATATTGTAAATACCTGTTGCTGGAAACCTTATTTATAACCTTGAAACTATGGCTGCTGTATAGAAGTGCATAGTACTAATCATTAATAAAATTAAAAAAAGAGCGCATTATGATACCAATCCACGTAGAAACTTTTTTTCATCGATTAAGTAGTACCTACACTCATGTAATTATCGATATACAATCAAAGCACTGTGCGATTGTCGATCCTGTACTCGACTATGCCACCAATTCAGGCACAACCTCAACCGATTCAGCCGATAAAATCGTCGAATATGTAAGGAGGCTCGGGCTAACGGTAGATTGGATTTTCGAGACCCACGTGCATGCCGACCATCTTACATCTGCGACCTACTTGAAGACAAAGCTTGGTGGAAAAATCGCAATTGGCGCCAAAATTAAACAAGTTCAGAGCGAGTTTAAAAAGGTATTCAATGACAAAAAATTGGCCACCGACGGCCGTCAGTTCGATAAGCTGTTTAACGACAACGAAGCCTTTTATATTGGCAATCTAAATGGCTATGTCATGCACACTCCCGGGCATACTCCAGCATGTTCTACCTATGTGGTTGAAGATCTTCATGTGTTTGTCGGTGATACGATCTTTATGCCCGACATGGGCACCGCACGTTGCGATTTTCCTGGCGGAGATGCTGAGGTTTTGTATCAATCAATCCAGAGGATTTTATCACTATCGGAATCGACCAAGCTATACATGTGCCACGACTATGCGCCGAACGGTCGCGAGTATCAGTATCTTACCACCGTCTCAGACGAAAAGACTAACAACATTCATGTTAATCAGAACATTATGCCGCAAGATTTTGTCACCATGCGAACCAAACGTGACGCAACATTAACTATGCCTGTGCTTATTTTACCTGCGGTGCAAGTGAATATACGCGCGGGAAACCTTCCTCCGCTCGAAGATAATGGTGTCACTTACTTCAAGATTCCCATTAACCTATTCAAATGAAATACGAACCTATTAGCTGGATTTCGGTGATTTCATCTGCACCAGTAAATCTGAATATCCTCCTAAGAAAAGAGCTGCTTTGAAACATAAAAAACCACGTAGTTCCGTCATTCGGATTTTGAGTGAACAAGGAACACGAGGCATCTACTGAACCAATGCATTAATTTGTAGTAAAAACCACTGAGAACTTAATGTGACTTACTTTTGCTTACTCTGAAGATTTTTCCATTAATGTTAACATTATAAATGTTGATGTTGACGTTTTTGATAACTATCAGTTACGAAGTAGCGGATTGTTATATAAAAATTGTGCACAACTTTTGCTTACATGTTTTACCCCCTACCTGCCCCTCCTTAACTCGGAATAGCAGGATTTCTACCATACAATAATCGCCTATATATTGTATGGAGTATGTTAAATAGGCCAATTTAGGGTGATTTTTGCAAGCTCCATTCTCTAATAGCTACAGAATGGCAGAAATCACCCAACTTTTTCTCTTAGGACATGTTTCAAAAACTAAAAAGACTCTAAGAAACCTACTTAAGCGACCTCGTTCCAACATAAATTCCAAATACATTTACGAGTTCTTTGGGTAAGGTTACAACATCCGGCTTGGCTTATTACTACGTAAACAAAAATCATATTGAAACTTGTTCAACATACCTATTCCTTCAAAATTTTGAATTGTTGACAAAAGCCCACTCTCGTTTTTTCAAGACGCCAGTGACCCAATAAGCTTTTTAATAAGGGCATGTTCAGATTCGATACCAGTGTTAAATCTAGACAGTCACATAGGATTAAGTACACTCTCTAGAAAGAGCCTTTAACCACGATAATAGGGCTTTAATCACAAGAATATAGTTTTAATTCTATGGCTGTGGGAGGCTTTGATGCGTAATTCGATGGAACTAAATCTGGAAGTTACGATCTGATCTGCTATATCAGTTAATCATCGTAGCCTTATGCCTAAACCTCGTTACAAAACAACTCATTGGAAGCAGTACAGAAGATTCCGCCGGGCATGCCTAGGGGAATCTTTCTAACATAACTGATGCCGAAGTGCTCCACAACTTATTCAAACAAACACGTCGCAAAATTATTGAGATATCTGGCGATGGTACTTTTGACACAAGACATTGCCATGATGCCATACCAATAAAGTGAGCGGTTCCGCTTATCCAGCCACGAGAGGGAGCTGCATTATGGGTGCAAGGGCACCCTCGCAATTTAGCAGTAGGTTGTCAGAAGCTCTACGGCTCCAACAAAAAATGGAAAAAGTGTAATCGGTATCACAATCGTTCGCTCTCTGAAACGGCCATGTATTGCCTAAAGCAGTGGCTATGTTGGAGGTTAAACCTGAGAAACTACAATGCTCAGTTAGCGAAACCTACGCCATGATTAAAGCGCTGAAAAAGCTCACAGGGCTTGGTATGCCTGAAACGCAGTGTATTGTTTAATAATCACTCAATCCGGGGTGTTTGATTTTCTGTCCGAATTACGCAATAAAGCCACTAATATTTTTGGTAAAAACATTTCACATCGAAAAGTTAACTAAATGGTCAATTATTAAATTCATTCTTAATTAAACTGCAATAACGTCCGTTACTATATCATTATCTCTCACCCCTTATATCACTTACCATACATTGATTACCCCTTATTCCATTGTTGTTATTTGATATTAAATTAATCAGTTATAAATGCAAAAAAAATGATTAAACAACTGACAATTAAATAAATAGTAAGACCTTTTCAATATTAACTCTTAATGTTGAAAACGGAACGGACAATGACTTGTAAAGAATATTTATTTGATTGGTTAATTTTATAAATATATTTTGTTACATAATAAAAGCTAATGGCTCTACTATTTATGCCTCTGAAAACAATGACCTTAATGGTTCTTTTATTTACCTCACTGTCACAGGCTTCCACTATTGAGAATGATGAATCATTACTTAATTCATTGATAGAAAGAGGCGTTATTTGTCCTGGCTTAAGTTATGAGGACAACCAAGAGGCTTTGCGTATCTATTTCAATGCAAAAGCCCAAAAGAGCCACCAGTTTAATTCAAAAAAATATAGCGAGATAGAAAACAAACGTCAGGAAAATAAAACACCAACAGAGTGTATAAAACCAAATCGGACAATCGATCCAAATAAGGCTAGTTGATACAAACATCGACATGGAAACATAAAAAGGAAATACAATGAAAAAAATGAGACAAACATTGCTCGCTTCAGCAATGCTTACTCTATTCAGCGTCAGTAGCTATGCCAAAACACCGATAGATCTTGGTGTTGTTAATGAAGATAAGCTAATAGAAATGTTAGTAAGACAAGGCTTAGTTGACCAAGATGCAACCGACGCGGTAAAGCAGGATGCACTAGACCGTTACCTAAAAAATAAGCTTAACTCTGGTTTTAAAGGTGATGCTCAATTCGGCAAAAAAGCCATGGAGCTGAGAGCCAAGATTCTCAAGGCCATCGAAAAAGAATCCGGCGTTAAAAAAGCGAGTGTTTTTGCACTTGAAGTCGGTACTAAGCGTACCGACAAAGTGCTCGCGCTGCTTGTCGACTTTCCCGACTTAAACTGGGATGACAACAGGTTAACCAAAGAGCACACCCAAATGCTCTACGAGAGCTACAACCCTGAACACTACCAAGAGCTGTTGTTTTCAGACACAGGCTATACTGGACCAAATGGCGAAAACTTGATCTCAATGCGCCAGTATTATCAAAGTGAATCGGGCGACAGTTACAGTGTGGCTGGTCAGGCAGCAGGTTGGTATCGTGCTTCTAAACCTGCCGCTTTCTATGGTGGTAACTCCCCGACTACAGACAATGATCTGAACGCCCAAGAGCTGGTTCGTGAAGCCCTTGACCAGTTAGCTCAAGATCCTAGTATCAACCTTGCTGATTACGACATTGAAGATCGTTACGATTACGATGGCGACGGAAATTTCCGTGAGCCAGATGGCGTAATTGATCACCTAATGGTGTTCCATGCCTCTGTAGGTGAAGAAGCCGGTGGCGGTGTGTTAGGTCCTAATGCAATTTGGTCTCACCGATTCAACCTTGGACGCACACATGTTCTAGAAGGCACCTCGAGCTCGCTTCCAGACCGTTTTAATGGCCAGTACGCAGCATTTGATTACACGATTCAACCGATAGATGCCGCAGCCGGTGTTTGTGCGCACGAATATGGACATGACTTAGGTCTGCCAGACGAGTACGACACGCAATACACAGGCAAAGGTGAGCCAGTTTCTTATTGGTCAATTATGTCTTCAGGCAGTTGGGCTGGTCAAATCGGGGGGACACAACCGACTGCATTCAGCTCGTGGGCAAAACACTTCTTACAAAAGTCGATTGGTGGTCGCTGGATTAACGATGATCAAATCTCAATTGATGACCTGGAAGACAATCCACAAATTTACACCTTGTTTCAGACGACAGATAACGACCGTCCGAACATGATTAAGGTCGACCTTCCAGAGAAACAAATCGAAGGTTTGAAACCGTTCGAGGGTGAGTACTCGTTCCACTCTCAAAAAGGCGACGACCTGAAAAATAGCATGAGTCGTAAGTTGGAAATCCCGGCTGGCGACTCTGCAATACTTTCCTTCAAAGCTTGGTACCAAATCGAGAAAGACTATGACTTTGCTCGTGTCCTTGTGAACGGACAGGCCATCGCAGGCAACATCACATCTATGGATGACCCCTACAATACAGGCCTAGTTCCAGCAGTTGGTGGCGAGTCTGATGGTTGGATTGATGCTGAGTTTGATGTTTCTCAATGGGCAGGCCAAGAAATCGAGCTGTCGTTCGAGTACATCACCGATGGCGGCTTAGCCATGGAAGGTTTCTACCTAGACAACCTTAGCCTTGTTGTTGACGGTGACATGGTTGCGATAGATGACGGCGAAGATAACACTAGCTTTGCACTTAATGGCTTCAAATTGAGCAATGGCTTCCATCAGGCTCAACACTACTACCTACTGCAATGGCGTAGTCATATGGACGTGGATGAAGGACTGGCGAATATCAAGCGCATGGGTCAACTTATGTCGTTCGATCCAGGCCTTATCATTTGGTATGTCGATGAGTCACTCACTGATAACTGGGTAGGCAAACACCCGGGTGAAGGCTGGTTGGGTGTAGTCGATGCAGACCAAAATGCCATGATTTGGCAAAACTCCGGAAAAGTCGCTCAAACACGCTATCAAGTTCGTGATGCTGCCTTCTCACTGAAAGACCATACTCCAATGCGCCTTGTGAACAGTGACAATGATGTGCTTCAGGACACAAGCCTACTGGGTACAGCAAGCTTCTCTGATGACCAAGACTACACATCACCACAAGCTCCTGATTCAGGCCGTATTTTGACTAAATTTGGTTTGGTAGTAGACATTGTTAACCAGAGCGCTGACAACGAATATGGTGTGGTACGTCTATCGAAAGTAAGCCAACACAACATCGCACCAACAGCGAACTTCGAACTCAATACAGATGGGTTGAGCGTCTCAGCTCGTAACTTAAGTTCGGATCAAGATGGCGAAATCATCAGCTACCTATGGAACTTCGGCAACGGCGTTACAAGCAGTGAAGTCGCGCCAACGTGGACATACCAAGAAGCCAGCGAATACACCGTCAGCTTAACAGTAGTCGACGACAAAGGTGCTAATGCATCGTTTATCTCAATCGTTAATGTTGATGTTCCAAACGCGCTTCCTGAAGCAAGTGCGAAGTACATTCACTTAGGTCGTTGGGTCACCATGTGGTCAACAAGCTCAGACAGTGATGGTCGAATTGTCGATACAGAGTGGACATTACCAAATGGAAAAGTGAAACGAGGTCGTACATTCACTTCTATCTTCCCTTCATACGGAAAGCATGAAGTGAAGCTAAGAATCATCGATGACCAAGGCGGGATCACGACTAAGACCATTATGGTCGACCTATAAGTCGCTTCTAGCTCAAATCATTGAAATAAGTACGTAGACAATAACGTGCGTACTGATAAACCAACTTAAGTACTGTGGTCTGTGGCATGAGTCAGGACTGCAGTTTTAAGAAAACGTTATTATTTAAGCCGTAAGCAAAAGCCCTACCGTCATTGGTAGGGCTTTTTATTTATCTCGGCTTTGAGCAAGCTATACAGAGAGCCTATTCTGCTCAAGGGCACAATCTCAACCAAACAGGTGACAACTCGTCACACTAGCTGATTTTGAATGCGTGATTTACGTGCGCTAAATGCAAATAATAAGATAACGGCTAGCACAAAAGGTAGTACGTAAATATTGAGGTTTTGCCAACCCGCTGTCGATTCTAACCAACCAGAAAGCAACGCAGTCACTGTCACACAGCTAAATACAACAAACTCATTGAAAGCTTGCGCCTTCGCTTTGTTCTGGGGCTGATAAGATTGACTGAACAAACCAGTTGCCGCGATAAACATGAAGTTCCAGCCTACCCCTAATAAAAACAGAGCTCCTCTAAAGTGCCAAATCGACTCACCATGGATGTTGATAGCGATACAAAAAACAAACAGTATCCCGCCAGCCAAAATCATCATTCTCGAACCAAATTTCTCGATGAGCGATCCAGTAAAGAATGCAGGGACAAACATACCCAATACGTGCCACTCAATCACACCCGCCGCTTTGGTAAAGTCGAAACCACAGCCAATCATTGCCAATGGTGTAGCCGTCATCAGAATGTTCATCACCGCATAGGCGACCATTGCTGCAAAGACGGCTCCGACAAAATTCGGAGCCTTGACGATTGCACTCAAAGGATCAGATTTTGGTGTCTGGTTGTTAAACGACGCTTTAGGGAATTGAATGGTTTGTAAGATAACAAGGGCCAAAATGTTTAAGCCAATTAATGAAGCGAAAGCCCCAATGTACAGACCATCTTGCGACCATTGCTGAGACATAATCGCTAAGTTTGGCCCGAGTACCGCCGCCAGAACACCACCAGCCATTGAAATCGAGATTGCACGGTGTCGCGCATTTTCATCACACACTTCAATAGCTGCGAAACGATAAAGCGTTCCGAAGCCAATACCGATACCCAACAAGAAGGTCGCAAAGCAAAACAGATAGAAGTTTTGTTGCAATAACGCGTAAGTTGCTAGGCTCGCCCCCGTTATACCGACGAGATTACCGATACTAAAGCCTCGCTTTCGGCCTAACTTACCTGAAATCAAAGAAGCGGGAATGGTGGCAGCCATCAACCCCAAAAACTGTAATGCGACAGGTAAGGTAATCATACTGGCACTGGGCGCAATCTGTTTTCCTATCAAGCCAATCACGGAAATCAGTAAGATATTCCCTGTCATTAATAAGGCTTGACACAGTGACAGTAGCCAAACATTTCTATTCATCTTTGTTCCTAAATATGAGCGCGGCTGATCACTAGACCAAATAACCAACAAAGCCTCAACAGTTTGTTACAAAAAATGAAGCTCACCTGCTACCAATATATTGCTTTAAAGCCATCTCCTTTTGGATCTTCAACGGTAGTGAACGCGTCTCTGCCTATATTTTCAATTCCTTCTGGATTTGCAATTATCATTAATGGAGATAATAATAATTTTCCGTTATTCATTAGCACTGTTTCAAAAACACTTCGGTATTAAGAGGCGAGTATGATTAATCCGCTTTGGCTCAACACATTTAAGACTCTGGTAGAAGTCGGCCATTTCACCCAAACGGCTGAAAAGTTGTACATGACTCAACCAGGTGTAAGCCAACACATTAAAAAACTTGAGCAAGCATGTGACTGTGAACTGCTATCTCGAGAAAACAAGAGCTTCGAGCTGACCGAGCAGGGTCGGATTATGTATCGCTATGCGCTTAAACTAGAGAAAGACCAAGAAGACCTTTTCGAGTCGCTCAGTTTTGATAACCCTTACTCTGGGCAGTGTCACCTGTCTTGTTCAGGCTCACTCTCTTTGCGCTTATATCCCAAGCTTCTTGAACTGCAGCAGAAGTACCCAGACCTAAGCATTAATCTAGAGGCAGCCCCGAATAGGAGAATATTGAATGATTTGCTACAAGGCACGACCGATGTCGGCATCGTGAGACACTCACCAAACGACAGCTACTACCAAAGCCAAGTTATCGGCAAAGAAGCCTTGTGCCTTGTCGTGCACCACAGCCATGCCGACCTTGAGATAACGCCACAAACCCTGCACGAGATTGGTCTGATAGCTCACCCAGATTCTGCGCATTACCTCTCTTTATACTTTGACCTGTGTGGTGATAAAGAACTCGCGAACATCAACATTAATGAGATACCGAAATCAGGCTACATCAACCAACTTCATCAGATACTGCTGCCTGTATCAAAAGAGTTAGGTTTTACCGTATTACCGGCAGGTGCTGTGGAGCATTTTGCTGAAAGAGATAAATTGCACGTCGTACCGCCAAAAGTAGAAGTTGAAGAAACGCTGTACTTAGTCCAGAAAAGAAACCGCAAGCTCCCTTATCGATACAATACCGTGATTGATTTAATTAAACAGAATGTCAGCAATTAAGTTAGTACACAGATAAAAAAGCCTTTAACCACGATAGTTAAAGGCTTTGACGACAAGAAATGGTTTTAATTCTATGGCTGTGAAGCGCTGAGTACCTCGGTCGCACCTTCAAAATCGTAGCTCTCTAGCAATCTCAACACCTCTTTTAGAACACTCGAATCAGGATGTTCAATGATTAACTCCGAAACGTATTGCGTCGCATCGTTATCGTAAGCCTCGAGAAGAGACAACAGCTTAGTGATTTGCTCAGTAGCAACCTCAGAAGAGTCCGAAGTATCATCTGCACCTCTATCAGCCGTGGCTGCGCATGGTTTACCAAAATCACGCTCGACCGCGACTATCAACTCCCTTAAGCCAACTTCGCTTTGCTCAAGATCTTGCTCCACGCATGCCCTATTGTGAGCTCTACTTTCTAAGTCACTGAGCAATTCAGCGAGCCTCTGCCCGCCAATTGAAGCCGCCATACTTTTTAGGGTGTGTAGATTCCGCTCTAACATTACCCACTCTTCTTGCGCTAGGTTTTCGAAGGCTTCAGATAGCATCGATGGCGCCCCTTGGCAGAACCTATCGAACACCTTACTTTGCAAGGCTATGTTGTTATTGGTGAGTTGCTCAAATCGAGCTTTTGAGAAAATAGGTAAGTCAGAGTTATCAGAAATCGATTCATCAACCAGAGCAGGTTCAGGTGCTTTACCTTCAATCAACACCTCAGGCAAGATGTATTTAGAGATCAAAGAGGTCGCTTTATCAATGATGATCGGCTTGTCCAAAAAATCCGTTACGCCTGCGTCTCTTGCTCTTTGTTTCGCATCGGTAAACACGTTGGCCGACATCGCGATAATAGGCACTGTAGTATTAAATTCTCGGATCAGTCTTGTGGCCTCAAATCCATCCATGATTGGCATCTGTAGATCCATAAAGATCATTTCGTAGTCGTTGTCCTTGGCTAATGCCAGTGCCTCTTTGCCGTTTTCAGCAAGGTCGGCGTCTAACTTAGAACGACTAAAGAAAGCTAACGCAAGATCTTGGTTAAGTTCATTATCCTCCACTAGGAGTATCTTCTGGTCTTTGAACTCTATCTGGTAATCCAGTTGTAACTCTTGAGCCTTGAATTGAGCTAACTCTTCATTAGTAGTTCGAGCAAAGCTTACGACAAAAGAAAACTCACTGCCTTGCCCAAACTCACTCTCAACCGTAATTTCGCTGCCCATTGCATTCACGAGCTTCTGGCTGATATTGAGCCCTAAGCCTGTCCCACCAAATCGACGTGTCGTTGTGGTATCTTCTTGGCTAAATGCTTGGAATAACTTATGAAGGTTGTCGTCAGAAATTCCGATTCCGGTATCCGCGACACAAACCCTCATCGTCAAATCACGCTTGTTTGAGTCCACAATATCGACCGTCAAAGAAACACTGCCTTTTTCCGTAAACTTAATCGCGTTGCCAATAAGGTTAAGTATCACTTGGAACAATCTCAGTGGATCACCGAGTAAAGGAGTATCGAGTTCTGGGTCAATCGACATCGATAAGTTAAGCTGTTTTTCATCCGCTTTTGACTCCATTAGCTCGATCACATCTTTGAAAGTCGCCGAGGCATTAAATGGAATATTATCGATAAACAACTGACCCGCTTCTATCTTAGACAAGTCTAAAATATCGTTGATGATGCTTAACAGAGAGTGCCCAGAACGGTGCACTTTTTCGATATAGTTGCGAGCTGTAGGGTTAGAGATTTCTCCAATAGCGAGATAAGATAAACCAATGATAGCGTTCATTGGCGTTCTAATTTCGTGACTCATGTTCGCCAAAAACTCTGATTTAGCCTGACTTGCGAGGTTTGCTCTCTCTTTCTCCTCTGCCAATTGCTCATTTAGAAGTTTCATTTCAGAAATATCGAATGCCCAAAATAGCGTTGCGATTTCACCATCAAGCTCAAACAAGTAATAGCTGACAAGTGCGACAAAACGAGTGCCATCTGACTTTTTAAGCACTAACTCTTTGTTCACTACTTTTCCGTTCAGCTTAAGCTCTTTATGAATGTCATCACGAACCTCAAGAGAGTCGTGAATAGCAATCACATCGATAGAAGAGAGTTCTTTTTTTTCAACATCAAACAAGCGTTTCGCTGTGTCATTGGCATAACGAACCTGCTCCTCAAAAACTACTACTGCTGCGATTGGAGAACTATTTAACATGCTATAGAGCTGGTCTTGCGCCTTTTTGAGTGCCTCTGTCGCTTCATTAGCTATGCTAATCTGCTTAGCGAGTTTTCGATTCCAGAAAACAATCAGTAAAACAATCACTAATGAAAAAGCGGAGATGGTGTAAACCAATTCGTAATCGACCCTTTCTATCGCTTTTGGTGCAGCCCACTTCGCTGAGATCTTTTGATGTTCTTCAGCGGAGAGTTTATCAATCGCTTTATTCAAAATAGAATAAAGCAGTGGCTCAGATTTAGTCACATGAAATGTTGGTGATAGGTAAAAGTCCAGCCGCCCGATAATCCCAATGTCTCGGTGACCATATGAATCAATGAGATAGTTTAAGACATCAACCGTGTCGATCATTCCATCTAGGCTCTGATCATCAAGTAGATTCAAGCCCTCAGCGGTTGAGTCAACAAATACCCACTCGACGTTTGGATACTTCTCTACTATTGCCTCAGTATTCGCCGCATTTTTTAGGATACCGATTTTCCACCCAGTCGCTTCTTCAAGTACTAAGCTGCTCACCTCGCGTCTTGATGCAAGTGCCAAGCGACACGAGAATAGGCTATTTGCCGCTTTGACATTTTCCCCCAAGGACCGATTTTCTTGCGCCGCAGAGACAAGTTCTACCTCTTGATGATCAACCAAGCTTCGAGTTTCAGACCAATTCCCCACATCAACATGCTCAATATTCAAACCTGTTTTCTGCTCGATGAGTTTCAGGTAATCATCAATCATACCTATGTACTCGCCAGTACTAGAGAGTGCCTCATACGGAAGTGAATTAGGATCGATACCGATTCGCACCGTTGAATTGTTTTTAAGCCACTCTCTCTCACTTTCGCTTAAGTTTAAGATCTCTCCCGTTAAATTATTGGCTTGGTATATCTCCGCGATATAGCGCTTAGCCGGTTCACCAAATGAATTAAACTGTTCTATATCAGGGAAATAGATATAGTTTCGAGCTTGAGATTGAGTGTCGAAATAAAAGGTCATGGAACCCGAGTTAGTAATACCACCATTAGTTTGGTAACTAGCAACTTTGGTCACCGATGCAAAATGAGAGGTATTTCGCTTCTCTCCAAAATCATCGACAAGATTGCCGATAAACCAAGTCTCTATTGGGTGATTAGTGTTATCCGCTTGGGCTGTGATAACTTGGAATGAATTTTCTGCAGCGAAAATTTTAAATAACTCCGGTAGAGCGTCAAAGCGATCATTAACGATGAAATAAGCCGATGCTTTAGCAATAATACTCGCTTTCTTAAGCACTAAACTGAGATCGCTATGAATATGGGTCTCTATAATTTCATTCAGACCATTATCAACTTGCTTTAGCTTTCCGACTGCCACATTAAATTGGTTTCTAAGCTCCTCGCTTTTAAAGTCAACATAAATTGGATACTCAGTTTGATATTCCTCATGCAGACGAAGCTCTGACATTTCAATAAAGCGAGTATTGGTAATAAACCACTCCAATACTCGCCTCTCAATCATCAATATATCGATGGTTTGCGCTCTTAGCCGTGCGAAAGCAGACTCCATTGTGCTGATATCATCAACTCGCTCAATATCGACCTCACTAGAAAGCATCGCTATCGAATTTTTGATCGGTGAAGTGCCATCAAACAGGAGTGCGCCCAATGACAAGCCTTTCTGAGATTTGAGGTTGAGTTGACGTCTCTCTAATGACACAGGGACAAATTCAATATTAATGACACTATCACTTAAAAAGTGAGCATCCGGATCGTTAGCCTGAATACCGGAAACAAAAGAGATTGAATTGCTATTATCGATCGCTTTTTGAGCAGCACTGGGCGGTAAAGTGACAATGTCACCCAGCTTGTAGCCCATATCATTCAGAGCACGTTGTATGATGTCGTGTTGCAAGCCAACAGAAGTGCTATCCGGGTACATATAAGGTGGAATACCAAATCCCAAAACCCCCTTAAGGGGCACTCGATAAGGAGAGCTATCTAACCACTTTGATAAAACCTGATTTTTTTTATGTACATCAAAGGTTTTGATCTGTTTGTTGAGCAAAGTCTGTAACTGGACTTCGTCTCTACGTACTAACATTGTGGCCTGTACTGTCTTCCAATGTTCTAATACATAATCAACTGTTAGATCATAAAAATTTATTTGATTAGCAATCTCCATGGTAGTGATCGGTTCAGCAATAAGACCTTGAACATAACCTTCTTCCAATGCTTTCACAGCATCGATAACGCTATCAAAATTAATTCGCTCAATAGAATTCAACTGAATACCAGCCTTTCCTAAATCTATGTTTTCATTAACTATAGCAATGCTTCGCTTGTGGTTAGGTCTCAAGCTCCTCGCTATTTTATTATCAAAAGGCGCTATCATTGCAACTTGATAAGGGATATACGGGTCACTCGCGAGAAAGCGCTCCCCATCACTTGGATCAAACTGTTGGAATGGGAAAACATCGCCTCGTCCCTCAAGTAGCGCAGCTTGGGCCTCAATGCGCGAGATCACGCTAATGAACCGCACATCAACGCCAAACCGTTCTGCAAGATCCTGTGTCCAATCTTTAATAATGCCTGACACCTTCCCATTGTCGTCAAGGAAGGAGTATGGGTAATGGTTAGTAAGGGCAATGAAAGTCACCGCTGGCTTGTTGTCTAACCATAAGTCTAGCTCCGCATCGGTCACTTCAGCGGCGTAAGCACTGCCAACAAACAACAGCCCGGATAGCAACAACATAGAGAATGAAATTGCTGAACATTTTAGCATCGACATGAAAGCACTACATCTATTGGAGAGGTTACTCATCTTTGAACTTTTCTTTAATTGCTAAGATCTTAGGTAGATTTTCAAACAGCAACTCAACGATTCTAGGATCAAAGTGTTTGCCTTTTTGTTCTTCAAACAAGGCCAGTGCTTCATCAACGCTCCAAGCCTTTTTATAAGGCCTTTCTGCTGTCAACGCATCAAATACATCCGCAACCGCTGCAATGCGCCCTACCAGAGGGATCTCCTCACCTGCGATTTGATTTGGGTAGCCACTGCCATCCCATTTTTCATGGTGATACTGCGCGACTTGAATAGCCATTCTCATCAATTTGGAATCACTTTGTCTACCGAGTATCTCTACACCGTATTCGACGTGCTTTTGCATGGTTGCCCATTCGTCAGCGTCCAACTTCCCCGGTTTAAGTAACACACTGTCAGGGATACCTATCTTGCCAATATCATGCATGGGTGCTGCGTCTCGTAGCGTTTCGGCGTCTTCGTCTGTCATACCCAGTGCCTTCGCCAATATTTCACAATAGTGGCTCATACGCATAACATGCATGCCCGTTTCATTGTCTTTGAATTCAGCTGCCCTACCCAAAATATTCAGAGTCTCTAGCTTACCAAGATTGATCTCTTGGGTTTTCTCTTTCACCTGACTAAACAACGCTCGCTGCTGGTCATACAAAGCAATGTGAGTCTTCGCACGTTGCAGCGTAATTTCAGGCGTGATCGGCTTAGTGAGGTAATCAACGGCCCCTAGAGATAGCCCTTTCACCTCGGCCTCAGGGTCTATTTTGGCGGTCACAAAGATAATGGGAATATGCGCGGTATTCGGCTGTGCTTTTAGTTGCCGACACACTTCATACCCATCAATATCAGGCATCATTATATCGAGGAGAATGAGGTCTGGCTGAGGAACCATCTTAGCTATTTTGATACCTATGGTGCCGTTGATCGCGACCTTAACTTGATAGGTATCTTTGAGTATCGCCGTCAACACATCCAAATTACTTGGAGTGTCATCCACAACTAGCACTATTGGTTTACGACTCATTGATACCTCGTATAAAAATCAAACAGTTATACCCCAAGTGTAGAACGTTTTTGGAATGCAAGACACAAAAAATAGCAAATGATTTTAAAAAGTGAAGAGCTGCTCTTCGGGTGACATCAAACTAACACTCTTGGTAAAACAACACGTCAATATCACGTCGATTAAGCGGTTATAAATCAAAGACAAACCATAAATACAGAATTGCAACTTGGTTAATTATCTAAAAAAGAGCTCCTCATATGGGAGCTCTTTTCGCTTGCTATAGGCTTACTAACGACCTGAGTTGTACATACAAACACGGACACCATCGAACTCACGGATTTCAAATGGGATCTCGTAGATTGACTCCATCACTGACCTTTAGACCACCTCAGAAACCTTACCGGATTCCACTACTTGACCTTTTTTCATCGCTACGATGTTGTCTGAATAGCAAGAGGCAAAGTTGATTTTGTGAATCACAATAACGATCGCTTTATTGAACTCATGTGCTAAGCGACGCAGCGTTTCGAAAGCTGGATAGATCTCATTTAAGAAAAATCGAGTCGGATTTGCAGGAACGCAGATCTAAATAAGCTATATATCAAAGGCCTCGCAACATGAGCACCTTGGAATTTACAATGTAAAACACTTACAGAACAGCCACTTAGCCACCCCCTCTTGTATAAAAACACCAAAAAGCATAAGAAGAGAACTTTTGTTCAGAAAACATGACCAGTGCCACCGCACTAAAAAGAGTAACTTACCGATAACTCTTCCCTTTGCGGCTAAATAACGATGATATTTCAATCAAAATTATTTTTAAATTTCATAAAAATGGGGTTGTAATTTAAAAAACTAGGCGTATAGTTTGCCATCTGGCTCTAATCTATAGAGCTGTTAATGCTAAAGTAAGTCCAAGTTCCACAAAGACAGTTCTCGATACCTCGTTACACCATCTCTGCGTCAGCTTTCACCTAGATAGTCATTCAATAGCTTTTAAATTCGATCCTAACTACCGATCTATCGTCATTCGCTTTCTTATGTGCGAACTCAGATTAGATCGTTCTCTTAAATACAAATGTAATAAACACAAGGCAAAGTTATGTCACGAAGAACAACACGACAAATCCATTGGTACCAACTCTCACGCGAGAAATCATTCAACAAACTAAAAGGTAGTAAATGCTCAAGATCAAAATAGACTTACACAAAGAACAACTTTCATGGGTCGCCGAGATTAGACAGCTCAATAGCGATATACTTCACCGCCACATATTGCCACAGCTACAACACAACAGTTATCTCATAGACTTTGAATTTAACGAAAGAGACAGCACCGGAACTATCATTTCGTGCAACGGAAACACCCTAGGACATTTCACACTCCTATAGCTTTTCCCCAACGCAACTGAAAGAAACACCGTTTGTCCCACAGATCACAGATGTCACCCTCAATTCGCTCTAGCAGAATAAAATAGAGTAGAACTGAAACAGAATAGAAACCTAGCCCTTTTTGCATTTCACTCGCGGCTTACGCTAGTTAGGTTATCGTGTTTTCATTGAATTGACGCTTGTATGAAAAAGCGTAAAAATTTGAAAGCGTTATCTTGAATGAACGCTTCTGCTGAAAGCCAGTTTCTATTTAAACTAGCTCCTCTTGAAATCAATTAAGATTTAACCTTGAATCACCAATGACACATTATCATTGCGTTAACGGCATAGACCTTAACTTTTGATCAAGCGTAAATAGATGTTCTGCAGCTTGCATGTGTTGAGGGTAATCGCTGAACTTATCGCGATTTTCCTCAGTCATCTTACATGTTTCGTCAACTAGCATTAACTTCCAGTACAGCTTTGTGGTGTGCAGCATAGCCAATAAAGGTTTGAATACTTCTTTTTCATAGGCCTGAATTAACTCTTCAATCAACTCTTCACGCTCGTCTTCACTTGAGATCGAGGCATTAGTCGCTTCCAATACCTTTTGATACTTTGGATTTAACTTCAGCTTGTCCATCACGTTTTGATTGTCTTCAGCTAACTCAACCAACTTTAAGCGAATGATATTCAACCAATTCTTTTGGCTAATCACGGCCTCATTAACATTGGAAAAGTCTTCACGGATTTGGCGTTCAATGTCTTTCTGAGCGTTTTTTAAAACAGTGCGTACTTTTTGAAAAGGTAGCTGAAACTCCTTACTTAGCTCGATGATTAGTTTATGAAAACCACCATTTGGAAGGTGTAAGTTTTCCTTAAACGTCGCCATTGCAACTTCTTGTTGCTCTGTAAGGTGGGTCATTCTCTTTCCTTTTCTGTATAACTTCGGTGCAGGCTCAAGATCATAACATTATTAGTCGCTATTTTTCGGCTAGTTCGAACGTTAATAACTTATTTTTACCAATCCTTTCTCATTCGACTACTTTTCAAACCAAATGGCATCAAAAAAGCGAAAGCGTGATTTACTACCTAGATGGTCAGTTGGTATCACAAATAAAGATTGCGGAACTAGAAAAATACAAGCGACTGCTTCATAAAACTTGATCAACGAGCAGCATTAAAAAGCCCAGCGTTACTAAGCAATTACTGGGCTTTTTTGTATAAGCTTCTAATCTGAATGAGACTGTGCTAACCGAATACTGACTAAACTCGCCACCATAATCGCTAAATAGAAGCTGCCGATGATAGATTCCATAAATACAAAGAACTGAGCAACAGGCAAGGCTGGAGAAATATCGCCGTAGCCTACCGTTGTCAGAGTAATAAAGCTGAAATACATCGCATTAAACAAGTTAGTTAGCCAAATTTGCTCTTCTAAACCATTAAACGCGTTAGGAAAGATCTCGATAATCAACAAGTAGATAGTCGACCACGCAAAGCCCAACAATAAATAAATACAGATAGAGCCAATGATGTGATTGGGCGTGACCGTTTTCGCTTGCATCACTTGCCTTAAAGCGGAGTAGATATGCGAAAACAGAAACATGGTTAGTGCCGTTAGCGTCACTATCGACAAATTGTAGCCTTCTAGGAAGGAGAAAACACCAGACACCGATTTAGTAATCAGCAACAAACCATACCATGAGCGATGCAACGACCGATCTTTATGAATACCGACAATCGAAACCGCCAAGGTAATAATGATCAAGAATAGAATCGTCTTTTGGCCTTGAGGATAAAACTGCTGCATCACCGCGCAACCAAAAAACAACATCAATAGTGCGTAAAATAGGAAGTAGAAATTGTCGTCTTCCGAGACTGCTTTCATCTATTTGTCCTCTTCTTTTTGCTCTAAGCCTAAGTAAGAGACCATTGTCTAGTACGACAAACAAGCCTACGGTGCCGGACATCGTCATTCTACCTAACGCACCGAGCAGAATCACCAAAATTGGAATATGAGAACCACGACTCAGTAATTTAACAAAAAGATCAAAATCTTTCTTCTCAACGATTGAGCATGAGGGGGATTAAGCTCCTTTCGCTCTTATGCTGTTTATCCATGATAATCAAATTGTTCCTTACTTAAGATAGTAGATCAAACATAAACTCACATAGGCTTACTAACCAGTAAAAGTTGATTAAACCTACCAATAAACAGACGGTCAGTCGCCATTCAGCATGTGACCTGTAAGTATTAGTCTCGAGCCCATTTATTGAACTAGAGGCTCAGATTTAACGCAAGCACGCAAATGGTTGCGCTGATATTCAACACCAATGCCTGTCAAATTCCGATATTGAGTAAGTAAGCCGTGATAGGAATCATTGCTATATGCAAACGAGCTTAAAATAAAACAACGTAAAACACTTTTTCTTACGTAATCATACACTCCCATAATGGTTGCAGGCATATCCGATTGCCCTAAATGCAAACCATCGGCATCCACAGCTAATGCTACATCAACTCGGTCATTAATGATCAATGGCACACCTGTTCTAGCTAAAACTGATTTAACGGCTTGCGCACGCTCGATGAACGCTCTCATATCTCCGTGCTTCTCTCTTACTTGAACCATGGTAACGCCACCAGCGACCGCTTTTTTAACCACAAACTTAAGCGTTTCTAAATCTTATTGGTCGTCAGTAGCCAAGTAGAGCTTGTAAGGGTTCACACCGTTCCTTTTAAATCGATTTCTATCATTGATGTTCTGCTATTTTACCGATAAATCGCCTGCTATGCATGAGAGTTAATACTAAAATCTCTTCGTTACACGAACAGACCAAATACACAACTCGTTGAAAGTATGTCGAAAAATCTGAACTTTTTAACCAAAGCGTTACTTATTACACAAACTATTCACTTTGAGCATGCCCGATACACAGTTTTATGGAATACTCCAAAATGAAGGAATCAGGTAAATATAGGGATAGTTATGCGCCACCTTTCTATAGCGCTTAAGATCAAGCTGGGGTTTGCCATCTGCTTGCTCTTTTTCGTCATTTCAGGCCTTGTGAGTTACAAAGGCATTCAAACCTTGTCGAACGGCTTTAGCGAGTACAGCGAACTCAGCCACAAAGCGACTCAGTCGGGCAACATTCAAGTGCACTTTCTTCAGATGCGTTTAGCCTCTGAACGTTACTTAGAATCATTGGATGAGCAATACGAAGATAATTATCAATCCAGCAAACTGGCGATCGATGATCTGCTCAACAACTTAATCGATAACACTACTAATACTGATAGCCTATCAAGCTTACAACTGGTTCAGGACAGTGTTGCCGCCTTTGATACTGCCTATGGCTCAATGAAGCAGAGCCAGCTGATGATCGACCAACTAGTGAATGTTGAGATGGTCAAAAGAGAGACTAACGCGCTAAAAGCCGCACAGAGCTTGTTGTATGAGTCATACAATAACAACGATCCAAATGCGAGCTTGTACGCGGGTATGCTCATGGAGAACTTTCTCGCAGCTAAGATCGCGGCGATTAGCTACTCGAACAACAACGACCTCAAAACCTACGAAGCGGGTAAAGACATCTTTGAATACGCTCTACCAGGTATCGAAGGTGATATTGAGTCTTTAAAGTCTTCCCCTTACCAAAGCGAACTGATTAAAGACTTCTCTAACCAGCGTGAAGCCTATGCGAAAGGCTTTGAACAAGTTCATCAACAAATGCTAGAGAACACTCAAAGAACCGCTACCCTCTCCTCAATTGGTGACAGCTTAGCGATCGCAGTGGCTGATGCTCAGAGCATTCTAGAACAACAGAAACAAGCGCTAACACCAGAGCTGCAAGCCAGTGAAACACGTTCGATTCAAATCATCATCTTGCTTACGGGTGTCGCGTTAGTTATCGGCATGACTAGCGCCGTGTTAGTGACTCGCTCTATTACCAAAGGTATCGCACAAGTTAAACAGATCACCAATGAGCTTTCTCAAGGCAACCTGAATATTGAGGTTAACATTGAGAGCAAAAACGAGATTGGTGAACTGCTAACTAACATGGAGATCACCATTGAATCTCTGCGCGATATCGTAAGCCAAGTGAACCACTCTAGTGTGCGTATTGGTGACATGTCTAAATCACTCAATCAAGTGACTAACAACAGCTCGACCAACGCAACGCAGTTGAACAGTGAGATGATGAACATCTCAACCGCAGTCGACCAACTGGCTTCAAGTACATCTGAAATTGCTTCTAGTGCTAACCACGCTTCTCAAGTAGCCAACCAAGCAACCGAGAATGTCGCGATGGGCCTCAAAGAAGTAGACAAAACACTGCATGAAATTGGTAGCGCCGATGAAAGCATGCAGGTAAGCAGCCAGAAAGTGACCGACCTACATAAAGAGTCGATGAACATTGGTGCCATACTGGAAGTAATCAAAGGCGTATCTGAGCAGACTAACCTTCTCGCGCTGAATGCCGCGATTGAAGCCGCTCGTGCAGGTGAACAAGGTCGCGGATTTGCCGTAGTAGCGGATGAAGTCAGAACGCTCGCTAAACGTACTCAAGACTCTGCTAGCCAGATTGATGAACTTATCACCTCGCTGCAACGTGGCGCTAAAGATGCGTTAGAGTCGATCAAAGAGAGTCACAGTACGGTTTCAGACGCTTCTACGCAGGCGCAGCAAGCTTCTCAGAACTTACATGTGATAAATCAACACATCCAAGACCTGAACCAAGCCAACAGCCAAATCGCAGTGTCGGTTGATGAGCAGGATCGTCTTACCAAATCACTGGGTGAAAATGCGCAAGGTGCGAATACCATCGCGCAAAGTAACCAAGAGTCAGTCAGCAGCATTTCAGGTGCAGCGAGCGACTTAACCGAAGTTGCTCATCACCTAGAGAGCCAAGTGAACCGATTTAGAACCTAGTCAGCTAGCTAAAAAACTAGTCTCTTCACGGCGGACACGGTTCCAAACCAATAATAAAAGCCCCCAACACATAAGTGTCGGGGCTTTCTATAACTAAAGCGTTTTAAGTTAGACTTCTAACTGATTACTTAGAGCTAGATTAACTCTACTGAATCTTCAAACGTTGAATCAGAATCTCTTCGTCTAACTGATACAGCTCATCAAGCAAGTTCATTTGCAAGCTATCTGGGCCGCGAGAGTTCTCAGCAGCAATTTCACCAACCACACCTAATACCGCCACCGCAGCCAGACCGCTTTCATCACCAACAGCAGCAAATGCGCCAGTCAACGCCGTTAAGGTACAACCCATGCCTGTGACATACGGCATCATTTGATGCCCATTGTTTAACGTTACTACGCAGCCTTTAGTGACAACGTAACTCATCTCACCTGAAATCACTACACTTACACCGTATTCAGCTACTAAGTACTGTGCAGCACCTAATGCAGCATCACTGCTATCTAGCGCATCCACACTTTTACTCTGCGCTTGCTCACCTGCTAATGCAATAATCTCAGACGCGTTACCACGAATAATTAACTTATCCGCTAAACGTGCGATTTGACGAGACGTCTCACTACGTAACGAGCTTGCACCACAACCGACTGGGTCAAGCACCACAACCTTGTTGTTCGCGTTAGCTTGTTCAACCGCGAAACACATTCTTGGCGTCCAGATACTGTCGAGCGTGCCAATGTTGATCACCAAAGCGCCAGAGAATGACATCATCTCAGCCAATTCTTTCTGCGAATGCGCCATGATAGGTGAAGCAACAATCGCTAGCAGAGCATTGGCTGTGTTATTCATCACCACGTAGTTAGTAATATTCACAACCAGTGGCTTTTGCTCTGCGTTTTGATGCTCGTTAGTAGTGTTTAGTAAGCGATGGCTCAGGCGTACATTGTCGATATCCGATAGCCATGGCAGTAACAAATCTTGCTGTGCCATGTAAGCGATAAGATCAGTTAGAGGCAATTCATCCGACGTTGCTAATGTGCCCTGCCACTCCACTTTGTCGCCCAACAAACCTGCAAAATAACGCAATACCGTCGTTTTCCCACAACCACCTCGCCCAAGCAGCACTGTCCACTTACCTGCGCTTAAGTTAAGTGGCAGTCCCGACAGGGTCGCGTGCTCGCTATCTCGGTAACGCAACGTCGCATTGCTAAGTTGAACGCCAACCGTATTAACGGACAATACCGTGCCCAGCAAAAAAGTGATTTACCGGGCCATGACCTTGACCGACGTTCAACTCGTCAGCATGAGCAATCGCGCGTGAAATGTATTGTTTACCGAGGTCGATAGCCTCAGGGAGCGTGTTACCTTGAGCCAAGAAAGAAGCAATAGCAGAAGAGAGCGTGCAGCCCGTGCCATGAGTGTTTTTGGTAGGAAAACGCTTCGCGCTAATCACAGCAGATGTGGTTGGTAGAATCATTAAGTCATTGCTGTTTTCATCTTTCTCTAGATGACCACCTTTTAGCAGAACGGCTTTAGCACCTAAAGCGCGCAGATCTTCAATCATGTCCTGCATTTCAGCTTCGCTTTCAGGAACGGCCTTTCCTGTCAGTGCAGCGCCTTCTGGTAAGTTAGGGGTAATGATGTCTGCAAGCGGAATCAGCTCTTGTTTTAGCGTAGTGATAGCTGAGTTTTCTAGAAGAAGGTCGCCGCTTGTCGCGACCATTACAGGGTCAATTACTAAGTGTTTTGGTTGGTATTGTTTGATTTTGTCAGCAACGACTTTGATGATTTGCGAGTCCGCCAGCATACCGACTTTTACCGCCACGATATTCAGATCGGTGAGCACCGCATCTAACTGGCTGGCGACATGTTCTAGTGGAATTGGGAAAATGGCTGACACGCCTTGGGTATTCTGAGAAGTAATCGCAGTAATCACCGAACAAGCGAAGCTACCTGTTGCAGACATGGCTTTAATATCCGCTTGAATACCTGCGCCGCCGCCACAATCAGAACCAGCGATAGTTAAAACAATCGGAGTATTAACCACCGAAGATTGGTTGTGTGGTGTTTGAGTCTTTTTAAGTGGCGCTTGAGTGTTGGAATGCTGCGTCATGGTCGCTCCTACTATCTAAAAGACGTAAGAGAACCGAACTTTGGCCGCAAAGAGAGGGTGGAAATAAAACCAATGAGAGATCATTGTTAGACCACATAGACAAAGTCATCATAGTTCCCTACGCCAGTGTTAACTGAATCAGGTTCAACGGGTCTCGAATAACGATCTCAGCAAATGCCAATTAAGGTAGATGCCCCCCGACTATTGATAACGAAAGTAACAGCACTCTCGCAACTAAGATACTCATTTTATTCATTTATAAGATACAAGCATGAATAAAATTCAATTTAGCTTTGTTAACAAGCACTTAGTTTCGCTGATTATTTGGTTGTGATTGAATAAATAAACATAGGACAATCAACAATATACCTATCCAACCGACAAAAGGTATGCGCTCCCCCACAATCCAGACAGCCAATACGGCGGCAACAACTGGCTCAAGCAAAGTAATCAAATTCGCACTACTTGCCGTGACATGTCTTAACCCGACACTGAACGCGATATAACCCAAACATTGAGGAAGAAGCACCAAGTAACTCACCACGAATATATTTGTACTTGAAGCGAATAGGTTGTCACCAGTGAAGCATAACGTTGGTAATAGCAACATTGCACCTAAACCAAATATGCTGCCCATCGCCGCTTGTGACTTAATGCCTTCGTCTATTAGAGCTTTTGTCGCCCACGAATAAATGGCGTAACACAATCCAGCAACTAACCCCAACCCAATGCCCAAAAGCTTCAGGTCATCACCAGAATCACTCACCGATGATGATTCTGAAAATACCAATAACCCAATGCCAACCACGCCAATAGCAAAGCTCGTTAGCCAACGTATATTAATATTATTATTTTTGCTAATAAGACACTCTAAAAGTGCAGAAAAGAACGGAGCAGTGGCTATCGACACCACCGTTCCCATTGCGACACCTGATAACTTCATCGAAGAGTAAAAAGCCAGAGGATAGATTGCCAAAGCCAATGCACTCGCTGCTAACAGCTTTTTGTTGTGCAAAAGCTTATCAAGTGAAGATAAGATCATTCGATACGCCAAGGCCGCCTGCATTAGGCCACCAACACCCATTGAAAATGCGCCAACAGCTAATGGGCTGAGATCAGGCGCATAGCTTGCAGCTGTACCTGTCGTACCCCACAAAACAGAAGCAAACACGATGGCTAAAATGCCCGTTTGAAATTCGTTAACGCGATTGATGGCGAGATTCATGGATATTACCTAGTCTATTTTCATTTCTTGAAATAGATAATAGTGAACATACGTCAATTTTAGTTTGCCAAAAGGACGCTATTATTGTTTTGAAAGACTCTCTGTCATCGAGCCTAAAAACGCCCTTGGAGACATGCCAAAGTGCTTAGAGAAGCGTCGACTGAATGCAGACAAGTCGCTATATCCCACATTTTCTGCGACCAATTGAACGGGTAAATCGGTATGGCTTAGCAAGGCTTGTGCTTTCTCCATACGATAGCGAGTGATATACTTAAGCGCACTGATTCCAATACACTCTTTAAAGCGCTTCTTAAATTGAGTGGGGCTCAAGCAAGCCGTTTCTGCAAGCTGAGAAATAGAGAGAGGCTCGGCGTAATTATCCGCAATGAGTCTTTGGACCGCACGAATACGAGGGTCGATACTCTTGCTGACTTCTTGTTGCTCCAATAGCAGTGAAAACACGTCCAAGATGGATGATTCAATGCCACTATCCACTTGGTATTCCAACTGCTTTTCCACGAACAGTAAGAAGCTCATCAAAGGTGGTGTTATCGTGAAAACCGAAAGCTCATGCTCTAACAAGTGCTGCGGTAACTCGACCATATCCGCAACAATAAAGCGTGCCGCTTCATCCGCCTTAAACGCATGATCTGTAGTGACTGGAATTACCACGCATTCACCAACAGCGACCTTTCCAACATATCCAAACATTTCAATACTAATACTCCCTTGAATAGGCAGTACCAGTTGATGGTAACCATCATGGGCATGAGTATTAAATTGCTTGGTGTAAGATCGAATGCTTAGGCTAGATTTCATGAGCAACGCTGACGTTAACTAGATGAGTGGAAGTAATATAGACTACGTTACATTATCAACTTCCAATAGTCACACCTTGAGCCAATCAACAGCGTATAAGGAGATTATTCGATTACACGAATTTCAATAGCAAATAAGCCATGAATTGGAATCATCTCTTTGTATTCGTGAAAGCTGTATAGAAGCTCAACGCCCTCATCAATTGAATCACTCAAATTAGATAACACTCCTAGCCCCTCCGCCATCAATAACGCTCTTGGGTCAGGATAGTTTCTTACGTCCAGTACTTCGACAGTCTGCGCATTTGGTTGAATCACGTCTAAGCCAACAAACGGTGGACCTGATATCACTTGAAAAACAATATGGTCTCCTTTATTAAGCTGGTCATATTGAATTGCCTCATAACTGTTATTTGTTCTTATCTCAACACGCTTCGCGCCACTCTTTATTGCGTCTAACGGTCGTTGGTAGATTTCCAGCTTGTAAGAATTCATTAGCCCTCTTTTCTCAATGTTTTCTAGTGTTGATTACCATAACTTAAGTAAGCGCAGCCATTACTTTCTATTGAGCTTAGTTCAGATGAGTACAGAGCTCAAAAGTCAAAAAAGCCGTTTAAGTATTGCTACTCAAACGGCTTTTTAACTCAAGTCTTATTGGCATGGCTAAGAGCTGTTAACCTAAATGGCGATCGCCCATTAACTAAATTGCCCCTCCACACTCAATTATTTTTGAAGTTGCTCTTTAGCGGCTTCAACCTTAGAAAAGTCTAGGCCAAGTTCTTCAACGGCTTCTTTGATTAGCGCAGGATTTTGCATTACCTGACCCATAAGCATTTGAAGCTTGTCTTGTGGTAAACCAAGTTGGCTGATCGTCGCCATTGCTGCAAGAGGGTTTTCAGTCAACGTTTGGAATAGCTCGCTGATTTTCGCGTCGCTAATATTGTTCTCTTTCAACATTGCTAAAATCGGGTTCATTTTTTTACCTTTGAAACACTAAATAAAATAGGAGCACAGCATACCATCTAGCTGTGCTCGATTGTACTAGCAACTTATACTTTGCCTACTGTGAAGTAACGCTAAACTTAGCGAGACTCTAACGGGTAAGAGCGGTAGCTCCACATACCATAGGCACGAAGAGCGTCACGATAGATACCTAGTAGCTCACCATCACTCGCTTTCTTAAGCTCTGAAAGTGGCTTATCAGGGTAAGAAACCGTATCGAAAGTAATGCCCTGAGGCCCTGTTTGCCAGCTTGCCACTTCAAACAGAGTTTGACCACGGCGAACGTGACTTGCTGAGCTAATAATCGTCGCGTGTTTAATGTTGTGGCGAGCTAACGCATAACTAGTGAACAAAGCATTGCCGACCGTGCTAGTCGCATAGTTTTCTTCAATGATGCGATCTTTGCTTACTCCTTTCTCGATAAGCCAGTCCGCCATCAATTTGCCTTCAGTCTTGTGGTTCTTCGGCACGCCACCCGTTAACACGATCATCGCATCCGGATTCGCTTTAGCCATCGCCAATGTCGTCTCAAGACGCTCAATCAAAATCTGATGCATGGAGCCGTCTGGATTCAGCGCATAACCTAGAGTAACGATAGCGCCGTGATCATCCAGCAAACCTTTGTCTGCAGATTCTTTAAGCGGTGTTTCTAAAACGCGATCGACCGTCGCAAAAATGCGTTTAATATCTTCAGCCTTACCTTCGTTCAGGCTTCCTAGTTTCTCCATGTGCTTATTGGATTCACTTTCATTGCCTTCAAATCGCTGCCAAACCGCAAGGTAAGCGTGAAGATCAACATCGTCTGGTGCAACCGTTAGCGCTTGTTCAAACAGCTCAATCGCGCGCTCTGCATTTTTGTTGTAGATCTGAGCGTTCGCTGCCGAGATAAGTAAGTCAGTACGATAAGGTTCTAGTTGGTATGCCTCTAGCAGTCGGTTGGTCACAATTTCCATATTACTTGGCATTTTTGCCGTGAAACCGGCGTGAGAAATTCTCGCCGGAGACTTAAACGCTTGCAACGCATCAAGAAGCAGTTGATCGACAACTTGTCGCTTCGTCACTAGCTGCGCGTAATCGGCAGAAGCTTGAACTGCGCCATCGTTAGCAGCAAACGAAAATGGGGTTGCGCCAAAAGCCAGCATGCCACTAAGAGCGAGGGCGATAATGTTCTTTTTCATGGGAGATCCTGTGTCGAAAAGTGTTCACGTCAGATTTTCTGCATAATGTAAGCAGCTGGGACAAAAAACTGTGAACCATCCCTAAATAACTACAGGTGATATTCATTGGTTACATAAGGTATGACTGCAGATCACGATTTTGAGCCTCTCAGTAAGGCTTTGTTACGTAATTCGGACAGAAAATCAAACAGCCCGAGATTGAGCAATTATTAAAAAACACACTGAGTTTCAGGCATACCAAGCCCTGTAAGCTTGTTCAGCGCTTTAATTATGGTGTAGGTTTCGCCAACTTGAGCCTTGTAGTTTCTCAAGCTTAACCTTCCACCTAGCAACTGCTTCACGCGATACATGGCTGTTTCAGAAAGTGAACGCTTGTGATAACCATAACGCTTTTTCCATTTCTTGTTGGAGCCTTAGACCTTCTGACAACCTACTGCTAAATTGCGATACTGTTCTTTGGGTTTTAAATGAAACCTCAACTTCCTTAGCACAGCGGCTTATACAGCTGTAGTGTGGGCAAACAAGCGGGATGTGAGCCAGCTTAAATACGGAGTCTAGAAAGCCTTGCAGTGCTCTCAATGGCATGGAGAAAACACGCCTGACCATCAGTGCGGTAGTAATGACTAAGTCGCTGAATTGGCTAGGTCTACCACACTTGCCTTGTTTGATTTGCTTCCACTCGGCTATCGCCTCCTCATCAATCCAAAAGCTCAGAGAACCACGGTTGATTAAGGTTTTATGTACTGCTTCCATTGAGTTGTTTTGTAAAGAGGTTTAGGCATAAGGCTACGATGATTAACTGTGTAGCCGATCAGATCGTAACTTCCAGATTTAGTCCCATCGAATTACGCAACAAAGCCAGAGGCTATTTATCACTCCAGACTGCCAGTTCATTGCCGCTTGGCTCGCGAAAATGGAAACGTCGACCACCAGGGAAACTGAATATTTCACGATTGACCTCTCCGCCCGCATCAAGCACATCACGTTCGGTCTGTTCGAGATTTTCACTGTAGAAAACCATCAACGCCCCGCCCTTTTCTGCATCTGAAGACAAATCAGCCAAGTAGAAACCGCCCATTAATCCTTTACCTTCAAAGGCAGAGTACTCAGGATCATAATCTTCAAAGCGCCAACCAAACACTTGGCTGAAAAATGCCTTGGTCGCTGCGACATCTTTCGCGGCAAATTCGATGTAATTGATTGAGCCATGTTCCATATGTATGCCCTTCTACTTTATGCCTGCAAATAAAATACAGCGAAAGCAACTTGAGCTCTTGATCGACACCTCGTCTAAGTAGCTACTTCTTACGAACGACTGGGTAGTCAGAACCATGCAGTTCTTGTACGAAGCCTGAACCATCACCGCTGTGCGTGATCCACACTTTCTCTTTAGCACGTGTCATCGCTACGTAGAACAGACGACGTTCTTCCGCGTATGGGAACACGTCTGACGATTCAGTTAATGCGCCGTCAATATGCAGTTGCTTCTTCTTCGCTGGGAATTGTCCTTCATCGACGCAAAGGATAATAACGAAGTCTGCTTCTTTACCCTTACTGGCATGGCAAGTCATGAAGTTGATATCAATCGAGGTGTAGATCTTCTTCCAGTCTTCCAACAACTCAGGTTTATGGTAGTGATTGCGGCCAAGCATTAACACCGACTTGTTGGTTTTACCTTTAGATTGGCGGTTAAGTTGATCAAGGATCTTCTCAACCTCTTTACTTGGCGCACTATAGACCGCCTTTTGCTTCTGTTGCTTGAAGCTGTTTAGCTCTTTCGGCAACTGAGTTGGGTTTTCTTGCACAAAGCGATTTGCCACGGCACCTAACTGATTGTTGAAACGATACGTGGTATCCAGGTGATGAATCGTCGAGCTCGCAAAACGAGCTTTGAAGCCTGTAGTTAAATCTACGTCTGCACCCGCAAATTGGTAAATTGATTGCCAATCATCGCCCACGGCAAAAATAGACACCTGGTGTTCGGCTTTGGACTGGTTACACAGCGCCTCAACCAAAGCAAGGCGATCAGGAGAGATGTCTTGATATTCATCGATCATGATGAACTTCCAAGGCGAGACAAACTTACCTTTTTCAACGTACTGAGTCGCACGGCTGATCATGGTCGAGAAATCGATATGGTTCTCTTCCTTCAATGCCTTCTGCCACGCCGTCACACAGGGCCAGCACAGGGATAGCTCACTGTTAAGGCGTGTGTAATCTCGGTGATCGATAAGCTGCTGCTGTACCTCTTTCTTGGTTAAGCCTGATGCGTTCAACTGTTCTAGTTGCTTTTCAAGCCAGCCAATTAGCTTAAGATTCGAAACATGGCTGCCTAGCTCGTCATCACCCGTCAGGTAAGCAATTGGCCATTTAGACAAATGCTTCTGCCAACGTTTGAAGTTGGTCGGCGTCATCCAGTGCTTCTTCAACCAATCAATGCACCAGGCTTGGCGCTGGTTGTCATCCAAAACAAGGGGAGAAATGACCACACGTTCGGCTTCAACCTCATTCAAGATCTTCAAACCCAACTGGTGGAAGGTATTCACTTGAACTTTCTCAGCCGACAACCCAATTTTGCTGTCGAGGCGCTGCTTCATTTCTTCGGCCGCCTCACGACCAAAAGCAAGCAATAAAAGCTCTTCGGCTTGCGCTTGATGACTTTGCAATAAATAAGCGACACGTGCTGTCAGAACACTGGTTTTCCCTGAGCCCGCACCTGCAAGAATCAGGTTATGGTCATCGTTCATTAACACCGCGTATTGCTGGGACAAGTTCAACGGAGATGACTCACATTGAGCAAACAATACTTCCCAGTTTTTTCTCTCTGTCTCTAGCCATTGCTGGTTTCTTTCCGCTTGCTTAGCCTCGGTGTCAGACAACCACGGCTGCAGTCTTGCGATGCGATTTGGCATACGCTGTGCAGCTTCGTCCAGGGTCATCGTCATACTATCTAGGCCAGAGTTAACATTCTCTACCCAAGCGTTGACTTTAGAATGAGGAAGAAAGGCTGGAAGTTGCTCTAACCGTAGAAGCTCAGCTTCCCATTGAGGCACGTGTTCGGCCAACTGCTCGCATTGTGTGTCGTGCCACTTCTGGTATGCCGCCACCGATGCGCGTGCAAATTGACGACACTGGTCCCAAGGTAGACCTTGAACTAACCAACTGCGCTGCTTACCGTCTTGTTGGTTAGCAAAAAACTGTAACGATCCCCAAAACAGTCCGCGTTTGATCACGATCTTGCCACTCCAAACAGCAAACGGAATACGTTCCTCACTACCTACTGACGACAACAGCAGACGTGAACCATCGAGTTCAACCTGATGGTATTCATTTTGAATAAAAAATTGTGCAGTCTTGTTAGCGCTTAGCTGCATTGGAGTGTGCTCTTAATTGGGAATATTGAATTTATATCATGATGCAATGAGAATTAATAATATCTCATATCTTATCGACGCTTTCATGACCACCTACGGACAATTATGGATAAGTATCAAATTCTTGTGCTTGATTTCTGTTAGGATTATGGTTTTTAGTACGTCAAGCGAGTGACTGTGGAATTTTCAGCCAAATTACGCCTCTATTGGGCAAATAAAACCATCAATTACAGCGTATTAATTCTCATCACTCTGCTCGGTGTAGTGGTGCCTGCTTGGTATTACGGACAGAACACACTCATCACCCCACTGATTTTGGGTGTCATCGCGGCCGCGCTGGCTGAAAGCGACGATAGCTTTACAGGGCGACTCAAAGCCCTGACCTTAACCTTTATCTGTTTTGCAATCGCTGCCTTTTCTATTGAACTTCTTTTCGACACGCCGTGGTTGTTCGCGTTAGGTCTATTTGCATCAACATTCTCATTCATCATGCTAGGCGCAATTGGCCCGAAATACGCAAGCATTGCGTTTGGCTCGCTGCTAGTGGCCATCTACACCATGCTAGGTGCCCATGAGAGCACCAACTTATGGTTCCAGCCTTTGTTGCTATTAACAGGCGCGGCTTGGTACTACTTCATGTCGATGATTTGGCAGATTGTGTGGCCAATGCAACCCGTACAGCATAACCTTGCCACGGTGTTTGACCAAATTGGTACCTACATGGAATCTAAGGCTGAGCTTTTCTACCCAGTATCTGACCTTGTTCCTCAGCCACACCGCATTATTGAAGCTAAATTAAATGCGAGTACCGTGAACGCGCTCAACATGTGTAAAGCGACGCTACTTAACCGTTCTAAGCGTGGACACATTGATGGCCCTAGTGACCGCTTCTTAAATACTTATTTCATCGCCCAAGACATTCACGAGCGTGTAAGTTCTACCCACTATCGTTATCAAGAGCTTGCTGAACACTTTGAACGCTCTGACGTGCTGTTTCGCTTCAAATACTTACTTGAAGCGCAGGCAACGGCATGTAAAGAAGTGGCGAGCTCACTACAGGTTGGTTCTGAATATCAACATGGTGACAAGTCTGTATTGGCGCTAGATGAGCTGATGTCTTCACTTAATCATCTACACCAACAGAATAAGCCCGAATGGAAGCCGCTGCTGAACCAACTGGATTACCTGTTCAATAACCTAGCGACCGTTGAGAAGCAGTTATCAAACATTAGTAACCCAGATGCAGAAAAGCTAGAAGATGACGTATTAGACGACACAAACCCGCATACGTTGTCGGCAATGTTGCAAAAGATCAAAGCTAACCTACATACGGACTCTATGCTATTTCGCCACGCGATTCGTATGGCAATCACACTGACACTTGGCTACGGGATCATCCAGGGGGTTGAGATCGAACGCGGTTATTGGATCTTGCTAACAACACTGTTTGTTTGCCAACCCAACTACAGTGCTACCCGCCAAAAGCTGACTGCTCGTGTTATTGGTACCGTTGCTGGATTGTTGATAGGTGTTCCACTGCTCACCTTCTTCCCTTCTCAAGAGAGCCAATTGGTCTTCATTGTGATCAGTGGCGTGATGTTCTTTGCGTTCCGCATCAATAATTACGGCTTCGCGACAGGCTTCATCACCCTATTGGTACTGTTCTGCTTTAACCAACTTGGTGAAGGCTACGCTGTGGTTCTGCCGCGGCTTGCCGATACCTTCATCGGCTGTGCTCTCGCGGTACTAGCTGTCGTTTATGTGTTGCCCGACTGGCAATCAAAACGACTACACAAGGTCATGGCCGACGCGCTCGATGCCAACAAGAACTACTTGGCACAGATCATCGGTCAATATCGTTTAGGCAAAAAAGATACGTTGAATTACCGTATCGCTCGTCGCAGTGCGCACAACAACGATGCGAACCTGACCGTGGCGATCAGCAGTATGTTAGTCGAACCTGGGAAATATCGTACTTCTGAAGATGAGAGTTTCCGCTTCCTAACGCTCAACCATGCCCTATTAAGCTACATTTCCGCTTTGGGTGCTCATAGAACACGTATCGACGACGAGTCGACACACAAACTCGTTTTAGATGCTCACCGTGTCATCCATGAGCACCTCGACGCGCTCAATGATCAGCTTTTCTCTCACTGCGAACAGTGTGAAGTCAAAAATTCATACGATCCTGATTTGGATAAACGTTTGAGTGAGTGGCGAGAAGAAGATGAAAGTTCTGTCAGAATGGTTCTACAGCAGCTGCATTTGATTTATCGAATGCTTCCAGAACTGCATACGCTAGCAACCAAATTTGCAGTTAAAGTAAAAATCGACAAAACGTTTGAAACTGACGATTCTTGAACGAAGCGTAAAGTAATTTAAAAACAAGAAGATAGCGACAATCGCCTGCCTTTTGATCACTTGTTAAGTTTGCAGGTTGCTCTGCCAATACCTATCTTTGGGCAGGAAAACTCCTCACCTAGCCTTACTACATAAGGGGTGAGTCGATTTTTACATTGTCATGACTTTCTGACTTTGTTTGACCAAGCCTTAACTTTGCTTAACATTCCTCGGACAAAAAGCGACCACAGAAATTTATAGTTGTCTTAGGTCTAGGAAACGACAAGATAAGTTTAATATTCGCTTAATCTTGTTTGATTTCTGGTTACAGTAGCCTATTCTCATTAGAGCATATGGAATTGCAGCAAGGTAACATTATGAATACTCAACAGTTTGAAGCATTTAAACAGCAGATCCAACTTCTTAGCCCGGAGCAACTGAAAACGTTGCAAGGCGAGATCGACGGTAACCTGGAAACAGATAGAGCAGCTCTGCTTACTGATGAAGAGCTAAACGCACTTAACGATCTGTTTAGTTAATAGACAGACCTCACTATTTTAGCTTAAGTTTATTTTTTTGTAGATCTCACCTGCTTACCATTACGCTTAAAATATCGTCCACCTAGACACTTCCCATACGTCAATTAAAGGTGCTGCTATGTCGATATCTGGTTACGCCATTTTTCAGCAGTCTGCTAGCATGGCTGAAGAAGCAGCGATTTCAGCTTTAATCGAGTTGAACCTGAGCAATCACTTTCATTTAAAGAAAAAGAAACAGAACCTACTGCTTCTTCAAGCGATACCTTGGTCAAATTAACGCAGAGTGCTAGCTATAACCGTGTCGGTGCTAGCGTTGTGGATCGCCAAAACGAAGCCATTGGCAGCTTGATCGACACCCATATTTAAGCCTTGCTGATCATTTGAGCGAGACTACAATCAAGTTCAATGATGGTTTCCAAGGGTTTGAAACCAGACAACTCAAGCACTTTAGAGGCTTTTTTATGTAATAAGCGCACAAACTGTAACTCATTATATCTGGCGCTTGTTTCTGGTTAATTACTAGGTAGAATCAGCGCAAACCAATTTGCTGCACAAACTTTACTTCATACTATTTATGCCAAAACTAAATCTGCATCGCCGCGACTATGTTTCTATTTTAGGGGGCGATATCTCCGCAGACGAATTAAAAAATAAACTCCAGCCTCATTTTGAAAAGCCGGCAAAGAAGCTGACACCTAGCCCTTACCTGACCGAAAAGAATGTGACACGCCGTTGGACGGCTCTCGACAACGCAGAATCACAACAAGAGCTACTCGATCCTCATACCGAAAGTCAGATGCAAGCCTATGAAAAAAACATCGAGCACTTCGTTGGAACGGTGAAGGTGCCTGTCGGTATATCTGGTCCGCTGCGCGTTAATGGCTTGTTTGCCCAGGGTGATTACCTAGTTCCACTGGCAACAACGGAGGCAGCACTTGTCGCATCTTATAACCGAGGCTCAAAACTCATTAGTGCTTGTGGTGGTGCGAGTACAATGTTACTCAATGAAGGTGTCACGCGTACCCCTGGCTTTGCCTTCCAAGGTTTAGTTGAAGCTGGACAGTTTGTGGCATGGGCAGTAACCCAGTATGAGAAGTTTAAAACCTTAGCTGAATCTACCACCTCCCACGGCAAACTTACCGATATCAATATAAACATTGAAGGCAACCATGTTTATTTGGTGTTTGAGTTTCTTACGGGGGATGCATCTGGTCAGAATATGGTTACCATCGCGACCAATGCGGTATTTGAGTACATCATAGAACACACCCCTGTTAAACCAGACCACGCCTTCCTTGATGGTAACTTGTCAGGTGATAAGAAAGCGAATACCCAAACTTTGCGCAGCGTGCGTGGCAAAAAGGTAACCGCTGAGGTTAATATCCCAGCAGAACTGGTGGCTAAGTACCTACATACCACGCCAGAGAAGATGGTTCAGTTTGGTCAAATGACTACTGTAGGCGGCGCTCTTAGCGGCACTATCGGTATCAATGCCCATTACGCTAATGCACTGGCTGCACTTTACATCGCTTGCGGGCAAGACGCTGCGTGTGTTGCAGAATCTGCCATCGGCATGACTCGTATGGAGCTGAACAAAGAAGGCGGTTTATACGCAAGCGTAACGCTTCCTAACCTAATGGTGGGGACTGTTGGTGGCGGTACAAACCTTCCAAGCCAAAAAGCGTGTCTTGATTTGCTAGGCCTGCACGGCAATGGTAAATCTCAAGCCTTAGCTGAGGTTTGTGCTGCATTGTGTTTAGCCGGTGAGCTTTCAATCGTAGGTGCATTTTGCGCAGGCCACTTTTCACGAGCTCACCATAAGTTAGCTCGTAAATAGCTTTTATCCAATTTCGCATGTTCGGTTTTGCCGTCCATGCATTATGGAAAAGCAGATTGGTGGCTCATTACTAAGCCCTTGGTGATATTGTGGGGTTGCTCTCTATCTGACGATTTAATGTCCAGAACGCTAATTACACATTTGTATTTAGCGTTTTTTAATACCTAACATCACACGTTTAAAACATTGGCTATCAAGGCTACTAGAAATAGAAAACCCACATAAGTGGCATTAACACCGTTGATGTGGGTTCGGTTATTTATGTGTTACTTTATTCGCTAAGACGTGTTTGGAACTTTAATTCTCGCTAAATACTTAGCCAAAGGCTTCAAATAAACGACTTACGTCCAACGCCCATCAGCACTTTTAGCTTGCCTTGTGGGGTATCAATTGAGAAAGGTGTCGATACTTCAACGACAGAAAACCCGGCAGCACTCAATACGTTCTTTGAACGCTCAGGGCTTACGCCGTAATCATCGCTGTCGTTTTCTAAGCACCAGTCCCAGTGAACAAATGTGCCATCATTTTCGAGTAGCGTATAAATCAGGCTTACTGTGTCTTGTAGGTTCGGGATAAAGCCACAAACCGACGATGCCACCACTAGATCGAACTGATTTCGGAATGCTGGATGCTGAGCTGCAAGCCCGCGCGATAGAATATCAACAACCGGTTCAACGTTGGATAGCTCTTTCTTGTCTAGCTCTTCAATCATCCCTTCAGACATGTCGAGTGCGATGATCTCTTTTGCTAAAGGAGATATTTTTTGGCTGAGTAGTCCTGTACCACAACCAAAATCAAGGACACGGGTTCCGTTTAAATCAACGAGCTGTGTTAACTGGTCAAATACGGACTGTGCGAATACTGCGGTCGCAGGATCTTTATCCCAATCAACGGCGTACTCGTCCCATTGTTTCGCCATCATGGCCTCCATCTTTACTTCTTGTAGGTTCGGAACCTGCTCAGAGTAAACTAAATTAGTCAATTCGTCATAGAGTTATCATGCAAAGATGGACTATTTCTAAGATAGTCAGCACAATATTCATATAATATGCACCAACAACCGCTCAATCTGGAAACGAAATGAACCTTTCTCAAGTCCAAGCCTTCTGTTCTGTTGCTGATTTAGGATCAGTCTCTGAAGCAGCTCGCCAGCTAGAATGCAACCGAACCAAGCTTAGTATGTCTATCAAAGCCTTGGAAAAAGAGTTAGATGTCGAACTTTTCGTACGTAGTGGCAACCACGTCGAGCTGTCTGAAGCAGGCAAAGCCATCTATAAAGATTGCGAAGGAATGTTAGTGACCGCTGCGCGTATTAAACAAACCTGCCTACATGTTTCTGGTGAGTTCAACGCCGAGATATGGATTGCTCGCGACGATTCTCTGCCCGATGAAATGTGGCAAGATCTATCTCATACGCTAAATAACAAGTACCCTTCTACCTCTTTTAACTTCGTTCTTGCATCCAGTGGCGACTTATCCAATCTTGTCGAGACTCAACAAGTTGATTTTGCCTTCGGCGTTGATTATGAACGTGTAGACGACCCACGAATCATTTATAACCCACTTGGTAAGATTCGGATGATGTCTGTGTGTAAAAAAGGACATGACCTGAGTGCAATGCGCCGCGTTTCTGACGAGGTGTTAAGAAATTCGATGCAAGCGACCATGGTTTATCTCAACGAAAAAAATAACCCAGAGCTTGAGCCCTTCTCCCGTCGTTACATTGGTTTCTCTAGCTTTGACTTTATGCTGGATACAATTTTGCGTGAAGACGCATGGGGCGTAATGCCAGAGCCGCTGATTCGTCACTTGCTGCGTAAACAAGAATTGGCAGTGATCAAACACACGTACGGTCTAACTCAAGAAGATTACTGCATGTTTACAGCAGCAGGGATGGCAGAGCACCCAGGTATGAACTGGCTCGCGGACCAGCTGAGTGATTACTTATTCGATTTCTAATTGAGGCTGGTTAAAAGATCATCACGTGATCCACTAGATAGCATCCGTCTTCTTCAACTAACACCATTTCAGCAACGAATTCGCCTTTGGCAATGGTATACGCTTGCTTCCATATAAAAGCAACGGAATCAGAGCGCCTAAACACCGCAATAGGTTCGCGCTCTGCAAAAAAGCCGTTGCTGTGTTGATAATGATGACACAGCTTTTCTAAATACTCAGGCGTCACTATGTCCCTCATTCGTTGAGTAAAGTCGCGACAATGTTGTGCATGATCCACATTGGTTGAACCCTCCATTAAATTATCCATAATAGGGTTAGCGATTGCCCACAAATCGCTGTCGCTAATATCATCAAACTTCATCGTCATCCTTTTTTCCCACTACCCCAAGCGCTAATGCCCTTCACCGCGCTATAAAACACCGATCAATGATGTGTTTTATTAATGATAAGCGATCTTGATTCAGTTGCACACTAGTCCACGAAAACAGTCATCGTCAATTTTACTGACACTAATAAATTAACTTAAGAGATTGAATTTAAATAAATAATATAAAAGCCCATGTTCTGTAACAGAAACATTATCAGATAGAGTTTGAAAATCACGCTTAATATTACAACAATGAAATTATCAGAAACTTCTGGAAAATATTATGTGTGACAGGAAAAGCCAAAACGAAAATCGAGTTCTGTTGTTCTCAGCCCTTTTAGCATCAGGCTTCGCTATTGGCGGATTGGTGTTGGGTCTTCTCGTTGGCTCTCTGGTCATAATATTTGACGGCGTCTATTCTCTTATCAGCTTACTGTTAACTTTATTGTCGCTAGCTGCCTCAAAATACATTAATCGCCCTTCAGACCGTGAATTTCCGTTCGGTCGTGCAATCATTGAGCCTATCGTGATTACGATTAAAGCCGCTGTCATTTTACTTGTGGTTGGTTATTCACTGTATTCAGCAATTAGTGCTTTGATGACTGGCGGTCGTGAGGTTGACGCTTCTATCGCAACTCTATTTGGTATTTTTAACGTATTGGGCTGTGGTTACGCGTGGTGGTATATTGCTAAGAAAAGTAACAGCATTTCGTCTGGCTTGATTCAGGCTGAATCTAAACAGTGGCAAATGGATACACTATTAAGTGTCGCGGTAACAGCTGGTTTTGTCGTCGCGTGGTCAATGACATTTTCACCGCTCGCAGAATACGCTGTTTATGCCGATCCAATGATGATGGTGCTGATGTCTTTCTACTTCATCAAAGTACCGTTCGATATGCTAAGAGAAGCTATGCGTGAGCTACTAATGATGTCGGCAAACAAAGAAATTTGTGACGCGGTAGATAAGAACGTTGTCGCGGTAGACAAAGAAGCAGAACAAGATTTGGAGCTAATCGGTGTGACTAAGGTTGGTTCTGAGCTAAGAATCAACGTTGATATTCATACCAACGACCAACAAGCGATTGCGGTCGATGATATTGAACGTACGCGCCGCCAACTAAAGCGACGCCTCTCTAAGATGCCATATAAGCTTCAACTGAACCTCAACATCGCGAGCTAACTTATCACCCCAGCAATCGGTAGATAAACACAATTGCTATTGAGATTGAATCTCTTCAGAAGCCGACGCCTTAACCGTCGGCTTTCTCTCCCTTGTAACCCACCAGCAGGCCAGTGACCCAATCGTCACCATACATACTCCCTGCCAAAATGTGATAGTCAGCGTTAAACCTAAAATCATAGAAGAGAGTAAGGTTGCAAAAATTGGCGTGAAATAAGACATAGTCGCGAGAAAAACCATGTTGCCACCCAATATTGCGCTATTCCAAAGCGCGTAGCCCGCGCCCATACACACGCCAGCTAAAGCCAAATCAATCGCGGCACTGCTCGTCATTACCATACCGGTTTCGCTGCTCAGTGCATATTTGATCCACAACGTGATAGCTGTAACAATAAAGAACAGCACAATAGCATTCTGCCCTTTCGCAACTTTCTGAGTGTAATTACAGTAAACCGCCCAAATAATCGCGCCGAAGAACGCCATCGAATAAGTTTTAGGGTTAGTCGCGATATTTGCCGCAATCTGTTCAACAGAGAGGCCTTGGTCGCCACTGATGCTCCAAGCCACACCAAAGAAAGCTAAAAAGATACTTGGGTAAACCAGCCAATTTATCTTTTTATCGCTGAGTAATACCGCAAACAATACTGTCAGCGCTGGCCAAAGGTAGTTGATAACCGCCATCTCTAAGGCCTGGTGTCGGTTATTTGCCATGCCTAACGCCAAAGCCAGAAAGATTTCGTAGCAAATAAACAGCGCGCCACCAATCAACAAATAAGACTTTGAGAAGCGTTTCAGCTTAGGTAACCCCATCACGCAAATCAAAAACAGTGAACTCACTGTATAAAGGCTGGCTGCGCCGCCAATTGGGCCTAATTGCTCTGACACACTACGAGACAACGCAATTAAGCAGCTCCAAAGTAAAATGGCAGCAATACCGTAGCAGCTATGGCGATGAGATTTCAGCACACTTATTCCTTCTATTTGTTATGAGTGGTTATCGTGGCAGCTTAATGCATAATTTCGCTTGAGTAATACAATCGAAAAGTGAAACCTGTAGAAATTAAGTAGCCGAGCACAGAATTGTACTCGGCTATTAGTGGTTAACAAATAAAGCTAAAGTTGGTTAGCCGTTACGCTAGCAGAAGCGCTTGCAGCTCAGCCAAAGACTTCACTTGGTAATGAGGGTTAATACCTTCTGGCGTCGCCTTCTTTTGGCTGTTTAACCAACAGGTCTCGATACCAAAGTCTAAGCCACCTAAAATATCAGAGTGTGGGTTATCACCCACCATTAAAATGCGCTGCTTTGCTGGTAAGCCGACAAGCTTGTGTGCATGTTCAAAGATCTCAGCATTTGGCTTAGCAACGCCGACTTCTTCAGAAATGATCACATGTTCGAAGTAATCAGTCATGCCCGTGCGCTCTAAACGGATCGATTGCAGCTCAGTGAAACCATTGGTAATAATGCCCATGTTCACTTTGCCTTGTAACGATTCCATTAGCTCTTTGGCACCCGGTAGCAAAGAACAGATGTCCGCCATTGCTGTTAGAAATGCGCTGTTTAATTCTGCAGTCGTTGTTTCTAACTTTTCAGCCCAGCTTTCGAAACGTGTGTGCTTCAGTTGATCAGCCGTAATTCGGCCATCTTGATATTCTACCCATAGTGGTAGGTTTACTTCTTGATAAACGGAATAATCCTGCTCGCTAAAATCCACACCAAAACGAGAGAACATTAGCTTCATTCCTTGAAAAGCGTCAAAGTGGAACAAGGTTTCATCCGCATCAAAGAATATCCAATCGTACTTCATTATCTGTCCTATTATTCGCGCTATCGAGCCGTGTTTATATTTTGTTCTTTCCTAACCTCACGGTTAAGTATGCATTCTACTACCATTTTTGTGAGCCTGAATATAGTTCTAAGAATTCGTAGAAAACAAGCAACAAGTCATGATGTAGCGCAAATTTTGCCACATATTGAACAAATATCATAAAGGAAATACACGAACTGAACCGGGAGGTACTATGAAGCACTTCTTACCATCATCCGTCATGCTCACACCATTCCTGGTCAAATACTACGATGAAGAACCACAAGAGACGTCAGATTCGCCTGAGCAACCAGAAACTCAGACCGTGTGCGATACCGATTCGATTCAAGAGCCAATAAATGAAGAACGTAAACCAAAACTGACAAGATACACATCAGAAAACCATAGAAACGATTGCTATATGAGCCCTATCACAACCAATAACCAGAAAGTGGTAGTTCGAAATCAAAGTTGTTCCAGATCAATGGTCGACCAGTTGTTTGCCGACAACGATAGAGGTAATTAAAAATCATAATTAACCGGAGTTTTCCAATGTCTAGTGCATTTTACATCTCGACAATCAACTTCATGGGTACTGGCTGTTTAAGGGATGCTGCTGATAGCATTCAGTCTCAAGGTTTTAAAAAAGGTCTTATCGTAACCGATAAAACCCTAAACCAAATTGGTGTGGTTAAGCAGGTTCAGGACCTTCTTGGCGAACGCGGTGTGGGTGCTGTGGTATTTGACGGTACTCAACCAAACCCAACCATCACAAACATAAACGATGGCCTTGAGCTGCTCACAAACAACGACTGTGACTTTGTTATCTCTCTTGGCGGTGGCTCTCCACACGACTGTGCAAAAGGTATTGCACTTGTGGCTTCTAACGGCGGCAAGATTGCAGATTACGAAGGTGTCGACCAATCTGAAAAACCGATGATGCCTCTTATCGCTATCAACACCACTGCGGGTACTGCTTCGGAAATGACACGTTTCTGTACCATCACAGATGAAGATCGCCACATTAAGATGGCTATCGTTGATAAGCACACAACACCGCTTATCTCAGTAAACGATCCTGAGCTAATGCTTGCTAAGCCTGCATCATTGACTGCTGCAACGGGTATGGATGCACTAACACACGCAATCGAAGCTTACGTTTCTATCGCAGCGACACCAATTACAGACGCAGTAGCGATTAAAGCCATTGAACTTGTACAAACACACCTAAGAACAGCTGTAGCACACGGCGAAGACATTGAAGCTCGTGAGCAAATGGCTTACGCACAGTTCATGGCGGGTATGGCGTTCAACAACGCATCACTGGGCTATGTTCACGCGATGGCGCACCAATTAGGTGGCTTTTACGACCTTCCACACGGCGTATGTAACGCTATCTTGCTCCCACATGTTCAACGCTACAACGCGCAAGTTTGTCCTGAGCGCCTACGTGATGTTGCGAAAGCAATGGGCGTAAATGTTGAAGGTATGACCCCAGAGCAAGGTGCAGAAGCAGCCATCGAAACGATTGTTCAACTAGCGAATGATGTGAACATCCCAACTGGTATCGGGCAACTTGGTGCGAAACTAGAAGACATCCCTACATTGTCTGACAACGCACTGAAAGATGCATGTGGTTTTACTAACCCTAAACAAGCGACTCACGAAGAAATCTCTGCGATTTTCGAAGCGGCAATGTAATCTAACGTTAAGTCACTCATAAGCTAACCAACAAACGGGCTCACTTTCAGAGCCCGTTTTCTGTGCCTGCCACTCGCGATTCAAACCTCTATTTTGAATAACCATAATCATAGTTAAACATCATTAAAAGCTTTTAATTCAACCGCTTAGTTACAGTCAAATTGTTAATCCATAGAATGACAAACAGGTTCCATTGAGTAGTTGGACAGTTAGAACTTCATTATTGGCATCACTCGCTACCCACTCTGCTCTTGCAAAAGAAACGGATGATTGTCACAGTCAGCCAAAAGATAAACAGAAATCTTAACTTTTGTAATTTCTTACTCGTGCCGCTTCTGCTTCGCGTTTATCTACCACTGTTTTACCGATTGGTGCCAATGAGATAATCGCTAGCTTAAGGTGCTGAATCGCAAATGGAATACCGATGATAGTAATGAAGCACGCCACAGCCGACATGATATGACCAATTGCAAGCCAAATACCTGCAAACAAGAACCATATAATGTTACCTATCATACCTAATGGGCTTGTCCCGATATCCATTTCATTAGTCAGTTCATCACGAGAAATGGCTTCTTGACCAAATGGAAAGAACGAGAAGTTCCCCATAACAAAACACGCTCTACCCCACGGAATACCAACGATAGTAAGGAATGCAAGCAGCCCAAAGAACCACCACGCCAATCCCATAAATACGCCACCGAACAGAAACCAAATGATGTTACCTATTGTTTTCATTCTGTATTCTCCAACTCTCTGAATGCAATTTAATTACTATGCCAAATAAGGCAGTGCTTGTTTCAATGGGTTTATTATTGTTGAGCCTTTATGAACCGTTTATGAATCAACGCTATTTTCGTGTTTGATGTACGCCACGAAACACTAAATCCACATAGGGCTCATTGAATTTATTTGATACCATTCAGTTATAACTAAAACGCAGACAAAACAACGAATTTAAGGCCGAAACTATGAACAATACAGAGCAACCTAAAAAGAAAATGAAAAACTGGGTGCCTATCGTCTTCTTCGGAGTTCTTAGCACCGTTCCTGTATTCATGTTCCTAGTCGACGTGTATATCAACCAATATATGTAACACTCTCCCGCTATCTCTGTCTGAATGAATACAAGCAAGCCTGCTTGTATTCATTCTAATGAGCACTCCTCACAACATTCAATTCAGTTTCTCTGTACTCAAATCAGAGCTTCGCTAATGAAGTCCAAGATATCGATCAAGGCGATCTCTAGCGCTGTTGGTTGATTCATGGTGCCAGTGATCACAAACACAGCCGCTTCATAACCAAGCAACTCTGCGACTTTGGTTTCAAAGCCTTCGATGAACTCACCATACCCGTATGTATCGTGATGTATTTTGTGCTGTTCACACCATTCAGTCATCTGAGCAAATGTTTGTGCCGGAGTCGGATCTAAGTGATCTGAAAGAAACAAATTACGCTGTTGCCGCAAGTCCATGCTCATACTTTTTCCTTTATTCATTGTTGTTCTATGTAGAGAGATTGAATTCTTTACGCTCTCTACCAACGTTGACATAAAATACGCTGATTCGCTTTTATTATTCACGAATAATTAGTTTTACTTAGTCGTAGAGTGGAGGGGCGAGACACTCCTAAATCAGAGCATGTTTTATATAATTAAACACTCGGTAAACCTATGTATCTAAATAGATAAGTATGGGCTAATTCGTTGTTCTTCAATCATTCTTCTATTATCGTGTATCTATAATTCCAATAAGCATTATTCGTTAACGGACAAAGAGGGCTTTATGTCGAAAAATCGAGTCTTGGTGCTATTCGCCCACCCTTCTCAGCATCGCTCTGAAGCAAACAAACCCTTATTCGAACAAGCCAAGCGTATTGATGGCGTGACCTGTGTTGACCTCTACGCTGAATATCCAACTTTCAAAATTAACATCGATCATGAACAGAAACGCCTGTTGGACCATGACATCATCATTTTTCAATTCCCACTTTATTGGTATTCAACTCCGGCAATTATAAAAGAGTGGCAAGACCTTGTTCTTGAGTATGGTTTTGCCTACGGCACGGATGGCAATGAATTAGAAGGCAAAAGCTTAGTCTGTAGTATCACAGCTGGCGGTAAACAAGATGCCTACCAATGCGATGGCTACAACCATTTCACCATCAGAGAATTGCTTCATCCTATTGAGCAAACGGCTTCATTATGTGGCATGAACTATCTTGCCCCCTTCGCGTTATTTGGTTCACGTACCGCTCTGGAAGAAAACCGCATTCAAGAGCATGTCGACAACTATAAGTTTCTATTAGAGGCGTTAGTTGCTGGCAAAGTGAACGTAAAGAAAGCCGGTAAGGCAGAAAAGCTCAACCACTACATTGAAGATTTAAAAGCTGAGGTTAAATAATGACGGGATATTTTCTACAGGCATTTATTTACTTAGTTGCTGCTGTTATCGCAGTACCGATTGCTAAAAGGTTGGGATTAGGCTCAGTACTCGGTTATTTGATTGCCGGTGTTGTCATCGGCCCTATCATTGGTCTTGTGGGTGAAGAGACAACCACAATTCAGCACTTTGCCGAATTCGGCGTGGTGATGATGCTGTTTCTAGTTGGCCTTGAACTTGAGCCTAAGACGCTATGGGCAATGCGAAACCGCTTGATGGGGCTTGGTGGCCTGCAAGTGGGAGGCACCGCAGCTATTGTAATGGGCATTGCTCTTGTATTTGGTCAACCTTGGACTATCGCTCTCACTATCGGCTTAATCTTTGCACTCTCTTCAACAGCAATCGTTCTCCAAACGTTCAATGAAAAAGGGCTCTCAAAGACCGAAGGCGGTAAGAATGCTTTCTCGGTTCTTTTATTCCAAGATATTGCCGTAATTCCGATGCTGGCATTCATTCCTTTTCTTGCATTGCCTGAGTTGGTTACTTTGGCTGAAACCTCAGCACACCACAATGAGTTGAGTTTAGTGGCAGGCCTTCCAAGCTGGGCTTACGGTCTTGTGATTACTGCATCGATTGCTATCGTTGTCGTTGGCGGGCACTACTTAAGTCGCCCACTATTCCGTTTCGTGGCAAGCTCTGGCCTGCGTGAAATCTTCACAGCGACCGCCCTGATGCTGGTTATTGGTATTGCTGCGCTGATGAGCCTTGTCGGTCTATCACCTGCGTTGGGTACTTTCCTTGCGGGCGTGGTATTAGCGAACAGTGAATTCAGACACGAACTGGAATCGAACATCGACCCATTCAAAGGGTTATTACTTGGTCTGTTCTTTATCACGGTAGGTGCAGGCATCGACTTTGGTGTTTTGTTCAACGACTTTGCACTTATCATCGGTCTAACAATTGGTGTAATGGCACTTAAAGCACTAGTACTATTCACCCTCGCGCTGATCTTTAAAATCAAAAATAGTGACCGTTGGTTATTTACACTGAGCTTGGCACAAGCCGGTGAATTCGGATTCGTACTATTAAGCTTCTCTGCGCAAAACTACGTACTACCAGCTGACCTAGTTCAAACGCTATCACTAGTGGTTGCTCTTTCGATGTTTCTAACTCCAGGCCTGTTTATTCTGTTTGATAAGGTAATCCTGCCTCGTTACGAGCAAAAATCTAATGACCGTGAAGAAGATACTATCGAAGAGAAAGGCACTGTCATCATTGCTGGTATCGGTCGATTCGGTCAGATCGTTAACCGCTTATTGGTATCGAATGATGTTAAAACGGTGGTTCTGGACCATCAGGCTAACCAAGTAGATGTACTGCGCTCTATTAATATTAAGTCTTACTTTGGTGATGCGACTCGTCACGACCTATTACACACTGCAGGTATCGAAGAAGCAGCAATGCTTGTTGTGGCCATCGATAATCAAGACTCTAGCGTAGAGTTGGTCAAATACGTAAAGCACACCTATCCTAAAGTAAAAATCTTGGCTCGTGCGTTCGACCGTGGTCATAGCTACCGCTTGAGAGAAGCTGGCGCTGATTTCGTCGAATCAGAAACCTACCACTCAGCACTAGAAATGGGCGCACAAGCTTTACGCTCGTTGGGTCATCATCCATTCTTTGTAGAGCAACAGAAATCGACCTATCAGCGTGTTGAAAGCCGTAAGTCTGAAAAGCTATTCAAAGCTTGGTCGGAAGCAGAAGACAATCCAAGGTACGACAACAACTATCGACAGATATTTATTCACCTCGAAGAAGCAATGAAAGAAGACATGAAGAAAGACCGCTCCGATAAGCACTCTCGCTCAGAGCGTGGTTGGACACCACCTCCAAAAGGTTATGCCGACGGTTTTGAGGAAGAGGAATCATAGACATCGATTCTTAAACCTAGCTAAAAGCGGCTATTTAGTCGCTTTTTCTTTTTGTATGGCTTCTAAATACCGTAAACAAGTGCTATTTATTGACATCTAGGCGGATAATAATCGCAATTAATGTGATCAGGTTATAATTTTTAATCTCGTCCCACTCTTCAAAAATGAATTCACTTTTTACATTTTTGAAACATACCCACCATAAATAAACCTTGGTAAAAATATGGTTTATATGCACTTATTTTAACCATATTGAACTCAGCTAAAATTCCGACAACCAGTTTCAGGGGGTTGAAAACCATTGCATATATCAAAGTTGACCTTACTAACTTTCACAAAAACATACACAAAATCAATACCTGAATCGTCTAATTCACAAATTAAAGCCAATCTAATTAACATAAATGTTTCAACAGGTGTCTATCGTTACAATTTGTAACGAATTGAAGTTATCGGTATAGTCCTGCCATCACAAAAGTGAGACCTATGCGCTCACCTTAAAGGAGATATAATAATGATTACTAATGATGCCGTAATTATGGGCATGTTAGCTGTTATTCTTGGCGGTGTATTTATCACGGAAAGTAGCCAAAACAGCGCACTGAAAAAATTCTATTCATTCATCCCTGGTCTATTGCTCTGCTACTTTGTTCCTTCATTGTTGAACAGCTTTGGTATCATCGATGCGTCAAACTCAAAACTATACTTCGTAGCAAGCCGCTACCTACTACCAGCGGCACTGGTTCTACTGATCATTTCAGCAGACCTTCGTAAGATCTTTGGTCTTGGCTCAAAAGCCGTCATCATGTTCCTGACCGGTACCGTTGGTATTATCATTGGTGGTCCTCTGGCGATTCTAATCATCGACCAAGTAAACCCTGACCTAGTATCTGGCGACGTGTGGCGCGGCCTAACGACAGTTGCAGGTTCTTGGATTGGTGGCGGTGCAAACCAAGCTGCTATGAAAGAAGTGTTCGAGGTAAATGATAAATTGTTCTCAGCAATGATTACGGTTGACGTTATCTGTGCAAACATCTGGATGGCAGTGCTACTGATTATGGCTGGTCGTCAGAAGAAAATTGACGCATGGCTAAAAGCAGACACTTCTTCAATCGAAGAGCTGAAAGAAACGGTATCGAAATACCAAGAAGAAAACGCTCGCCCGACAACAACAACCGATCTCATGAAGATCGCTGGGATTGCCTTTGGTCTAACAGGCCTTGCTCACTTCTTCAGTGACCTAATCGCACCATGGATCTCAACGAATGCTCCAGAACTAGCAAAATACAGCCTAACATCTGGCTTCTTCTGGCTAATCGTTATGGTTACAACGTTCGCCTTGATCGCTTCGTGCTTCAAATCGACACGTAGCCTAGAGCACAGTGGTGCATCGAAAATTGGTTCAGCGTTCATTTATATCCTAGTTGCTACCATCGGTATGCAAATGGACGTTACAGCAATCTTTGACAACCCAGGTTACTTCTTCATTGGTATCACATGGCTAACTATCCATGCCCTACTCATGATTGCGATGGCGAAAATCATTCGTGCACCACTGTTCTTCATGGCAGTAGGTAGCCAAGCTAACGTTGGTGGTGCAGCATCGGCTCCTGTTGTTGCAGCAGCATTCCACCCAGCATTGGCTCCAGTAGGTATCTTGATGGCGGTACTCGGTTACGCATTAGGTACATACGGTGCTTACATCTGTGGCCTAATCATGCAGGCTGCTGCGGGTTAATTAAACTAACCTGAACGCAAGTTACCCATTAAACATAAAAGTCCGATATTGGTACGCCAATATCGGACTTTTTTATGTCTACAGGTTAGTCATGATGTAATGAAAACAAGGAATCAAGATCATCGGTAGTCCCAAGAATGCCAACAGATACTGAACAGTTTCATTTTTGGACTTCTCAACCTTTTTGTTCACATACGATTGAGAAACGGGATCGATTTCATTAATCGAATCTTTAAATGCTTGGGCAAGTAACACCGCTCTCTTCTCTGGAACGCCTGCGTTAATCAGTGTGTTCGATAATTTTCTGACGTCTACTCGTACCATTTTATACACCAATAATTAAATTTAGAGCATGAAATCTATCATAGAGAACATGCTCCATCTCACATCAAAAAGAATCGTTTGTTTTAAGTTTATTCTTGGTTTCAACCTGTTTTATTTTCATTATCTTTTTAATACCAGTATTTGCGGTTAGCTCCGATACATTGATACACAGATTGCTCAATGCTCAGGTTAGCTAAACGATTGTTAGAAAATTGTTGATTTTTACGAACATGTATATCCAGGTATATTGGTTGTTGAAGTGATTAACAAGGTGATGACGATGAGCAAACTCGATAGATACTGCGAACAAATCAACCTAGAACTAACGGAGCAAGATGTTACTCGCCTGGTTGGAGCAAGCCTATGTTTGGCAAGCGGGTTGCTACGCTCTCGGCTGTGTCTTTATATACCTTGCAGATAACATATTGATTTTAATAAAAAAGGCCAAGCGATGAACGCTCAGCCTCTATCTTTTATGCCCTACTAGAACAAATAATTTTCCAGATAAAGAGAAAGTTTAGCAATAACAAAAGTAAAGTATTTTATTAGCAACCTAAACCGATATTAGTCATTTAAAGTTCTGTGCTTACAACGATAAATATCTGCAACTACAGAGGTTGGAGATCCATTGTCTACTTCCAATATTTTTGTTATATGAAACCTATTTCCTCCTAACATATACGCTTCGTTAGCAATATCTACTTCTAATTGCTCTGGTGAAGTTTCCTCAAAAGTCTTCGTAGTAAGGATCTTGCAGCTAGTATTTTCTACTTCAGAAAAAGCAACTGGCGAAACACTTTGAGCCCCAGGCAACAACTTCATCGTCGCATCAGAAGTGGAGCGATGCGCTGATTCACATGAATAGAATTGAGCTACAACACTACTTGGTCTTCCTCTTCTAGTTTCTACTACTTCAGATATACTGTAGCGATTTGCTCCGGCTAGGTAAGCTTCATTTTTCAAAACAGGAACAACATTATTTGGATGGGCATCTTCAAGTACATAAACATCGATAGTTTCACAGCCCTGATGCGACGCGCTTGTTTCCGAGATAGAAGTAACTGATGTGGCTTCTGGCATAACAGGAATTTTCCGAGTCACACAGCCATTAAGTAAAGTTAAGATAACAAATAAAAGAGTAAATTTTTTCATAAAAGAGCTCTAAAATATTTGGCAAATACAATGTCAATCGTTTCACCAATATCAAACATTATAAGTAATTGAAGATGTTGGTACAATTTTCAAAAAATAGCTAACACTTGTTTCTTATCTATTTTTAAAAATAAACGCACATCTTGCCGTCTCAAAATTATAGTCAGAATACAAGTTCTATTTTAATTAAATTTCGTAGAGTAGTCTAATTAATCCCTAAAAAATTTGGCCATAGCCGCAGTTAGGGGGGCACACTCTTCACAATCAGGCTTCTTTTATAGCAAGGTGATCATAATTCGAGACATGAGCGATGTAGGGCCTCTGCATTCTATTTAACACGTAGGCTGTTAACAGACGATTTATCTTACTAGCACTATCGTAAACTGATATAAAGAGAAATTGTACCGTAACTTCTCAACTAATTCTGTATAGCTTTGTAACTTAAATAGTTACATAGTGCTGGAACAGCAAAACAAACCGCTCTACACCTAGGCTGTTATTTTGAAAAATATAATAGCCACCGAGGGGGAAGGTGACTATTAGCTCAAGCAGGCCTTTAGTAACATTGTTACGAGTTACCTAAATCAGCACAACCTCATTACTGTGCTTAGTAACGCAGGCTGAAGTCTTTTACTATCTAAGGTGTCCACGTAATTGTCTTATCATTGTTCAAGAATCCAAAGTTAGAGTTGTTCAGCAATACTTGATTGGTATTCGGATAGTAGCTTACGGAGGTGTTTGGAAAGTTCTCCTCTACTCTATCCAATTTGAGTTTATACTCTGTGGATTGCCCAGAATGTTTGTATGACATTTCAATCTCGGAATTATCCGGCATAAAACAGGACATGTATTCATCTGCTCCAGAAAAATTGAACCTTAGATCACAAACCATTTTATCGCTTAACTCTATAAAATAGCCAAGATTCTCATATGTATCCCCTCTAGCTTTAGATTGGTCTTCAAAAACATCTTTTATCGGAAAGCTCAAAACATTGCCCGCATCATAAGAGATAGTGACAACATCATTACTTATTAAATATGTTTGTCTGTATCCGTTTTTCAACTCGCTGTTCTTTCCAGACATGGCACTTTTTAGCTCATCTATACTAGCGGTTGAAAGGTCAAGGCCATCGAAGATATCTTGAATAACTTCATCGTAAAAGACCGATACTAATCTCGCTGTGTTTTCAACACTTTCAACATCAACATTACCGTTGTCTTTCAAATTTAAGATGGCTGTGTTTGCTGCTAGCTCTGGTGAATATGGCGTTTGTGGTTCTTCAATTGCGGTAACAGTTGTCGAGCTACCACCACCTCCGCCACCACAGCCAAATAAACTGACACCTAATAAGGCTAAGAGGGAGTGTTTTGTTTGAAAGTTATGTATAAGTTGCATAGTGTGATTCCAATGTCATTGTAGGTGTTTAAGAGGCAAAAATCGCATTTGGAAGCTGCTAACATCAATAATCAACCATATGAATAAAATATAGCACTACCATCGAAATAATTGATACAATTATCACATATACTTTTCCCTAATA
>JAYYSE010000007.1:0-5335 GCA_036126475.1 Pseudomonadota bacterium | reverse complement strand
GTCGCATCACAGAAAGGTCTTTCACCTTTCGATTACCGCTTTGCGTTAATCTACAAATTGGAGCGACACACGAGGTTCGAACTCGTGACCTCAACCTTGGCAAGGTTGCGCTCTACCAGCTGAGCTAGTGTCGCATAAGTTAATCGCAGCTCTTAATGCCTTTGGCAATAAATGGCGCTTAACTGTAATGTGGTTGCGGGAGCCGGATTTGAACCGACGACCTTCGGGTTATGAGCCCGACGAGCTACCAAGCTGCTCCATCCCGCGTCCGGATGCCATCATTTAAAGTAGATGGAAACTTATCAAATTGGAGCGACACACGAGGTTCGAACTCGTGACCTCAACCTTGGCAAGGTTGCGCTCTACCAGCTGAGCTAGTGTCGCATTCTGAAAACGTCTTTCGCCGTTCAGGGCTGCGAATTATAAGAGCATTTTTTTGTGATGCAAGTCCTTAATGCAAAATTACGAAACTTTTTATTCAACTGCTGTAAAAGCACACAGTTTTGAAAAAAAATCAGCTCTTATATCCCTGAAAAGTTAGACAAACGTGATCAATTTATCTGGCTAGATGTTAATAATTGTTTTTCGGTAGTACTGCAGCTCGGCAATTGACTCGCGAATATCGTCCAATGCTAAGTGGCTGCCTGACTTAGAAAAACCATCTAAGACTTCAGGTTTCCAACGACGAGCTAGCTCTTTAACCGTACTAACATCTACATAGCGGTAGTGGAAGTACTCCTCTAATTCAGGCATGTGCTTGTATAGGAAACGGCGGTCTTGGCCAATGCTGTTACCACAAATCGGCGATTTACCTTTTGGTACCCACTTTTCAAGAAACGCTATCGTCTGTTCGATAGCGTCTTGCTCAGTGATGGTGCTTTCTTGAATGCGCTTCACTAGGCCACTGCCAGTGTGCGTCGTTGTGCACCATTCGTCCATTTTGTCTAATTCACTCTGAGGTTGATGAATAGCCAAAACAGGTCCTTCAGCAAGGATATTAAGCTCACTATCAGTCACGATAGTCGCAATTTCAATGATTTTATGAGTTTCAGGATCCAGTCCCGTCATCTCTAGATCTACCCAAATTAGGTTCTGATCGCTAAAGGACATAAGGCGTCGCCTATTTGTTTATGTTTAAAAGAGGTACTATACCCAAATAACTATACTCAAACTAGCTTTAAGGCCATCGAAATCAAATGGCACCAGCAACCGTAGTTTGAGTTCCCAATCATCAAGTTAGATGTGTTAAGTGAAAAAATTGTGGCTAAGAAAAAGAAGTTAACTAAAGGTCAGGTGCGTCGCGTACGTAGCAACCAGAACAAGCGACTCAAGAAAGAAGACTCAATCCAATGGGATGAGAACATGCTTGGTACCACCAAAAACGGACTTGTGATTACGCGATTTGGTCAACATGCTGATATCGAAGATCTTGAAACTAACGAAGTTCATCGTTGTAACTTACGCCGTAGTATCGAGACTTTAGTTTCTGGTGACCGAGTGACTTGGCGCGCAGGTCTAGAATCGATGGCTGGTATTTCAGGCGTTGTGGAAGCCGTTGAGCCAAGAACCTCAATGCTGACTCGCCCAGATTACTACGACGGTCTAAAGCCTGTTGCGGCCAACGTAGACCAAATGGTTATCGTGTCTGCTGTACTTCCAGAGCTATCACTTAATATTATCGACCGTTACTTGATTGCTTCAGAAACAGTAAAAATCGCACCGCTTGTGGTACTCAACAAGGTCGATCTACTGACTGAAGAGCAAATCGCTGAGTATCAAGAGACACTGAAGATTTACGAAAAGATCGGCTACAAAGTGATGTTCGTGAGTAAAAAGTCTGGCTACGGTATCAAAGAGCTCGAAGCTGAACTCAAAGGGCGTATCAACATCTTTGTTGGTCAATCTGGTGTAGGTAAATCCAGCCTAGTGAATGCGCTAATGCCGACACTTGACATCGAAGAGGGTGAAGTTTCTGAAAACTCAGGCCTTGGTCAGCACACCACCACAGCAGCTCGCTTGTACCACTTCCCTTCAGGTGGCGACCTAATCGATTCTCCTGGAGTTCGTGAATTTGGTCTATGGCACTTAGAAGCCGATGAAATCACCGAAGCTTTCGTCGAGTTCAAGCCTTACCTTGGCGGCTGTAAGTTCCGCGACTGTAAGCATAATGATGATCCAGGTTGCATCCTGCGTGAAGCCGTTGAAGATGGCAAAATCAGTCGACTACGCTTCGAAAACTACCACCGCATCATTGAGAGCATGATCAACAACAAAGACAACCGTCAGTATTCACGAAACAAAAAAGCGGACCTTTAATCGCGCTTTTGTGAACAAATATGTGCAGTTACTGACAATTGGCGCGAATTTAAGTAACATCTCGCGCCCTAAATCGTCATCGACAGATTGAATTGAAAAACACATAGCATTGGAAAATTAATACAATGGATAAGATTAAAGTTGGATTGCAGTACTGGATTCCACAACATGGACTAACTCGTCTAGTCGGCAAACTGGCGTCTGCTAAAGCGGGCGGCTTAACGACAGCGATCATCAATTGGTTCATCAAACAATACAAAGTGAACATGGATGAAGCGCTACATAGCGATCCAAAACACTTTAAAACATTCAATGAATTCTTCGTACGTGAATTGAAAGATGGCATGCGCCCTATCGCTGAAGGTGACTCTGTTATCGTTCACCCAGCTGACGCTCGCGTAAGCCAATTTGGCCCAATCACTGACGGTCAGCTGATTCAAGCGAAAGGCCACGACTTCTCTGCACGTGAACTGCTAGGTGGTGATGCAGATCTTGCTGAAGAGTTTAAAGATGGTGAATTCGCAACGCTTTACCTATCTCCAAGTGATTACCACCGCGTACACATGCCATGTGACGGTACACTGCGTCAGATGATCTACGTTCCAGGTGACCTTTTCTCTGTAAACCCGCTAACGGCAGAGAACGTTCCAAACCTATTCGCACGTAACGAGCGCGTAGTGTGTATCTTTGATACGGAATTTGGCCCAATGGCACAAGTATTAGTTGGTGCGACTATCGTAGGTAGCATCGAGCAAGTATGGGCTGGCACGATTACTCCACCTCGTGGCAACTCGGTTTACAAGTGGGATTACCCAGCACAAGGTGATAAAGCGATCATCTTGAAGAAAGGCGAAGAAATGGGTCGCTTTAAACTGGGCTCAACCGTGATCAACTTATTTGCGAAAGATGCAATCAAGTTCGACGACACGATGCAAAATGGCGAGAAAACGGTTCTTGGTACGCCTTACGCGCACATCGCTGGTAAAGACGTTGAAACCGAAGCTGTTGATTCAGTAGAGAACACAGCCCAACTTTGACATTTTAAGTACTCTGACGAAGTAGGCTCTGCTAACAGTCGAGCCTAGTTTATTGGGAACAGGCTGGAGAGAGAAAGAGCAACTTGTATTATAAGTTGCTCTTTTAAGTTAATTTTCATCGCGTGCTTTATTTAAATCGATACACCGACACATTAAACTAGAATCGGTAGTAAGCTGCTACATACCCTGAGCCTAACGTAACATCCGCATCTCGGTAGTAATCATCTTCAAGCGTGAAGCCATCAGCCTCAATGGCAGCACGAAAAGTCATCGAAGGATAAAAGTCTGGCGTATAGTCAACACCGAACCCGACGCGTAGAGCAGAACCACTATCTTCCCAAACCTTTGTTGACTGGTTTAATGTAAGCGCGGATAAACCAATAATACCAAACGGTCTGATACCGTTATCGAATGTATAACCGAGGTTCGCGGCAACTGAAAATGAAGTGGCTTTATCCCAACGATAACCTTTGACAGTGCTCAAACCTTTGCCTTTCACAGTGGCCCCCCTGAAATCCACCTTTCCATACGAAGTATACTGGGCTTCTAAAGTGACGATGCGGTTAAATTGGTACCCACCGATAATCTTATATGTTGCGCCACTCTCATCAATAGTACTCTCATTGACATAATCGATGTCGGCTCCAGTTGTACCCAAACCAGCTCCTAAATAGAAGCCAGAAACATTATCGCTAGCATGCGAATTTGCCACCAATGACATTGCGACTAGACCACTGCAAATTAAAACTTTGTTCATAAAAAACAACCTATAAATTAAACATTCTTATTAAATTTTTCTTCGAGTATCAATCACACTTATGCCAGATTCAGTTTCCCTACTGTTTGTGTGACATTCTCTGCACCATTGTAAATTTCGTCCATTACTGCGGATATCTGAGTAATTCTATCTTTAACCTCATCCGTAATTTTGGCTACCTCCTCCATTGACTGCATAACATCTGCTGTTAATGCATTATTTTTCAATACCACACTTTCTATTTCACCCGTTGATTGCGCAGTTCTCGCCGCAAGCTGCCTTACCTCATCAGCCACAACAGCAAAACCTCGACCACTATCTCCGGCCCTCGCCGCCTCTATTGCAGCATTAAGAGCTAAAAGATTAGTTTGTTCTGCGATAGCTTTAATGGTTCCTACAATTTCAGCGATGTCACTTGAACGTTGGTTAAGTTCGCTTGTTTGTATAACCGCTTGATTGACCTGAGAGCTAATTGAGTGTGAAACTTGCACACTGCTATCTAATAGCAGGATGCCTTCCTTGGCTATTTGTGCGGTTTCAACTGCAGTACTGTGAGCCACTTCTGACGCTCTTGAAACAGCGTCATTCCGCTCAACTTGATCGCTAACATCAGTAGCAAACTTAATCACTTTAAGGACACTGCCATCTTCTGCCAATATTGGGTTGTAAGATGCCTCAAGCCACAGTATTTGCCCGAATTTTGTTTTACGTTGGAATCTGCCTACTTTTGGGTGACCATTACGTAAATCCCCCCAAAAAGTCACGAGTTCAGAATGGATTTCTTCAGGACAAAAAACCTTATGGTGTTGACCTTTAACTTCATCAAGATGATAACCAACCGTTGATAAAAAATTATCATTTGCGGTGATAACCTCACCTTGTGGCGTGAATTCAATAGTTGCGAGTGAGCGGTCTAAAGCGTCGAGTATGCTGAGGCGAGATGTACTTTGTTGATGCTTCAGGGTCACATCACTGGCGATTTTCATAACTTTCACCACATTGCCGCTTTTTACTACCGGGAAATATGTCGCTTCTAACCATACTTCATGGCCGTCTTTATGCTTTCGTCTGAATCGCCCTTGCTTCTCCTTCCCACTAGCTAAATCTTTCCAAAAATTTTTATAGTCGGGGCTGTTAGAAATCTCAGGAAAACAAACATTTGAATGGTGCTTGCCCTGAACTTCATCGAGTGTATAACCAAGAATATCCAGTAATAATTTGTTTG
>JAYYSE010000006.1:0-18436 GCA_036126475.1 Pseudomonadota bacterium | reverse complement strand
TTTCTCTGGTTTGAGCAAAGAGCAAGTAAACCGCCTAAAAGAAGAATTCGCAATCTACATTGTTGGCTCTGGCCGTATCAGCGTAGCGGGCATGACTAAGTCAAACATGGGCCCTCTATGTAAAGGTATCGCTGCGGTTCTCTAATCGTCACAATACCAAGCAGGCACTTAGATATGCAAAAGCCAGCGATTAAGCTGGCTTTTTTGTAGCTGTTATAGTGTATTAGGTTTAATTCAATTAGTATTCGAGGAAAAACTCGACACCTAACTCATTAGTCCTCTCACTTACGCCTGTGCTCCCTTCACCATCTCTATGCTGGTATGACCCACCAATCGCAAATTTGTTGGTCACTAGATAACGTAAACCTAGGTGGTAAATCTCTTCATCGAACAAATCGCTTCGGTTAAGCTGCACGCTACCATTCGCAATCCAACGTTTAGCAAAACCATAGTTCAGTTCGGCTTTGACACCTTGGACAAATTCCGTGTCTGACTCTAAGGTCTCATTGGTGTCATTCAGCTCAATTTCCCCTTTAGTCACACCAAACAAATAAGAAACGACAATATCCAAGTCTTTCTTGATGCTATAACGATAACCTGCACCAGCCATAAGTGTATCAATACGAGTCGTACTCTCGTCTGGGTGGATGAAACGCGCGGTATAATCACCAAGCAGTAACCAGTTGTCGGTCATGGTATAGCTCACACTCAATCCAAACGCCGATGCATTATTATTTCCCCCAGCATCTTCGTTCAAACTGCCTGAATGCGCCGTTGCATAAACGTGGTCGTAATCAAGAATATCCACACTGGGAGTGTCTGCCCACAAACTTGGAGAAAACAGAAAAACTGCAGATACAAAACTAAGCTTCCACTTCGACATCCCCATCATCCTTAAACTGTCACTCCATTATTTCAAAGGTTAGTCTATCCCTAGGACTTTAAAAAGGTTTTACGTCACAGATTGATTTGTGACGGCAAATAATTATCAAATGTTGTACCATGAAATCATACAAACCAATGGATGATTACTATGGATGCTGAGTTATTAGAGATTCAAAACTTTCTGGCACAATACCCCCCTTTCAATGAGCTCCCTGAGGAGATGTTAACGAAAGTGACCAGTAGCGTGGAAATTTCTTATTACCGCCAAGACACACCTATCATTCACTTTGGTGATCAAATTCATGACCTGTATATGGTTCGAAGCGGCGAAGTCGAAGTCTATCGCCGTAAAGGTGCGCTGTATAACCGCCTTGATGAAGGCCATCTGTTTGGTCAAATGGGCCTGCTTACCAACAACAAGGTGCGCTTCCCAGTAAAAGCGACCGAAGATACCCTGCTCTACTGTATTCCTGAGCCTATTTTCCAAGAACTCTACGATAACTACGACTCTTTTGCTGATTTCGTAGAGGTTGAAGATAACGCGCGCCTTCGTCAGGCAAACTCTAGTAATAACGATGCCAACGACCTCACGACATCTAAAGTAAAAACGCTGCTGACCAGTGAAGCGCCGATGATCGAGAAAACGCGGACCATTCAACAAGCCGCCACCATGATGGCGGAAGAGAATGTCTCTTCTTTGCTTATCATCGACCCTGACATCGTTGAAGATGATGAAGACGATTCGACGCCCGTTATCGGCATCATCACCGACCGAGACTTATGTACTCGCGTACTGGCAGAAGGTCTTGACCCATCCGATGAAGTCTCTAGCGTGATGACACCTGAGGTTATCTCTCTTGACCACAATGCCTACGTATACGAAGCCATGATGACCATGCTTCGTTATAACGTGCACCACTTACCTGTCCTGAAAGATAAGAAGCCAATCGGTATTATCGAAGCGACCGACATCGTCCGTTACGAATCTCAAAACTCGTTGCTCTTAGTAAGTAGTATCTTCCAGCAACAAAGTATCGACGATCTCAAAGTGCTCTCTGAGCAAGTGAAAGACAGCTTTGTCCGTCTCGTTAACGAAGATGCCAATGCTCACATGGTCGGCACCGCTATGTCGGTGATTGGCCGTAGCTTTAAGCAGCGTATTATCGAACTCGCGGAAGAACAGTTAGGTAAATCGCCAATTCCATATTGTTTCTTAGCATTAGGCTCTATGGGGCGTGATGAACAACTGCTGGTAACAGACCAAGATAACGCCATCATTCTTGACGACACCTACGACGAAGTAAAACACGGCAAGTACTTTGAAGCGCTCTCAAAGTTCATTTGTGACGGCTTAGACCAATGTGGTTATGTGTATTGCACGGGTGACATCATGGCGACCAACCCAACGTGGCGAATGACCCGCAGAGAATGGGAGGAGTGCTTCGCTGACTGGATTGACGACCCAAACCCGAAAGCACTGTTGAACGCGTCGATCTTCTTCGACCTAGACGGTGTTTATGGTCGTCTGAAATGGGCTGAACAGTTAAACAGCTTTATTGTAAGACGTGCACGTAAGAACAACCTCTTCCTGGCGTGTCTGGCACGTAATGCGCTCAACCGAACTCCGCCACTCGGTTTCTTTAAAGACTTCGTTATGGAGAAAGATGGACGTCATAACAACTCCATCAATCTCAAACGACGTGGTACGGCTCCTCTCGCAGACTTGATTCGTGTCCATGCGCTAGCGGTAGGCTCTCGCTCTAAGAACTCATTTGAACGCTTAGATGACATTATCGACGCGGGTATTCTGCCAAAAGGTAGAGCACAAGATCTTAAAGATGCGATGGAATTTATCTCTCTGGTGCGTATCCGCCACCAAGCGCACGATGTTGATAATAATGTCGAGCCGGATAACAACATTGAACCAGAGAATCTGTCTGATTTCGAACGCCGTAACCTGAAGGATGCATTCCAAATCTTAAGTAATGCGCAGAACTTCCTTAAGTTCCGTTACCAAGCCAGTAACAAGTTTAAGTAGGGCCTATGAACAAGCTATTCAGATCACCAGCGGTCGATTGGCCATTTAAGTTTGCTCAAAAGCTTGAACGAGCCCAGGATGAACGCTTAAAACAGTTCTACAGCCAACCTCTTCCTGCGCCTGACACACCGCTTTCAGAGGTAATGTTCTTAGCTTTAGATTTCGAAACAACCGGTTTGAATCCTTCCAAAGACGGGATCATCACCATAGGTTTAGTGCCATTTACTCTTAACCGAATCTACCTTCGACAAGCAAGGCACTGGACACTGCGCCCGAGGCAGAAACTAGAGGAAGAGTCAGTGGTAATCCACGGCATTACCCACAATGACATCATCGACGCGCCAGATCTTGATGAAGTGTTGGATGAAGTATTGCAAGCGATGGCTGGCCATATTCCCGTTGTTCACTACCGCCGTATTGAGCGAGATTTCTTAAACAACGCATTGAAAGTGCGATTGAATGAAGGCATCGAGTTTCCGGTATTGGATACGCTGGAGATTGAGTCTCAGATCCAGAACAAACTGGCTGGCGGCTTATGGAATAAATTAAAAGGTAAGAAGCCAGGTTCAGTTCGACTCGGGCAAAGCCGTCGTCGATACCACCTACCCGACTACACGCCACATCATGCACTTACTGATGCAATTGCAACCGCAGAGTTGCTTCAAGCACAGGTTGCTCATCACTTTGCACCTGATATGCCGCTGAAGAGTTTCTGGTTGTAACTTCACTTACAACGCTCATCACTAGCAAAAAGCCCGCAATATCTAAATAGCGGGCTTTCTCTATCTAACTACTGGTTTATACCGCTGTCGGTCCAACCAAGCGCATTTCCCAATCTTCAACTTTGCCCGTTTCTAGGCGACGCGCAACAAGCGCTCCCCAAGACTCAACCAATGGCAATTCCGTCATTTGGCTTAATAAGTCTTTATCTAAGCTACCGGTAAAAACAGCAACCATGATACGAGCAAGCGGCCAGTCAGGATAAGGACGCTCGCACAGTATAATCTCATCACCTGCACCTATCTCGCCCTCTTCTAACACTCGGAAGTACCAACCGGTTCTGAGTGTGTCTTGCAGTCTTTGCGCCATATCGTGTTGGTCAAAACGCACATTGAGCTTCCAACAAGGCATGCGCCCTTGCGATACCTCCAGCAAAGTAGAGCCAATACGGATTTTATCTTTTAAGCAAATCGATTGTTCGGTTACGCCACTTGAGCTGATGTTCTCTCCAAAAGCGCCAGCTGATTGAAAAACACCTCTGTCGCCCAGCTCCTGCTGCCAAACTTGATAGTGTTCACTTGGGTAGATATGAAGGGCTTTCTGAATGCCGCCATGGAAACGCGGATCACCTTGCTCATCATTGGTAAAACCCAGTTCCGTTGCGTGTTGACGCTCCAACAAAACTTGTTTGTTGATGGCACTTTTTGCACCATGTGCGAAAGCGACCGTTTTGCCTGCCAATATATTGTTAACCACGCCTAACTTCTTCATATCTCTCCCTTCTTGTCTTAATCTTATTATTGTTTCTGCGAGAATATTGCCTTTTAAAAGCAGCATTAACGCTCGCCTAATGATCTAAATATCGGAATCGCCGCCAACACTTAAATTTTTTTGGTCGATGCTTTTGAGGTAGCGAGTTTCACTATCAAGCAGTTTCGTTTGAACAGTAAAAGAAGATAGCCAGTGTTACCTAAGAGTGTTTAAAGAACTAGAAAAGAAAAAGAGGAGCCGTTAGCGCCTCTTTTAAATGTTTAATATCGAGTAGACAGATTAAGCGTACTTCTCTTCGAAATCTCTCATGAAGCTTACAAGCGCTTGCACACCTTCTAAAGACATCGCATTGTAAAGTGACGCTCTCATACCACCTACAGCTCGGTGACCTTTCAGCGACTTAAGACCAGCAGCATCAGCCAATTCTAAGAACTTCGCATCTAGCTCAGGTTTCGCAAGTTGGAACGGTACGTTCATTCTTGAACGGTTTGCTGCGTGCACTTCGTTCTTGTAGAAATCAGAATCGTCAATCGCGTTGTAAAGTAGTGCTGCCTTTTCTTGGTTCACACGCTCCATCGCTTCAACACCGCCTTGAGCCTTCAACCATTTGAAAACAAGACCAGACAAGTACCAAGCGTAAGTTGGTGGCGTGTTGAACATAGAGTCTTTTTCAGCAAGTACTTTATAGTTAAGAATGCTTGGCAATACGTCATTTGCAAGATCCAGCAGATCATCGCGCACGATAGCGATACAGATACCCGCAGGGCCAATGTTCTTCTGTGCACCCGCGTAGATAACACCATATTGAGACACATTGATCTTGCGAGACAAGATGTTAGACGACATATCCGCAACAATAGGCTTATCGGTTTGTGGAAGTTCACTGATCTCTATGCCATCAATGGTTTCATTCGGGCAGAAGTGAACATACGAAGCTTCAGGATCGATTTTCCAGTCTTTTGCTGGAACCACAGCAGCTTTACCATCAACTGTTGTTTTTGCATTGAATACGTCGATTTCACAGTACTTACTTGCTTCCGTAACTGCGCTTTCAGCCCAGTAGCCCGCATCAATGTAAGTCGCTTTTGTTGCATCGCCAAGAAGGTTTAAAGGCACAGCAGCGAATTGAGCACGAGCGCCCCCCTGACAGAACAGAACTTTGTAGTTGTCTGGGATGTTCAGAAGATCACGTAGGTCTTGCTCAGACTCATCAGCAACTTTAATAAATTCTTTGCTGCGATGGCTGATTTCCATAACGGAAGTGCCTAAACCGTTCCAATCAATGAAGTCAGCTTGTGCTTGTTTCATCACTGGCTTAGGCAGAGCCGCTGGGCCAGCACTAAAATTGAATACGTTATCTAATGTAAGTTCCATTGGGATGATTGCTCCTGCTAAATAATAACTATGCAATTAATACCATGTTTTACTCAACATAAAAACAACAAAAGAGGTCTTATGACCTCTTTTGTTTCGTACAGTACAAAATCTTTAACTTAATGCGCTAAATTGCCCTATGAGTATTCTTGCCTACTCAGTTTATTGAACAAAAGCCGGCATAAGTAGTGCAATTAGTGGAATTTCTTGGCCATTTTCAAACACTAGGTTTCCATTTTTTAGGTCAGCACTGATTTCGTAACCCTTGTCTGTTTCTTTGATCATTTCCATCACGATCAACTCATCGATACCTTCGCGAATGAATGGGTACTCTTCTACCAATCCGTTTGAGAAGCTCGAGTGAAGATTCCCCGTTAGTGCAGGCATAATCATTGAAGGGTTACCGCTGATGTTTTCTGTACCTTCAGGAACACTCACCAACCACTTCGATTCAAACTGGCCTTTGCCTAACTCTAGTGACAAGTTGTTCATTGAAAGGTCGAAGCCCTTAGCAAACAGAATGTCGATGAATGGGATCATCTCAGCAACGTCTTCTTGTGTAAGAACAGGGTTAAACTGGTAAATCTCAAAGATTTTTTCAAACGACTCACTGTCAAGTTTCGACATTTCGAAATCAACGTTTAAGTTGCTCACTTGCCCTTCGCTCGTCTCGATATTAGCGATATCCAGTTTAAGGTTGCTACGTAGACGCTTAGTTGCTTCATCTAGGTGAGATTCAAAGACATAGGTTGAGTTCTCGATAGTCATGAATGGCTGCATTACCGAATCTGAAATCAAGAAGCTATCAATCGTGAAGTTCTGCGTGCCTAGCCAGTAACCTTTGGCTTGTTGGCCGGAACCCGTGCCTTTCAGGTTTGACAGTGTCACCTCTTCACCCGTTTGAAAATCGATTTGAACAGAAGGGATAGAGAGCTGGTAATCCACTTGCCCCAACACAGTCGCATGACCTGTCAGGTTCGATTTAGTGATAGATACCGAGGTGCTATTCTCATCAGTACCTTGATGATTGAATTGGCTTAGCTCGAAATCGAAATCCGTATTGCCGTTAAGCTCTGTGCTCGTCGTTAAAGTCAGTGGCAGGATGTCTGCATTGTCTAACGTCGAAACAGCGTTAAGGCTAACCAAACCATGGCTAACCGCACTATCAATGACAAACTCACTTGGTAAGCCATCAATCGCAAGTTGTTCTTTTAGATTTTCATCCGTCACAGTGATGCGAGTGGTTACATTAGAAGAAAGGTAACCCCTATCGTACTCAACGATCTCAGCTTGAATGCTCGAATTGTTAAGTTTTGCAACGCCATCAGTAATCGCATTTTGTCCAATTTGCCCGACCGCTAGAGGCCAGCAAAGAGCCAATGAGATTGCGCCGCCAATTGCGCCAATTTTTCTTAACTGTTCCATGAGTTCTCTTTCTACATGTGTTTGTTTTTTTCAGTTTAACCCATCAGTCGCAAACAAGAAACATTGAGTTAAATCAGTCTATTGCTCGATACTTCAAATCACTCAGCAAATTAACGGCTAGCTCTCATCCTTAATCTGCAGTTCTTGCTAGGCTAGAAGCATTGCGACTACTATGGGAAAGCTGTAAATCAATACGCTGTTATCTGTTTGGGCAATAATCCAGTTAGCATCGAGCGAATACGTACGGAGTTAGCTCCGTTGTCTTGTGTGTCCGATATCGACACTGTCGAGAACATTGAAGATGCGCACCATACATTGGAAGACATCCACGGCAATCCTCAAACCGTGGCTTTGGTGATCTTTGAAAACCGCTTAAAACACCATCAACTTGAAAAGCACTACGGCACTAACTTGCCACCTTTACCCTACCAATCATTGGCGCTGCAACAAGTCTGGATCAACCTTCTTTCTAACGTACTCGATGCAATTCCAGATCGAGGCAAGGTTTCTATATATCCAAACCTTGGCAAGGCGACCAACTCAGAGACACCATCACTCAGCAGCTGACCGACTATATGATTGCCAATGAAAAACAAATACTGAATTATACTTAGATTTTAGATACAAACCGTATTCTTACCTCAATGGCAGATAAGTGCACAAGCTTTGGCGAGTAACGCTCACGATTAACGTTTGAAGGGTAATGACATAAACAGCAGCCAGTATAAGACAGGGTGAATACATATAAAATCTGTATGATTCACTAGTCTAACTTTCTCATTTGTCCCAAAACATGAGATCTCCGTTGCAGACTGGCCTTTAATTTGTTTATTTTTTAACTAAATGATTAAGGATTTACATTTTAATGGATTACTTTTCCGTGAGTTAGATTAAACTGTCTCGATGTTTATGGTTTGCCGATTTCTCTCAAACCAAAGGAATTAACACTAATAAAGGTTTACGGTCGTTATGCGCAAAATACTACTTACTACCGCTATGCTGTTGGCTTCGAGCCAAGCGCTAGCTGTCGAAGAACAACCACAAATAATGAGCAACTTCAGCTACGATTACTTCGAAGCACGTATCGGTGCTAGCCCTGTTACATTTGGTGGCGCGTTCAGTAAGTCAATCCACCCGAATGCTCACGCAATTGCGCGCATTGATTCAGAATTTGAAAGTGATTTCGATTCTGCTGTTGGTCTTGGTTTCCACGCTCCAATTAACAACTGGGCAGACCTAACAGGTGAAATGCTAGCGCGCATCGTTCAGCCTGAACACACAAGCTCTACTGACATCGGTATGGAAGTTAATATTGGTGTTCGCCAATGGCTTGGTCCACAACTAGAAGTTGGTGGTAAAGGTGGTTACGTTTCTATCGATGACAACGATGATTGGATCGGTTCTGTTTACGCACGTTTCCACTCTACAGAGCTATTCTCTATCGGCGCTGAAGCTCGTATCAACGACTTCTATGGTGATCAGTTAATGTTCACAACTCGCTTCAAGTACTAATACTTAGCTGACGAGTTCGAACCTTTGGGTTCCATGAGAATACTCAATCTCTTTCGTTGAGACAGAAACCAAAAAACCGAGGATTTATTCCTCGGTTTTTATTTATAAACTGTAACTTCAAGCATATAAGGACGACTTCTTTAGCGGCAGCTCTTTAGTAATTGCTGCTTGCGTGGTTCTTGTAATAGTTTCCAGTGGATACCATCAATCGCACCCGCAAATTTCCAAAGTAGTTTTAGGTCGACATCGTTTCCGTACGCTTTGCGAACCTTATTAAATACTTCTGGGGCGCCTAACTGCATAAACATAGAAACATCATCGACACCCGCCTTTTTTACCATGCGCTCTAGCGTAAGTTGCATGTTAGGAAGATCTCTTAATCTACGGCTAGCAGGTGACTTCTTGAAGCTGCGCTGCTGAATTGAATTATCTATAGAAGTACGAATAATGCTTTCCAATTCAGGATGTTCGCATGTGAACAGATCAGTAATGTCGTAGTAGTTTACGGTTGCTGTTGTCTGTTTTTTCACATGGCGATACTTTTCACAATCAAGATCTACCAGTTTTTTATCTAATGACTTTCCACCTCTAATGAATAAATAACCTTCACTCAATAAGGCAAACATCGCGTCATTTTGAAAGAGGCCAATACCTCCGAACATAGAACGTTTTTGATGCTCACCAAATTGATTCACGTAATTAATAAATGCTGTCTCGGTCATATCCGTTGATCCTTAATCAAATTACCCCGATTAGGTTGATCACCAGACAAGCAGCTTTTTATGCGAAAAATTTTGAATATAGTTTTGTTGTTTAGGTGAATATTATCGTTGCGTTTTTCACCTTTAAATAGATAATACTTCGAAAAGAAAAATAAGTCTGGACTTAGTTCACATCAATCAATTGTATATTCCGCTTTTTCATGATTAGCATCACATAAAGCTATCATCCCGTGATTGAATTTTGACGTTTGATGATACACCGGTTCAATATTTAAAAGCTTGTGGGAACCGTTCAGTATTGCCTCGCAGCATTGTGGCTTGTAAAATGGTAGGACATACATGTTTTTACACTTTTTATGAATCATTTATCGTTTTTCTGGCTACCACAAAACAAGGCACTTCTTCTTAAGGGCCTAGAATCAGAATTTGCCCAACTTGTTGGACATTCCATCTCAGCGGGAAAAATAACCCTTCCTCCTATCCCTAATGTTGTACTTAAAATCCAAAAACTTTGTACCCTTGAATCGACTGGAGTAGCCGAGGTTGCCGAGTGCTTGCTTGAAGATCCAGGCCTTACAGCCATCGTCATTCGAGTTGCAAACTCGGTCGTCTTCAACAGACGCAACATTACCTGTGTCGACATTATGACGGCCGTTTCACGCCTAGGTATATTGCGTGTTCGTGACATCGTGACTGCACAAGCGATCGAGCAACTCAAGCACTCAGTTGATTTAAGTAAAGAGTGTAACCAGCTATTGATTCAAAGCGCTTCTGTATCAAAAGAATTAGGAGCAACCATGGTACTTGTGACCAATGGCTTTAAAGAGATCGCTCCTGCTGAATACCGCTACCTTGAACATGAAAAGGCTTTGCTAGTTGGTTTGTTAGCCGATATTGGGCTGTTCTGCCTAGTAAGCGAGTACCACCTATACCTTGAGAACGGTAACTACCTCGACCACGATATCGCGCTGCAGATTTTCCAAGGCCAATGTTCAGCCACTAGCAAGCTAGTACTCAAACGTTGGGGCTTCGACAGCGACTTCATTGACGTGTGCAGCAACACCATCAACAAACAAGAAGAACGTGAAGTTTCTTACTTAGATATCGCACGCATTGCTAACCACCTACTGATGTTCAGAACCAAGGATGAGAACATCGATGATCATGAAGTGGAGCTCAACGTGACAGGCGCAGAGGTGCTTTATAATCTAAGCAACTTGAGTAAACACGATTTTAATGCAAAGCTAGACGACGTGATCAACGCCAGTGGCTTCTAAGTCACAGAAAAAGTTGCAGTAATTGCAATAGAGGAAAGCATGTTTACAGGGATGATCTTCATATTTGCTCCACTTGTTGTGGGGTATCTATTTTCAATTTCAAACACCCAAACGCTAGAATTCATCAACCGCTCTACATCGCGTTTGATCTATGTAATTCTTGCGCTGATGGGATTAAGCCTTGCCGCGCTTGATAATCTTGGTAGCAACCTACAGACAATCCTTCTTTACACAGTCACTTTCTTCGTCTGCTTGAGCGTTTGTAACCTGATTGCACTGCCCGCGATAGACAAAGTGTTACCACTCAAAACAGACACTAGTCAAAAGAAGCTGCTACTTTCTTCGATGGCAATGGAGTCTGCCAAACTCATTTTGGTTGTCGGCTCAGGCCTTATTGCGGGACTCGTTCTGCCTATCGGCCTTCATTGGGTCGATACAGCTAGCGAATGGATTCTATTCGTTCTTTTATTCTTCATTGGCATCCAGCTGCGAAATAGCGGACTAACTCTGAGACAAATCTTGCTCAACAAGCATGGCATGGTCATCGCTGTCATGATAATTATCACCTCTATGTTAGGTGGTGCTATCGCTGCTTACTTGCTGGATATTCCCCTGTTTAAAGCGCTAGCCATGTCTTCTGGTTTTGGCTGGTACTCTTTGGCTGGAATCCTAATGGGTGATGCGTTTGGTCCGGTCTACGGCGGCGCATCATTCATGCTTGAGCTACTGAGAGAGCTCGTCGCGTTAGTTCTGATTCCAGTGCTCATTCGAAGCTATCCATGCACATCGATTGGTTATGCTGGAGCTACTGCCATGGACTTCACTTTACCTGTCATTCAAACAACAGGCGGCGTTCGCTGTGTGCCTATCGCGATTGTTAGTGGATTTATATTGAGTCTACTCGTGCCCATTTTGATGTTGTTCTTTGTATCTCTTGCTAACTAGATCGCAGGAATAGCGCTCGATTTAGATTAGAATGTATCTCGAATACCATTGCCCAAGACACCGATACAGTTACCCAAATAAAAAGACACTAAGTGTCATTGCTCAACAAAGAATGATCGCGGTAACCTGTAACGACAAAGTAATAAAAAGAATAAACTTACAAAAGGACCCGCTATGAAACGCCTTTGCGTCGCATTACTGCTAGCTTCAACTTCTACTTTCTCTTTTGCAGCAGATGCAATGTCTGAAACAAACCAGTGCCAAGCGAAAAAATACGATGCTTACATCGACGCCTCTCTAAATTGGTACGCCGATCTTGCTGAGCTCACCTCAGAGCAATATCCAGAGCTAACAGAAGTAAGTGAATGGTTCCTTGAAGGTCGTAAGCACCACTTCGAGCTAAATCGTGCTGCGGTACACTACTACCTAGTGAATGACTCAAGCAAAGTAGCAACAGAACAACCAGTTGAAGGTTGGCTACAACTTGAGCAACATGACATCAAGGCTCTATCAAAACGTGATGACGAGCTAGGCAAAGTCGCTAAAACGACGTTCGACGACCGTCAATCAAAGCCTCATGAGCAAAATTACGAGCTGCGTTCGGCATTCGCAGAACTGCTTAGCCACCCTAAACAAATCGACACTGCACTTCAGCGCTACAACAGTTCGATCGCTGAACTTGAAGCGATTAAATGTAAGTAACCCCTCATTTAATAAGCTTTTGTGAGAAGTTGGATTTCATAATTAAGACGGGACATTGTTCCCGTTTTCGTTTAGATTGTCCCGCTCGCGTCAATATTAAAAAAATAACTCGCTTGCTATGGTTACGGAACAAAAAACAGCAGATGTTAGCTTCGACAGTCTTCTACGTATCTTCACGGTACCTGAAGGCCCAGATTCAACACTCACTCAAATTGAAGACAAACTTTCACGAAACCTGAATCAATTCTTACGTGAACATATCGTGGCTGAAGAAAAGCCGCTGCGTGAAATTGAGAAAGATTTTTCAAATGCTCAGATCCCAGAGCAACCTGAGTTTGTTTCTGAACATACTGAGCATCTCCTCGATTCTCTTGTATCTCACTCGGTTCATACTTCATCGCCAAGCTTCATTGGTCACATGACGTCTGCCCTCCCTTACTTTTTGATGCCGCTTTCAAAAATCATGATCGCGCTCAATCAGAACCTAGTAAAGATCGAGACTTCCAAAGCTTTCACCCCCCTAGAGCGTCAAGTTCTAGGTATGCTACATCGCTTGATCTATCAAGATGATAACGCGTTCTACTCTCGTTGGATGCACAGTGCCAATCACTCATTAGGGGCGTTTTGTTCTGGTGGTACTATCGCGAACATTACTGCGCTTTGGGTCGCACGTAACAATGCATTAAAAGCACAGGGCTCGTTCAAAGGTGTCGAGAAAGAAGGTTTATTCAAAGCCATGAAACACTACGACTACGAAGGCCTAGCCATCTTAGTGTCTGAACGTGGTCACTACTCCCTGAAAAAAGCGGCTGACGTGCTGGGTATTGGTCAGGAAGGTCTTGTATCAGTTAAAACGGATAACGATAACCGCATTTGTACTGATGACCTACGACTGAAGATCAAGCAGCTCAAGCAGAACAAGATTAAGCCTTTCGCCGTTATCGGTGTCGCGGGTACAACTGAAACCGGTAATATCGACCCACTAAGAGATATTGCAGAGGTATGTGCCGAGTCTGACTGCCACTTCCACGTGGATGCAGCTTGGGGCGGCGCGACTTTGATGTCTAACAATTATCGCCACCTACTTGATGGTATTGAACTAGCTGACTCTGTCACTATCGATGCTCACAAGCAGCTTTACATACCAATGGGTGCAGGCATGGTTCTGTTTAAGAAACCAGACGCGATGACTGCGATTGAGCACCACGCTCAATATATCCTACGTAAGGGCTCTAAAGACTTAGGTAGCCATACGTTGGAAGGCTCTCGCTCAGGTATGGCGATGCTGGTTTATGCTGCAATGCACATCATCAGTCGTCCAGGCTATGAACTGCTGATCGATCAAAGCATCAACAAAGCGCGTTACTTTGCTGACCTGATTAAAGAACAAGATGATTTCGAGTTAGTCTCTGAACCAGAACTTTGTCTACTGACATACCGCTACGTTCCTGAGCAGGTAAAAGCAGCCCTACTCAAAGCCGCTCCTGAGCAGCGTGTAGAGTTGAACGAACTTCTGAACGAACTTACCAAGTTTATCCAGAAGAAACAGCGCGAAACCGGAAAGTCATTTGTCTCTCGTACTCGCCTAAACCCAGAAGCGTGGACTCACCAACCCATCATCGTTTTCCGCGTAGTATTAGCTAACCCGCTAACGGGCAATGAAATTCTTTCCTCGGTACTTGAAGAGCAGCGTGAGATTTCAAAACTAGCGCCAAACTTAATGGGTAAAATCACTCAGTTAGTTACGCAAATCAACGCATAGCCATTCAATTTTAGTTGCATCAAATTGAAAATTTCTTTCTTTTTGATGTAACTTAGCTGTCAGTTCGTACTGAATTCGCATTCTTTTTGTTCAAAGCTTCTTCCAATACTGTAGTTTTCTCAAATTTTGTTGAGGCTTGTCATATTCTTAAGCATTCATCCCGTGTTTTTGTATTAGTGAATAGTATGTTAGGTTTATACTGACTCTATGGTGCTAGTTAGCTTGATATCTATTTGATACAGCAGTAATTACAACATCCAATAAAACGTTGGTATTGTGCTTACTGATATTTGTTTCAGCCACCCCCCTTGGTAATAAGATATTAACTGGCAAGTTGTTCTCTATACCCTTGTGAACACTATGAATACATTAGAAAAAATACAAAAAAACCTGGAAAATTTCAGCAAGTCTGAGCGTAAGGTAGCCGAAGTAATTATGGCTTCCCCTCAAACTGCAATCCATTCTAGCATTGCTACCTTAGCTAAAATGGCCGACGTAAGTGAGCCTACAGTTAATCGCTTCTGTCGTCGTTTAGACACAAAGGGCTTCCCTGACTTTAAACTTCACCTTGCTCAAAGCTTGGCGAATGGTACACCTTATGTGAACCGCAATGTCGAAGAAGATGATGGCCCTGATGCTTACACACACAAAATCTTCGAATCAACAATGGCATGCTTAGACGTTGCAAAAAACAGTCTAGATGCGATGCAAGTAAACCGTGCGGTTGACTTGCTCACTCAGGCAAAACGCATTTCATTCTTCGGACTAGGTGCTTCTTCTGCCGTAGCAAAAGACGCTCAAAACAAGTTTATCCGTTTTAATATTCCAATCACGTGTTTTGAAGACATCGTGATGCAACGAATGAGCTGCATTAACTGCAGTGACAACGACGTTATCGTACTGATCTCTCACACAGGTCGAACAAAGAGCCAAGTTGAAATTGCCAACCTAGCTCGTGAAAACGGTGCAACGGTTATCGCTATCACAGCGAAAGACTCTCCACTTGATAAGGCAAGCTCGCTGTCTATCTCGTTGGATGTGCCAGAAGACACTGACGTTTACATGCCAATGGCAAGCCGTGTCGTTCAGATGACGGTTATCGATGTATTAGCAACTGGCTTTACACTGCGTCGTGGCTCAGGTTTCAGAGAGAATCTTAAGCGAGTCAAAGAGTCACTTCGTGATTCACGCTACGAGAAATACTCTCAGTTCTGACCCCAAAGATATGAATTAAAAAACGGAGCCTAGTGCTCCGTTTTTATTTATCTGCGCCTTCAATAGTGTATACCCATTAACCAATACTATTAAATGGTCCAGCTGTTCCCCTTCTCTACCACGCTATTCTCTGAGGCATAAGAGTTGATGATCGTGAAACTCGACTCCGCTATTTGAGCCTCGTCACCGTTATGACTAAACGTAACTTCACCCTGGGCTTCACCACAACGACACTTCTTACAAACCTGCTGCAGGATATGTATCAAACGCTCTTGATTCAATGGCAATGGATTACCTTTAATAGCAACTGACTTAAGTGCATCAGCCGATACCTCTTCGAATTGCACTTCACAAACACCAAACTCTAGTAGGCTTGGTAGCTTAAGCGTATCGAGCACTTCTGATAACCAAGAAATTGCATCTTCTGCGGATGCTTGCGCTTTACCCGTCACAATTTGAGCAATACTTTGGTAGCGCTCTAAAATGTCGCTTCGCTGCTGCTCTCTTGCAACCTCAATATTCTCTAGCATCACAAATGGCGCTAATCGAGCAATTATCACACTGTGTGGAGCTGAAATCTTACCACCCAATGCAGAAGCCAATCCGTGTGCAGCACCCAACTTGGCATTGGTAATAGCCATACCACCAAGCATGGAAGCAAACGCCAGATCTGACCGAGCTTGAGGCTCATCATAAACGCATGCTTCTACTACTGAGCCACTCAGCTTACGTAACCCTTCTTCGCAGATCATATCCGTCAATGGGTTTGGGTTACCGCACACATAAGCCTCCATCAGGTGAGTGAAAGTGTCCATCGCGCCCCTACCCGACAAATACAGGTCGGTACCATGCGTCAAAGTCGGATCGACAATCGCCACATCAGCAAGCATGTCAGGGCTTCGTAAGCTGATCTTCACTTGGTCTTGCCCTGATTTGAGTACCGCATTCTTAGTTACCTCTGCGCCGGTACTCGCGGTTGTGGGAATAGCAATAAATGGCAATGGTTTAGCTTTTAAAGGGACATTGCGCCCAACCACTTCAACGTAGTCATAGAGGTTGCCTTGGTTAGGTAACACGGCTGCTAACGCTTTGCCCATGTCTATCGCACTGCCACCGCCCATCGCGACGACCATATCTGGCTTGAATCGTCGAGCGGAAATCGCCGCTTCTTCGACCATTTTGATGTTAGGCTCACCAGAAACCGCAATGTGTTGGTAACGCATGCTTTGAGCATCTAAGTAATCAGTGACAATTGAAGTGCGCTGGAGTGTATTTCCCGCGACTAATAACACGCTATAACCATGTTGGTTGAAGAGAGACAATGAAGCGGAAAGTGCTCCATCACCAAAGATGATCTTTGTAGATGTCATAAATTGAAACATGGTGCCTCCTGTGCCTATGACCAAACAAAACTGCGAACTCTTGGTTGTTGGAATATTGCCTTTGTATCTGGTGCCTGTTAAAAAAAGGCTCATAAAGAAAACGACTCTTGTTGCCAGCCCACACGCCTAAAGGCAATGCTTCGTGGGTTATGTATTAACGTGCTAACTTTTATCGTTTAATTTTCGTCAATCAATCATAAAATGCCTCGTTCTGAAGACAATTTTTTTGACGAAGTGCAATTTGTCACACTAAAGGTGCACTAAAGTCGCTTTCTTAGGAGTAATTCACATTCTTATAATATGGGTACTCGACCTTGATACTCATCAAAAATTCGAGCGGATCGCTTTTGTGAACAATATTTGCTCTGATAGGCAAAACCTATTGTATTAAGAGGTAATTCCGTCTTTATTTCACTAAGGCATTAGGGCATAGTTGGATTCAAGAATTTTTGAGTCTTGTTCAATTAAGAATAGTTGACGAATTTTAGGTTAACGAGCCTCATCCCGTATTTAGGAGAAATGAAATGTTTGTAGTTATTTTTGGTCGCCCTGCTTGCCCATTCTGTGTTCGTGCAAAAGAGCATGCTGAAACTCTTAAAGCAAAACGCGATGACTTCAACTACCGCTATGTTGACATCCACGCTGAAGGCATCAGCAAAGCAGACCTAGAGAAGACAGTTGGTAAGCCAGTTGAAACGGTACCACAAATCTTCATCGACCAAGACCACATCGGCGGCTGCACAGAATTTGAAGCATATGCAAAAGAAAACCTAGGTCTTTTCGACTAATCTAGTGCTTCAGTCTTGGGCTAAGCCCCTAATCAGCTGAGCATTTTTAGTATCAGACTGTAAGATTTCTATTAAGCCCGCTTATTAAAGCGGGCTTTTTTTAGGTTCATCGCGGATTAACGGGAACTAAAAACAAAAACGGTAGTAAGTGATATGGTTTAGTCGCCAAACAAAAATCATACACAAACTACCGTTTTCATGCCGAATCATACTTTCCTATCTTCATTCTGGGAAGGCTTTAAAATAGTAAAGTCTCACCAGACAGCCTCACTTATTACCCTAACTCTTAAACCTAACTCTGAGGCGAAATGCTCTTGTGGTCTCGAGGCCCAGGCTATCCATGAGTATCAATGGCGTCATGTAAAAGAAGCCATGTTGCTCGGTGTTCCTGTTGAACTTTCCGTGCAAACTCGAAGGATTAAGTGCCGTGAATGCGGCATAAAAACAGAGGCTTTATCTTGGTTGGAGCCTTATGCTCGTATAACGAAGCGCCTAAAAAGCTATATAGAACAACTACTGCCTCTTCTTCCCATCAAGCATATATCCGAGTTAACGAGCGTTCATTGGCACACCATTAAAGAGATAGATAAACGTCGACTTCGCCAAGTTGTGCCTTCAGTGAAATGGGAGGAGTTAACGCAACTCGTCATGGACGAGTTCGCCATCTTTAAAGGGCATCGATATGCCACTGTCATCGCTGACGCTAAGACTCACCAAGTCATTTGGATAGGGTTAGGCCGTAGCCGCAAGGACATACGTCCATTCTTCGAGCAGTTAGGTAAGCATGGCAGCCATATCGAAGCGGTCGCGATGGACATGAATACGGCTTTTGACCTTGAAGTTCAAGCGCACTGCCCGAACGCAAAAATCGTTTACGACTTATTCCACGTTGTTGCTAAGTTCGGTCGTGAGGTGATG
>JAYYSE010000005.1:0-12092 GCA_036126475.1 Pseudomonadota bacterium | reverse complement strand
AGTAGAAAAAGGCGCAGTGGTTGCCGTTGACGGTGAAACAATGACGCCATACAACGCACTGGTTTACCTGAACGAGAAGGGTGCTAAGCACGGTGTTGGTCGTATCGATATCGTAGAGAACCGTCTTGTTGGTATGAAGTCACGTGGTTGTTACGAAACTCCGGGTGGTACTATTATGATGGAAGCACTGCGTGCAGTAGAGCAACTGGTTCTTGATAAAGCAGCATTTGAGTTCCGTGAAGAGCTAGGCGTTAAAGCTTCTCACCTTGTATACGATGGTCGTTGGTTCACTCCACTATGTAAGTCAATTCTTGCTGCGACAGAAGAGCTAGCGCAAGACGTTAACGGTGAGGTAGTTGTTAAGCTTTACAAAGGCCATGCAACGGTAACTCAGAAGCGTTCTGACAACAGCCTATACTCAGAAGAGTTTGCAACCTTTGGTGAAGATGAAGTTTACGACCAAAGCCATGCTGAAGGCTTCATCCGCCTTTACTCGCTATCAAGCCGTATCCGTGCTCTGAATAGCCAAAAGTAATGCTAACAATGAGTTAGTAAGCTAGCCTTCACTGAAATATTGAAGGCCAGTAAAACAGAGATGATTATGCAAAGCCCACTCACTATTGATTAGTGAGTGGGCTTTTTACTTTCTAATCGCCTAATAAATCAGCTTCGGTTTTTACTACGGGATGGCATATAATTCGCGCTCTACGCTGTAAAGAATTAATTGGTGAATAAATATGTAAATAAAATGAATTAATACTTTATTTTCATTTTGAATTGCCGTAAGTTTAAACCATCAGAAAAATACTGAATCTGAATCAGAATTATCATTTGCAAAAACAGTGAGCACTGTGCAATTAGGAGATACACAATGGCATTATGGGGCGGTAGATTTACCCAAGCAGCAGACACGCGGTTTAAAGATTTTAACGATTCTCTTCGTTTTGATTACCGATTGGCTGAGCAAGACATTGTGGGCTCAATTGCCTGGTCTAAAGCTCTACTGTCGGTCAACGTATTAACAGAAGAAGAGCAGCAGAAGCTTGAGTTAGCGCTGAATGAGCTAAAACTTGAGGTGATGGAAGACCCGGAGCAGATTCTACGTTCTGATGCAGAAGACATTCATAGCTGGGTTGAACAACAACTTATCAGTAAAGTCGGTGATTTGGGTAAAAAGCTTCATACTGGCCGTTCCCGTAATGACCAAGTGGCGACAGACCTGAAACTGTGGTGTCGTCAGCAAGGTAATCAACTACTTTTGGCGCTTGATCGCCTGCAGAGCCAAATGGTTAATGTTGCTTCTCAGCATCAAGGTACCGTGCTTCCTGGTTACACTCACTTACAACGTGCTCAGCCAGTAACGTTTGCTCACTGGTGTTTGGCTTACGTTGAAATGTTTGAGCGTGATTACTCGCGTTTGAATGATGCGATTAAGCGTCTAGATACATGTCCGCTGGGTTCTGGTGCCCTTGCAGGAACCGCTTACCCGATGGACCGTGAAGAGTTAGCTCACAACTTAGGTTTCCGTCGTGCAACGCGTAACTCTCTAGATTCAGTCTCTGACCGTGACCATGTGATGGAACTGATGTCGATCGCTTCTATCTCTATGCTTCACCTTTCTCGTCTTGCAGAAGATATGATTTTCTACAACTCTGGTGAATCAAACTTCATCGAGTTAGCGGATACCGTGACATCAGGTTCATCTCTGATGCCACAGAAGAAAAACCCAGATGCACTAGAGCTTATCCGTGGTAAAACAGGCCGTGTATATGGTTCACTTGCTGGCATGATGATGACAGTAAAAGCATTGCCTTTGGCTTACAACAAAGACATGCAAGAAGATAAAGAAGGTCTGTTCGACGCTTTAGATACTTGGAATGACTGTATGGAAATGGCGGCGTTGTGTTTTGACGGCATCAAAGTGAACGGCGAGCGTACACTTGAAGCGGCGAAGCAGGGTTATGCGAACTCTACGGAACTGGCCGATTACCTTGTAGCGAAAAACATTCCTTTTCGTGAAGCTCACCATATCGTAGGCGTAACCGTCGTTGCGGCGATTGCGAAAGGCTGCGCTCTAGAAGAGTTAACCATTGCAGAGATGAAAGAGTTCTCTGAGGTAATAGAAGAGGATGTGTACGACATCCTGACCATTGAATCGTGTCTTGAGAAACGTAGTGCGCTAGGTGGTGTATCTCCGAAGCAAGTGGCTTACGCAGTTGATCAAGCTGAGAAGCGTTTGGCGCAACGTGATACCTCTATCGTTAAGGTTCGTCCTGCTCGTTTGACTGACATTGAAGCGTTGGAAGGCATGGTTGCTTACTGGGCGAACATGGGTGAAAACCTGCCTCGCTCTCGTAATGAACTGGTGCGTGATATTGGCTCATTCGCCGTCGCAGAACATCATGGTGAAGTGACCGGTTGTGCATCGCTCTATGTCTATGACTCTGGCTTAGCTGAAATTCGATCATTGGGTGTCGAAGCTGGCTGGCAAGGTCAAGGTCAAGGTACCGCGATTGTTCAGCACTTGGTTGAGAAAGCACGACAAATGGCGATTAAGAAAGTGTTTGTACTGACCCGTACACCTGAGTTCTTTATGAAGCATGACTTCTTACCAACATCGAAATCTCTGCTGCCTGAGAAGGTACTGAAAGATTGTGACCAGTGTCCTCGCCAACATGCATGTGATGAAGTCGCGTTGGAAGTGAACTTGGTCGAGCAGATAATTGCTAAGGTGAATGTTGCATAACACCTTGATTTTATGGGCCCTAAAAAAAGATAAAAAATCTGATCTTTTTTGGGAACAAATTAAGAAAAGCCCGGTCTATTAAAGTACCACTGCTTTTTCTTAGAATTTTCTAAGAAAGCCCCAAAACCGATTGGTTTTGGGGCTTTTTTCTATCTGCCGTTTGGCGAAAGGTGAGAGATCGATAATTGAGATGGTCGCCTGTCCTATAAATACCTCAGCTAACGCTTTTTGCTTCTCAAAGGCAGTACCAAAAACTTCATTATCCAATGCCGCGACAATAAGCCACTGAATGCGAAAGCTGTCATCGTCAAAACGATGGCATTGATGGTTTTTGGGTTTTCCCTGAAAAACAGCCACCATACTCCCCAACTCAATATCGTCAACACCGTGAGTTGATTCATACAACGTTGGCAACGACCGAGTTTGTTGAAGATTTTTTCATTTTTATTGCAATGAAGACATGTCATCTTGGGCTGGATTCGCGTTATGCTTATTGCCCTGATAATAATACGTCACAAGATATTGGATCACGGTGACATAGAGAGAGAAGATCGATGATTGAGCGCCAAGAAACCAAGCAACGCATGAGCCGTATTGTTAAACACAACGGTACTATCTACCTATGTGGCCAAGTTTGTGCGGATGCTTCAAAAGGCATTACAGAACAAACACAGACGATGCTGGACAAAGTAGAAGCGTTACTTGAGCAAGCAGGCAGCGACAAAGAGCACATGCTGTCAGCAACGATTTACTTGAAAGACATGAAAGACTTCCAAGAGATGAACGCAGTATGGGATGCATGGGTTCCAGAAGGTCACGCTCCAGCTCGCGCATGTGTGACTGGCGATATGGCTCGTGAAGCACTACTGGTTGAGATTTCTGTGATTGCAGCTGAGAAGTAATTCTCTCGCATTTAGCGGCAAGTAACGGTTTTAAGAGATTCCAGATACTTCGTCCCTCAGTTCTGGAACGACGGATTAAGTTTTGGTTTAGTTGTACAAATAAACCAGCGTCATTCCCGAAAGCGACGAAGGAGCGTAATCGGGAATCTGTTATTTGCTCTTTGCCAAAAAACAAAAAGGAAAGCCAATGGCTTTCCTTTTTAGTATTTAATCTATGCGTTCTGTCTTAATCCACCGAGATTAACAGCCAGGACCACAGTCTAGACAGTGTTTCACCATCTCTGGACCTAAGTGCAGTTTCGCGTTGAGGTCACGTAGTGCAGTTCGTACACCCTCTTCGATTACTGGGTGATAGAACGGCATATCTAGCATTTCAGAAACCGTCATCTTGTTTTGGTGTGCCCATGCTAACAAGTGCGCCAAGTGTTCTGCGTTTGGTCCCATCATTTCAGCACCAAGGAAGCGACCTGTACCTTGCTCGCCGTAAACGTGCAGAATACCTTTGTTGCGTAGCATCACTCGTGAGCGGCCTTGGTTCTCGAAAGACACTTCACCCGTTGCGAAACAGCCACATGTACCCAGTCGGGTGGTGATTTCTTTGTACGTTTCACCAACCATCGCGATTTGCGGGTCAGAGAAAACCGCTGAGATTTTAGAGCGGCGCAGGCCCGCACGAATCTCAGGGAAGCGACCTGCGTTGTCGCCGGCAATGCGCGCTTGGTCTGCTGCCTCATGTAACAGAGGTAGTTGGTTGCTAGCATCGCCCGCAATAAAGATTGATGGTAACGATGTTTGCAGTGTGTAGTGGTCTGCAACTGGTACACCGCGCTCATCAAGCTCTAGAGAGGTATGCTCTAACCCAAGTTTATCCGTGTTAGGACGACGACCTGTTGCAGCCAGCACGAACTCAACGATGTTGGTTTCTAGCTCACCTTGCTTATTAATGAACTGAATTTTGACACGTGGCTCACCCGATTCATTGGTAATACGCTTCATGCTTTCGATTTTTACGTCGGCATCTAGGTAGAACTCTTCATTAAAGGCTTTATCTGCGTAAGCCATGATCTCTGGGTCAGTGACTGGGCCAACTTGACCACCCAGACCGAACAGTTTGGTTTTCACACCTAGACGATGCAGTGACTGACCAAGCTCTAGGCCAATAACACCAGGACCAAATACGGCAACGGACTCTGGTAAATCGTCCCAGCTGAATACGTCGTCGTTAATGATTAGGCGGTCGCCAAGTTCATTCCAAACAGCAGGGTATGCAGGGCGAGAGCCGGTTGCGATAACAATACGCTTTGCCGTGATCACTGTGTGGTTATCAACTTGAAGTGTGTTGTCATCTAAGAATTTTGCGTAGCCAGAGATCTTATCTTGCTCTGGGATTTCATCGACGCCTTCTAAAACAAAACCAACAAAACGGTCACGTTCAAACTTCACTCGGTCCATGACTTCACGACCGTTAATTACGATATCGCCTTGTGGGTGAACGCCAAAAGCCGGAGCTTTCTCGATTTGGTGTACGCTCTCCGCAGCGGCAATAAGCAGTTTAGATGGCATACAACCAACACGAGCACAGGTTGTACCGTAAGGGCCGCCTTCAATCATCACGACACTGTCAGTGTGTGCTTTTGCAGCGCGGTATGCTCCTAGACCTGCCGTACCGCCCCCGATAACTGCTACATCTACATTGACTTGTTTCATAATAATTTTCTCTCGCAATGGCTAAATTTAGTGTGAATGCCCCCCTCCAACTCATGTGATATTTCAGTGAGTCAGGATAGCGGGTCAGTTTTGTGATTCTGTTTGATTAGGTTTAGCTTGTGACTGTGGTAAATGCGAGCCACAAGCTTGATTCAACCCGATAGGGTTAGCCAACCCACAAGTGGGTGGGTTAGCCATTTGGCAGTGATTAGCCTAAGAAAGTTTCTAGCTCTTCGCTACCACCAATGTGTTTACCACCGATGAATACTTGAGGAACCGTTGTGCGACCAGAGATTGCACGTAGGCTTACAGTAGTAGCGTCTTTACCTAGTACGACTTCTTCGTAGTTTAGACCTTTGTCGATTAGGTTCTGTTTCGCTTTCATACAGAAAGGACAGCCAGGCTTAGTGAATACTGTGATTGACTCTTGCTCTTTGTGCTCCGGAGCAATGTAGTTCAGCATAGTGTCTGCATCAGAAACCTTGAATGGGTCGCCTGGTACGTCTTCTTCGATGAACATTTTCTCTACCACGCCGTTCTTAACCAGCATACTGTAGCGCCATGAACGTTTGCCGAAGCCGATGTCGTTTTTCTCAACTAGCATACCCATGCCATCTGTGAAATCACCGTTACCATCTGGGATGAATGTGATGTTTTCTGCTTCTTGGTCTGCTTTCCATGCGTTCATTACGAACGTATCGTTTACAGAAACACAAAGGATGTCATCAACACCGTTCTCTTTGAACACTGAATGTAGTTCGTTGTAACGAGGAAGGTGGCTTGACGAACAAGTTGGCGTAAACGCGCCTGGTAGGCTGAATACGATAACTGTTTTGTCTTTGAATAGCTCTTCAGTCGTTACGTTAACCCATGCATCACCTTGGCGAGTTGGGAATGTTACTTGAGGGATTGATTGACCTTCTTTAGATGCAAACATATTGATTTCCTTAAATAATATTTTAATTTTGTTCTAGTAGAGCTTAACGCCGCTCTGTTTCGTTTTGTTGAGCCCATTATTAGATAAATTCTTTGATTGCTCTAATCGTTTGATGTTATGGTTTTGATAGGTAAATTCTATCAAGAGCATTTTTCTTTTAAATGTTGCTATGAAAATCCTTGTTCTTTTTAAACCTGAGGTAAGAGACTGATCATGAACATTCGTGACTTTGAATACTTGGTGGCGCTCGCAGAGCACAAACACTTCCGAAAAGCGGCAGAAGCGTGCTTTGTCAGTCAGCCAACACTAAGCGGTCAAATACGCAAACTAGAAGATGAAATCGGATTTCAGTTAACCGAGCGTAGTCCAAGGAAGGTCATATTTACAGAATCAGGGTTACAACTTGTTGAACAAGCCAAACGTATTCTCAACGAAGTGAAGACTTTTAAGGATATGGCGAGTGGCCACGGTGAAGCGATGACCGGACCAATGCATATTGGTTTCATTCCAACCGTGGGTCCTTACATTCTGCCTAAGATTGTCCCTCACCTGAAAGAGAGCTTTCCCGAGTTAGAGCTGTACCTGCATGAAGCGCAAACTCATCAATTAGTGAGCCAATTGGAAGATGGCAAGCTTGACTGCTTGGTACTGGCTGCAGTTGATGAAACGGCGGTGTTCAAAGAGATTGATGTGTATGACGAGCCATTAAGTGTCGCGGTGCCATGTGACCATGAGTGGGCTCAGCAGGACACAGTAGACATGCTTCAACTCAATGGACAGACAGTCTTAGCACTTGGTGATGGTCACTGTTTGAGAGACCAAGCTTTAGGGTTCTGCTTTGCTGCGGGTGCAAAAGACGATGAGCGCTTTAAAGCGACTAGCTTAGAGACGCTGCGTAACATGGTCGCGGCAGGCGCGGGGATTACCTTGCTACCTCAATTGTCTGTACCGAAGGAAAAACAGAAAGATGGCGTGTGCTACGTGCCAGCGGTAAATCCAACACCTTCACGTCGTATTGTGGTTGCGTACCGTCCGGGGTCTCCATTAAAAGGGCGCTTTGAGCAACTGGCGGAGACGATTCGCACTCAATTGGAAAAGGTCGTTTAGCTTAACTTCCGTATAGCAGAGACAAAAAAGGGTTGATATGAATTCATATCAACCCTTTTTATTGGTTCATCTTGCTAGGATCATAAACCCTATCTAGAACAGTTCTTCTACCGTTTCACCTGAAGAGGTAGAGTAGATATCATCATTGAAACGCTCTGTGATGTACTCAGTAGGTTCAGTGCCTTTCACGAAGTACTCAAACATTGATGAGCTATCGTACTTGTTGGTCAGTAAGCCTGTATCACGGTCAATACGAACACGAACGATGTTTTCTGGAATCTCTTTACGTTGTGCTGGAACGCCTGCTAATGCCGTACCCATGAAGTCTACCCACGCAGGCTCTGCTGTCTTAGCACCAGCTTCCGCACCAGTAATCTGGTTCTTACCAAGGTTAGAGTTCGCTTTAGTACGACCTAGGTTACGGTTGTGGTTATCAAAACCAACCCATACCGTTGCAACCATGCCTGGGCCATAGCCGCTGTACCAAGTATCTTTCGAGTCGTTAGTTGTACCGGTTTTGCCACCAATATCACGACGTTTCAGTGGTTGAGCACGCCAACCTGTACCGTTCCAACCGGTTCCCGCACTCCAATCACCGCCGCCCCAGATGTTGCTGTACATCATTTCACGAACTAGGAATGCGTTCTGCTCAGAGATAACTTGAGGAGCGTATTGCACTTTCGCATCCACATCTTGCTCGGCAAACTCATCCGCCATTGAATCGGTCGTGATGGTCTGTTTGCAATCTTCTTTACAGACAACTTTTGGTGTTGCTTCAAACTCAGTCTCGCCAAATGGAGTCTCAACGCGGCTGATGTAGAAAGGTTCAACGTAGTAACCACCGTTAGCGAATACCGAGTAACCTTGTGCTACTTTCATTGGCGTTAAACTACCAGCACCTAGCGCAATAGTTTCAGAACGAGGCACTTCATCGATATCAAAACCAAAGCGAGTTAGGTAGTTACGAGTGTCATCTAAGCCAACTTCGCGCAGTACACGTACCGCCATTACGTTTTTCGATTGAGCTAAACCAATACGTAAACGAGTAGGGCCGACGTAAGTTGGTGGTGAGTTCTTTGGTCGCCATGCCGTACCTTGGCTCTTATCCCATTGGTTGATTGGTGCATCGTTGATAAGAGAAGCTAGTGTTAAGCCTTTCTCAATTGCAGCTGAGTAAATGAAAGGCTTGATACCAGAACCCACTTGACGAATAGATTGCGTCGCACGGTTGAATTTGTTGTGTATGAAGTTAAAGCCACCAACCATCGACAATACAGCGCCGTTGTTTGGATTCATTGCCACGAATGCAGTGTTCGCATTCGGCACTTGGCTTAGGCGCCAAACTACTGGAGTGTCAGATTCTGTTGTTACTGACTCTTCTGTTGCTTCCTCAGAGACTTCGTCACCTGTAATGGCGTCATGACGTACCCAAACTTGTTCACCAACTGCAAGAATCTCTTTGGCTTGAGAAGGTGCTGGACCTTGGCGGTCGTCTGTTAGGAACTTACGCGCCCAATTCATACCTTGCCATTCGATCGTGCCTTCGCCTTGATTCTTCACCCATATTTTAGCGCTTTTCGAATCAACAGTAGTCACTACAGCAGGAACTAGGTCACCATAGGTTGGTTGAGACTTAAGGTGTTTAACGATCTTGTCGTGGTCCCAAGCCGATTGAGCGGTTTGCCAAAGTACTTTTTCAGCACCACGGTAGCCGTGACGCTCATCGTAGCTAAGTAGGTTCTTAATCGCAGCTTGGTTTGCCGCTTTTTGCAGCTTCGAATCAACGGTTGTGTAGACCTTCATACCAGAGGTATATGCGTTTTCACCGTAGCGTTCAACCATCCAAGCACGAGCTACTTCTGCCACGTATGGTGCGCTCAGTTCGATTTCTGCACCGTGGTACTTCGATACAAGCTGTTCATTGCTTGCTTCATCAAATTCGGCTTGAGTGATGTATTTTTCGTCGAGCATACGACGCAATACAACGTTACGACGGTTAGTCGCACGTTCAATAGAGTAGAGAGGGTTCATGGTTGATGGTGCTTTCGGCATACCAGCCAGAGTCGCGATCTCACTCAGCGTAAGATCCGGAAGATCTTTACCAAAGTAAACGCGTGCTGCTGCGCCAAAACCATACGAACGGTGACCAAGGAAGATCTTGTTAACGTAAAGCTCCATGATCTCTTCTTTGCTCAGCAATTGCTCGATATGGATCGCAATGAAGATCTCTTTAATCTTACGCATGATCTTTTTCTCATTAGATAAGAAGAAGTTACGCGCAAGCTGCTGAGTAATGGTACTCGCCCCTTGTTTTGCCGAACCTGACATCGCTACTACGATAGCTGCACGAGTAATGCCGATTGGGTCAATACCAGGGTGTTCGTAGAAGCGGCTATCCTCGGTAGCAATTAAAGCCTCAACTAAGTGGCGAGGGATATCGTCATAAGCCACTGGAATACGACGTTTTTCACCAAATTGGGAGATCAACTTACCGTCTTGGCTGAAGACCTGCATTGGAGTTTGGAGTTCTACGTCGCGCAAAGTGGCAACATCAGGCAACTCTGGTTTTACGTAGTAATAAAACCCAAAAATTGTACTGACTCCAAGAATCATGCAAATCAATGTAAATATGAATAATCGCTTTATGAACTTCACCGGATAATCCCTGATTAGTTAAGGCTGATAAGCAGCAAACCCTTGTACTCTAGGCTAAAAAAATAGCTTTCGTTTATTAACGCTTATTTAACTAATAATCACAACCCCTAGATAATCAACGAAATGCTTGGCACTTCAGGAGCTAGGTCACATGGGTTCATCATTAATTACAGGTATAGATATAAATCACCACAGCATCAAAGCTGTGGTGCTAAAACCCGTGGGGGAATTGTATGCCCTAGTGGGATACAAAGAGCTGCCGATTTCGGACGACATTTTTACAGCTAACCATACTTTGGAGTATCAGAAAACTGTTAAGAAACTCAAAGAACTTAGGAAAGGGCTGCCTTTCGGCTGTCGTAATGTCGCCATTTCGGTACCTGATAACACGGTGATCAGCAAGGTACTGCAAATTGAGACTGAACTCGAAGACAGAGAGAAAGAGTTTTCGATTTATCAAACCTTCGCCCATCAATCTCCTTTTCCCATCGAGGAGCTGAGTTTAGATTTTGTGAAGCTGGAAGACAAACGATTTGGTAAAGGTTCGACGAGCTGTTATCAGGTTTATGCTACTCGTAAAGAAGTGGTCGATAGCCGAACAGAGGCATTAATCAAGGCTGGCTTTAAACCTGTTGTCGTTGATACGCAGGCGCATGGTTTGCTTCATGTGTGGCAGCTTGCTTCACGCTTGTACCCAGAGAAAAGCAATTGGCTGTTAGTGGACATTGGCGTTTATCAAACCTCGCTGGGCATCATTCCTCAGGGGGCTTCCCCTTTCTATAAAGACATCGCCTTTGGTACGCAAGACCTTTGCAGTATCGAAAACCCCAATTATATTGAGGCTGCGTTTGGCAGTGCCCAGGACACTCATCAATTTATCGTTAACTTGATTGAAAAGCTCAAACGTCAGTTGCAGATCTATTCCTCCTTGAATGCTCACCAACCTATCTCTGGTATTTGGTTAATGGGCGAGGGCGCCACTACGCCAATGGTGACCGACGAGCTCGAACGCCATTTTCAGCTGAGCTGTGAATCATTGAATCCTTTATTCCTGTTTGAGAATCAAGTCGCGAGGAAGTGCCGCCTGCAAATGGATTGGCAACATTTTGGTACTGCTGCGGGTATGGCGATGAGTGGACTTAAATGGCAGGGAGAGAAGCATGTTGCATCAAATTAATCTGCTACCTTGGCGAGATGAGATTCGTGCTCAACACCGAAAGCGTTTTATCCATTTAGTTATCCTTGGCGTGATTGTGGCTGGGGCTGGGCAATGGGCAGTCGGAAACTATTTCCATGATCAACAGGCTAAACAACAAGTTCGTCTTAATTATCTCAACCAATATATTGCAGGGCTTGACCGACAGATTCAGTCATTAAAAGCCGCGGAACAAGAGCACAAAGCCATTTTGACTCGACTTGATGTCGTGGAATCTTTGCAGCTCGGTCGCAATAAAACCACCGACTTTATGAACTTGATGCCGAAGCTGATTCCTGAGGGCGTGTATGTCGACAAGATAAAGATGAACGGCCAAGAGATTGAAATGGCCGGCATCAGTGACAGTACCGCTCGTCTTGCCACCATGCTGGATAACTTAGAACGCTCTGAATCCCTTAAAGGGGTCGAGATGCACTCTATTGTCCATAACCGTAAGCGCTTCAATAAAGCGTTTCAGACCTTCAAGGTTTCTTTCGTGTTCAGCCCTGTGTCATTAGAGAGCACAACTGCACATCGAAAGGCTAAGGGGGCCAACCATGGCTAGCTTTCAAAACATGATGAGCCTGCAAGAGCTTGATATCGACGAAATCACCGAGTGGCCACTGTTACCTCAGATATTGGTGATTCTATTGCTGGTGGCGCTCATTCAAGGGCTGGGAACTTGGTTCTATATTCTGCCCATGGATGATGAGCTACAACAAATGAAGCAGCAAGAGCAGACCTTGAAAGCAACACTGCGTATCAAAGCCAATAAGGTTGCTGCTTTACCTAAGCTTCAAGACCAACTGGATGAACTAACCAGTCGCTACGATTACCTGTTAG
>JAYYSE010000004.1:0-50281 GCA_036126475.1 Pseudomonadota bacterium | reverse complement strand
GGCAGAACCCTACTTTGGTAAAATGTGCCTGACAATTTTCACAGTGATATTGTCCGTCCCAACCAAGCTCTGACTGACACTTAGGGCAGATATTTTTACTCATTAGTATTTCCTAATTCACGACTCTTTTTACAATCTACTACTGCTTGGATTTCGCTTGTTTGATTTGGTACATATTCTTATCAGCTTGTGCGATCAACTGATCTAGCCCCTGTGGATCTTTTTCACAAGCAAGACCAACACTTACTGAGAACTGCACATCATTAATATAAAGCGCTTGTTGTAGTGTTTGTTCTAGTCGGTGATAAAAGCTAACAACGCTATCTTTGTCATCAAAACAAGAGAACACCACAAATTCATCACCACCATAACGGCCTATCTTGGCACACGCTGAAGTAGCATCATCAAGCACCCTAGCAACCGCCAATAGCACATCATCACCAAAGCTGTGACCGTAGGTGTCATTGATTGATTTGAATTTATCGACATCGACAAAACACACAATCGAAGATCATAGGTTGATCTTTCGCTTTATCTATTTTGATCAGCGATCTACCCCAAAAAGAATATTTATATCACCACACACCGAAAGCATAAGTTACATATGCTGTATTTCAATTTTAAACAGTTTATTATATTAAAAGTGACAGCTAAAAATAGAATATGCAGCACAAGTTTTTTTGATCTATTGCTCAAATCATCGAATTACATGCGTCAGCATTTCAATGTTTTGGTCATCTAACTGGGTTAACCTAACGGACAGCGCACCAAATTCTGCGGTATTCCCAATGTGTGTACCACCACAAGGAATGGTCACCTGAGTATCTGCATCAAGCTGCCACTTCCAGTAACGAGAGTCTGTTAAAGCCTCCCCCTCTAGCCTCATCGTAACCGCCGTTGGTTGTGCTAACCAAACAGAAATCAGCTCATTAACATCTGCTTCAATGACCTTAAGGTTCGCTAGCATGTCTGCCACATTAAGGCCGCGCTTCTTCAAGGTTTTACCCAAGCGATAAGTGTCTGTACATTGTTCAGGCGTTACAAAGCTGGTTACTTGAGCGTAGCTATTAAAGTCATAGCTGCCCAGTGGATCTTTGCGGTCTGCATCTTTGCGCCAATAGCTGTCAGCTAAGACCTTATTCAACGCTAAGAAGGCGACGTGTCCCGCACTATGACCACGGCTAAGGCTTGCTTGATACTCTTTATCAACCGATAACGATACCTGCTCGTTAATCGTTATCGTAGAAGCAGATGCAGGTAGCTGATGGACCACCACAAATACCCAACCCTCTGTATCTCGCTTAACAGGAATATCTGCTGCTACATAAAGTTTTCCAGTAGATTGTTCTATCGCACCCACTAAGCAATCATCAACGGTATATTGCAGGTCGCCAAAGTTAACAGTGCCTTTATCCGCAGGGTGATCTGGCCAAATATGGCTAATTGGGTGAAAAGGAGTCATATCTGTGATTAAGTAGGCTTTGCTCTCATCACTTTCAACATGCAGAACCTTTGCCTCAAGCTGCCAAGTCTGGTGGCAGAATTGGGTGATGGTCGGTGTGATTGCTGCAGGTGTAAACAAGTCGCTCGTTGTCATGTCGTTCTTCTTTTGGAATCTAGTCTAGGTCGCTTACTGATAACTCCTCGCAAGGTGCGGTTATCAGATAACGTAAATTTTGCTTAAAAAAATACCCGAGACAGGCTCGGGTATCAAATCTATTAGAGAGGACTATTTACGTCCTTTAACCATGCTCATCATACGCTTACGCTTGCGCTCTTGAGAGATAGTTAGCTTGTTCGTCTTAGCTTCAAATGGGTTTTCGCTGTTCTGGAATTGAATGCGAATTGGCGTACCCATGATTTCTAGTGAACGACGGTAGTAGTTCATCAGGAATCGCTTGTATGAATCTGGCAGGTCACGAACTTGGTTACCGTGGATAACGATAATTGGTGGGTTATAACCACCCGCGTGCGCGTATTTCAGTTTCACACGACGGCCACGAACCATAGGCGGTTGGTGATCATCAGTCGCCATCTTCATAATACGAGTTAGAACAGACGTACCAACACGGGTTGTCGCTGACTTGTAAGCCTCTTGAACCGACTCAAACAAGTGACCAACACCAGTACCGTGAAGTGCAGAGATAAAGTGAATACGTGCGAAATCAACGAAACCTAAACGACGGTCTAGTTCTTTCTTAACGCGCTCTTTCACGTCGTTGTCTAGGCCATCCCACTTGTTTACTGCGATCACGATTGAACGACCAGCGTTCAATGCAAAGCCTAGTAAGCTCAAGTCTTGATCTGAGATGTTCTCACGTGCATCAATAACAAGTAGAACAACGTTCGCATCTTCAACCGCTTTCAATGTCTTAACAACCGAGAACTTCTCTACAGTCTCGTTGATGTTTTTACGACGACGAACACCCGCGGTATCGATCAAAACGTATTCACGCTCATCACGGCTCATTGGGATGTAGATAGAATCACGAGTAGTACCAGGCATATCGTAAACAACCACACGCTCTTCACCTAAGATACGGTTAGTTAGCGTTGATTTACCTACGTTTGGACGACCAATAATTGCAAGCTTGATTGGCTGATCTTGCAGACGCTTGAACTCTTGTTCCGCTTCTTCTTCAGTGAAATCAACCTGCTCTACTTCTTCGTCTTCAAATTCTGTTAGATCGCTAATTTCACCCTGCTCAGCTTTCAGTGCTTCAGCAAATGGGTTTAGAGCAAGATCAATCAGTGCTGTAACACCACGACCGTGCGCTGCAGCAATTTGGTACATGTCTTCTACACCTAGCTGCCAAAAGTCAGCACTTGCTGCGTCAGGGTCAATACCATCAACCTTGTTTACTACAAGCATTGAAGGCTTTTCTAGTTGACGAAGGTGCTTCGCGATAGCAACGTCAGATGGTGTTAGACCAGCACGGCCATCTACCATGAACAGCACAACATCAGCTTCGTCGATCGCAGCTAATGACTGCTCTGCCATTTTAGTTTCAACACCTTCTTCGGTACCGTCGATACCACCAGTGTCGATAACAATAAACTCATGCTCACCAAGTTGAGCATGGCCATATTTACGGTCACGCGTTAAGCCAGGGAAATCCGCAACCAATGCATCACGAGTTCGAGTCAGTCGGTTAAATAACGTAGATTTACCTACGTTCGGACGCCCTACTAGAGCAACAACAGGTACCATAACAACCTCTACAATTTCTTCTCTTAATGTAGTTATAGGTAAGCACTTGTTCGCAAGTTTAAACTCTTACCTATAACCACATGGTTTATTAATTTTTAACAATAAAACGGCTCCTGGCTGTTACCAACCAGGAGCCGACTGTGAATTATATCACGCTTTTATTGGCTAATCGTCAGTTTCTTTACATCGCCGTTGCGAGTCGTCACTAAGTAGCCTTCAGGCAGTTCAATTGGCGCTACAGCAAAGCCGCTGTCATCAACCAACTGCTGAGCAACGAACTCACCTGTTGAACGATCTAACCAGTGTAGATAACCTTCTGTGTCACCCACAACAACGTATCCGTTAATGATAGCAGGTGCTGTCAGTAAACGGTTTTCTAGCAGTGGAGTACTCCAAAGTTCAGTACCGCTACGAGCGTCAACTGCAACCACATGATCCTTATCTGTAACAAGGAACAAACGGCTGCCGTCACTTGCTAAATCAATCGCTGACGAGTAGTTACGTTTCCAAACTGGCTTACCAGAGCGTAGATCAATGGCGATCAACTGACCATTGATACCAACCGTGTACAAAGTACCCCCCAGTACTACTGGCGATGCATCCACATCAACCAAGCGATCGATTTCCGTCGCGCCCTTTGGTGTACCAACTGGTTGTTGCCAAATTAACTGACCGCGCTCAACAATAGCTGCTGCTAGACGACCATTTGCCGTACCCCAAAACACACCACCAGAAACCGCAACAGGAGCACTGTCGCCACGTAGTGTCAGACTTGGAACTTCAGTACTGATTGTCCACTTCTGTTCACCGGTCTCTTGGTCTAGCGCGAGCATCATACCGCGGCTAGTATGAACCAAGACCATGTTGTTGTCAGTGGCAGGAGATGCTAGCACCTCACCGTTTACCGATACACGCCATAGCTCTTCGCCAGTCGATTCATCCAGTGCGATTACCTCACCGTTTTCAGAACCAACAAACACTTTGCCGTAAGCTGCAGTTAAGCCACCAGACAAACGAGCCAGCACATCTTTCTCAAGATCTGTTTTCCACAGCTCTTTACCCGTTTCAGGATCAAGCGCTTTAACCAGACCTTCACGGCTTGCAACAAACACTTTGTCGTAAGCCAGCTCAGGTGTCAGTTTTGAAAAGTAGTGACCAACACCATCACCAACCGAGGTCGACCATTCCTGTTTAGGAGTGAACTCACTGTTTACCGTTGGTACTGGCGCCATGATTACGGTGTCTTCTTCACCCGCACAGCCAGCTAATAGGCCAAGAGCAATCGCACACAACGCCGCTTTTGGAAACATCTTCTTCATTCAAAGCGCCTTATTTAGCTAGGTCGTCAAGTTTGATTTGAAGCGTTTGGCTCGCATCAACAGCTTGCTGTGCTTCTGTGTAAGCACTGTATGCTGCGTCTGTGTCGCCTTTACGAAGTGAGATATCACCACGTAATTCAGCCACTCGGCCTTTCCAAGACTCGTCCGTTACTGCAGCAAGATCAGACAAAGCAGCATCAAATTCACCTTGCTCAGATTTGATACGAGCAACACGGTAAGTCAGTAATGGCGAAAGTGCCGCATCCTTAGTTGCCGCTTTTGCCCACTCTAGCTGCTCAAGTGCTGCAGATAATTCACCCGCTTGTACTTGTACTTTTGCTAGCTGCATAGCCGCAAGTACTGAGTATTCAGCGTCTTTGTTCGCGTCGATAAAAGCTTGAATATCAGATTGAGCATCAACGCCTTTTGCATCCAAAGCAGAGATCACTGTCGTGTAGCTTTCTGATGCAGCTTCACGCGCCTCAACGACTGAATCTTGGTAGTAGCGCCAACCGAATAGACCACCTAAACCAATAACCGCACCGAAGATTACGGCTTTACCGTTCTCTTTCCACCACTCTTTAATGGCTTCAACCTGCTGCTCTTCGCTATCGTAAAGTTCCACTTCCTGTCCTCTTTAATTCTTTAAACACCAGCATAGTACTGACGTTAATATTCGTTATGAGCGTTTGCTCTAAGGCTAATTAGATTAGCGCAGCTACTTTGGCAGCAACGTCTGCTTGGGCAACAACTTCTTGTTCACCACCAACCAGATCTTTCAATACCACCGTGTTGTCTGCTACTTCGTTTTCACCCAGTACCAGAGCAACTACAGCACCTACTTTGTCTGCACGTTTGAATTGCTTCTTGAAGCTACCACCACCGAAGTGGCTCATTACACGTACACCCTCAACGGTATCACGTAATTGATTCGCTAGTTGCATGCCCGCGATCATTGTGCCTTCGCCAGCTGCAACCATGTAAACGTCAACACTGCGACGAACTTCTGTTAGCTCTAGCGTCTCCATCATTAAGACTAGACGCTCTAAGCCCATTGCGAAACCAACAGCTGATGTTGCTTTACCACCCAGTTGCTCAACAAGACCGTCGTAACGACCACCGCCACATACGGTACCTTGAGCACCTAGGCTTTCAGTGATCCACTCAAATACTGTGCGGTTGTAGTAGTCCAAACCACGTACTAGACGCTCGTTAACTTGGTATTCGATACCAACAGCATCAAGAAGTTCACACAAACCAGCAAAATGTTGCTTCGACTCTTCACCTAAGTATTCAGAAAGTCGAGGTGCGTCACCTAAGATCGCTTGAACGTCTGGGTTCTTAGTATCTAGTACACGAAGTGGGTTTGTATGCATGCGACGTTTGCAATCTTCGTCTAGCACATCAATGTGCTGTTCTAGGAAAGCAACAAGTGCTGTACGGTAGTTTGCGCGATCTTCAGTAGAACCGATTGAGTTCAGCTCTAGACGAACGTGCTTGTCGATGCCTAGCTCACGCCATAGACGCGCAGTCATCATAATAAGTTCTGCGTCAACGTCTGGACCGTCTAGGCCAAACACTTCCACACCACATTGGTGGAATTGACGGTAGCGACCTTTTTGAGGACGCTCGTGACGGAACATTGGCCCCATGTACCATAGGCGTTGTTCATCACGGTTAATAAGGCTGTTTTGGATGCATGAACGTACACAACCCGCTGTGCCTTCTGGACGTAGCGTTAGACTATCGCCATTACGGTCATCAAAGGTGTACATCTCTTTTGAAACAACGTCTGTCTCTTCACCCACTGCGCGGCTAAATAGGTTTGTTTCTTCAACGATAGGCATACGCACTTCGTTGTAACCGTGTGCACTCACCACGCTCTTCACTGCGTTTTCTACTTTCTGCCACAGTGGTGATTGAGTCGGTAGGCAGTCGTTCATGCCTCGGATTGCTTGGATATTTTTAGCCACAATATTTATTCCGTAATTTCTCACGATCAGGTGTTGATGCGAATAGACAACCGCACCTCATCGCGTTTTATTAATCTTCTAGGTTTTCTACATCAATGCGATTTGCTTTATCAAGCACTGATGCTTTTGCTCGAATCTTAGCTTCAAGCTGATCAACAAGGTCGTTGTTGTCGAAGCGCTCTTTCTGACGCTTACCATCTTCGTAGAAGGCACTCTTACGAGCACTACCCGCTAGACCTAGATGAGATACTTCCGCTTCACCTGGGCCGTTCACCACACAACCGATGATAGAAACATCCATTGGGGTAATTACGTCTTCTAGACGCTCTTCAAGCGCGTTTACGGTGTTAATAACATCGAACTCTTGGCGAGAACAGCTCGGACACGCGATGAAGTTGATACCGCGCGAGCGAATACGCAAAGATTTAAGAATATCGAAGCCAACTTTGATCTCTTCAACAGGATCCGCAGCTAGCGAGATACGTAGCGTATCACCAATACCTTCAGAAAGAAGCATACCTAAGCCAACAGAAGACTTAACCGCACCAGCACGTGCACCACCAGCTTCGGTAATACCAAGGTGAAGCGGTTGATCAATCTGTTTCGCCAGTAAACGGTATGAACCTACAGCTAGGAATACGTCAGATGCTTTAACGCTCACTTTAAATTGGTCAAAGTTGAGACGGTCTAAGATATCGACGTGACGCATCGCTGATTCAACAAGCGCTTCTGCTGTTGGCTCTGTATATTTCTCTTGAATCTCTTTCTCAAGAGAACCACCGTTAACACCAATACGAATCGGAATATTCATATCACGAGCACAATCAACAACTGAGCGGATACGGCTTTCATTACCGATGTTACCTGGGTTGATACGCAGACAGTCTACACCGTACTCAGCTACTTTCAGCGCAATACGGTAGTCAAAGTGAATGTCAGCGACCAAAGGAACAGAAACCTGCTGCTTGATTTGCTTAAATGCTTCAGCGGCATCCATAGTCGGTACAGATACGCGAACGATATCAGCGCCTACATTTTCCAGAGCTCGGATCTGAGCAACGGTTGCGGCTACGTCTGTTGTTCTTGTGTTGGTCATGGATTGCACAGCAATAGGTGCACCATCACCGATCGGCACATCACCCACATAAATACGGGTTGATTTGCGACGAATAATAGGAGATTCGTGTTGCATATTAACTCTAAGGTAAGGTTATTCTGGCTACTTTGCCTGAAGTATACCCAGAAAGGTCGACAGGTTCACTTGCAAATGTCATTGATACGCCTTCTGGCGCACCAAGAATCACTTTATATGGCGCTGTTCCTGATAGATTTAGTGACTGACCCGCTTTTTTGATGCCAGTTGACAAGGTTTTGCCGGTCGCATCTTTAACTTGAATCCAGCAGTCTGCAGTAAACTGCATCGTTAGCACTTTGGTTGCCACTTCAGGTGTTGTTTCAGGAGCAGGTGTTGCTTCAACGGTTTCTAATTCAACAGCTGGTTTTACGTCGACTGCTGGTTGTTCATCAGTCACGTCAAGTGCAGCTGAAGTATCTGTCGCATCACTGATTGCAGTAAGTCCTTCAGTATCTTCAATTACAGAAGCCGCAGCGTTGTTCTGCTCAGCTTCAATCACTTCTAAAGAGGCGAACTCAGGGTCCAGTGACTCTTCCACCGCAAGCTCTTCTGAGCTTTCAGTGTTAGTCAGAGATTGAGATAGGGTATCTTGTTGTTGATTCTGCCACCACCACAGTGAAGAGATACCGACGATAACTGCAAAGATACCCCAAGTCAGCAGCATAATACGGCTGTTGTGCTTTTCTGTTTTCGTCTTGCGAGAAAAGCTCAGCATTTCTTGATCTTCATGTTGAGCATCACCGGAGTGGCGAAGCGCGTTCAATACCAATTTTTCATCAAGATTGACGTATTTAGCGTATGAACGGATGTAACCACGCATAAAGGTTGCGACTTGGTCTGACTCAAATTGGTTTTCTTCAATTTGTTGAATTAAAGAAATGCGTAGTTTTAGGCGATCCGAGATCTGCTTTTGTGTTAAACCAAGAGCTTCTCGTTGATTTTTCAGTAGCGTCCCCGCTTCTATAGCTGGAGCGATCGGTTCTTGCGCTTGTGTGTCGTTTTCTGTGTTCATAGAGAGTGAACTTCTAAAATATTATCGCAGGTCGACGAGAGCGTTTTTTATTGTCGTTTAAGCTCATTCTAGCAACCCACTTATGTGGAATTTGTCCTGTTACCCAACTCATCAACCCTTAAAGACGAACGACATGCATTTTATTATTAATGACGTTCTCAGGAAGCTAGTTTATCAAGTAGTCAACCTAAATAGACATATTGATGGTCGGTAACAAGCGAGCACTTAAATTAATTTAAGATTAGTTAATCATAAGCCAATGCCATTACAAGGCAAAAATACTTTCAACAAAATTTACCGTCAGCTCATGCTTTTGTCCAAAAATTGACGAAAAATGTAAGAAAGCGTGGGCAAGAAGTCTAAAAAATAGAAAACGAAGTTCCAAAAACGCAACAAGCCAGAAGTAAGACTTCTGGCTTGTTTAGATTCAAATCGCGTTTTAAACCGCTTTTACTTCAATCACACCACCGGCAACCAAGTTAGCTTCTGAAGCCGCTTTAAGCATTTTAGTACGCTTAGTTCTATCGATAACATCACCTACCAACTGGCCACATGCAGCATCAATATCGTCACCACGCGTTTTACGAACCGTTACTGTGTAGTCATATTCCATTAGCGTTTTTTGGAAGCGGTCAATACGAGAGTTGCTTGGCTTCTTGTATGGTGAACCTGGGTAAGGGTTAAATGGAATCAGGTTGATCTTACATGGCGTATCTTTCATTAGCTCTGCAAGTTCACGAGCGTGGTCCATATCGTCATTCACATGATCCAATAGAACGTACTCTACCGTTACTTTACCGCGGTTAGCATTTGAAGAAGCAATGTAGCGACGTACAGACGCTAGGAAATCTTGGATATCCCAACGGTCGTTGATCGGCATAATTTGGCTACGAAGTTCATCGTTTGGCGCGTGCAGAGAGATAGCAAGTGCTACATCGATGTTATCTGTCATTTGATCAAGGCCAGATACAACACCTGAAGTAGATACTGTTACGCGACGCTTAGACAGTGCGAAACCTAGGTCATCGAGCATGATCTCTAATGATGGCATTAGGTTTTTCATGTTAAGTAGCGGCTCGCCCATACCCATCATTACAACGTTAGTAATTGGACGACGACCTGTCTCTTTCTCTAGACCGATTTCACGAGATGCACGCCAGATTTGCCCCACGATCTCAGAAACTTTTAGGTTACGGTTAAAGCCTTGTTGAGCTGTCGAGCAGAATTTACACTCTAGCGCACAACCAACCTGTGAAGATACACACAGCGTTGCACGGTCACCGTCTGGGATGTATACCGTCTCAACGTCTTGGTCGCCAACGCTCATTGCCCATTTAATTGTGCCGTCTGAAGAGTGTTGAGCTTCAGAAACAACAGGTGCAACAATTTCACAGCGGCGTTGAAGTTTTTCACGTAACTTTTTGTTGATGTTGTTCATATTTTCGAAGTCATCGACACCGAAGTGATACATCCACTTCATCACTTGATCTGCGCGAAAAGCTTTCTCATTCAATTCTTCTGTGAAAAATTTACGAAGACCTTTACGATCAAAATCGAGTAGATTGACTTTAGCTGTGGTCATGATGCCTCTCAATGACGGAACAATAATTAAGGGCGCGAATTGTACAGCCTTTACGCATGTTCAACAAGGGCTGTAAAACCCTGTGTTTACTAAGACATTCAAACTTAAGTGATTAAAATTCACACAACCCCTTTCATTACTTACAATTCTGGAGATAAGAACAAGATTCCCGACTGCGCTCCTTCATCACTCTCAGGAATGACTACTCGATAAACTATCTCGAACGTAAAATCCACATACAAAAAGGCTTCACCGAAGTGAAGCCTTAAGAGTCATTTGCTGTATCGCTTATTGATCAGGACGTGGACAAATCTCAGATTCTGGGAAGAAGAACTCGATTTCACGAGCTGCAGACTCTGGGCTGTCGCTACCGTGTACTGAGTTGTAACGCATGCTGATTGCGTAATCTGCGCGGATAGTACCACACGCCGCTTCTTCTGGGTTTGTTTTACCCATAAGTTCACGGTAACGAGCGATTGCGTTTTCGCCTTCTAGTACTTGAACCATGATAGGACCAGAAGTCATGAACTCTTTTAGTGGACCAAAGAATTCTTTGCCTTCGTGTTCTGCGTAGAAGCCGCTCGCTTGCTCTTCAGTCAAATGAACCATCTTAGCAGCGATAATCTCTAAGCCTGCTTTTTCGATGCGGTGGTAGATTTCACCCACAAGGTTACGCTTAACTGCATCCGGCTTAACAATTGAGAACGTTCTTTCTAGAGCCATAGGGATTCCTTCACTTCATTTTTTGTTATTAAATACTGAAATTACCAAGATCATTCGATCTAAGGTACTCAATGAGCGGTATCGAAACACCGCTCAACGTTATTATTTTGCTTGGTCTATAAGAATACGAGCCAGAGTGCGAACACCCATGCCCGTTGCACCAGCCGCCCATTTATCACTTGGAGATTTACGGTAAGTACCCGCGCAATCCATGTGCATCCAGCCTTTTTTGTAGTCATCTACGAAGTAAGACAGGAACGCAGCAGCAGTACTTGCACCAGGAGTGTAATCACCCGTACTGATGTTCGAAAGGTCAGCAAAGTTTGAAGGCAGCATGCCACGGTGGAAATCCGCAAGAGGCAATGGCCATAAGCCTTCTTTCTCTTGATTAGCCGCCGTTAGTGCTTGGTGAGCCAGCTCGTCATCAAAGCTCATTAGCGCGTGGTAGTCGTTACCCAGTGCGTTTTTAGCAGCGCCCGTCAGCGTTGCACAGTCGATGATAAGCTCAGGATTTTGCTCACTTGCGTACATCAGGCCATCAGCTAGAACTAAACGACCTTCTGCGTCGGTGTTCATGATCTCAACTGTCTTACCGTTCTTGTATGTTATGATATCGCCAAGCTTCAATGCACGGCCAGAGATCATGTTCTCTGCACAACATAGGATAAGCTTGATACGCTTGTTCAGGCCACGCTCAATCGCAAGACCTAAACCACCGGTGATAGTCGCTGCGCCACCCATATCCGCTTTCATTGCAGTCATGAACTGACCTGGTTTAATGCTGTAACCGCCTGAGTCAAATGTAATACCTTTACCAACTAGACAGGCAAATACAGGTGCGTTTTCGTCACCCGTTGGGTTGAAGTCCAGTTGAAGCATTGCTGAAGTACGCTCAGAGCCGCGACCTACCGCATAGATGCCTTCCCAACCTTCAGTTAGTAGGTCTTTGTCTTTAACGATTTTTGCTTTAACTGTGCCTTCTGGCGCGACTGACTTGATATATTCAGCTGCCATTGTTGCCAGTTGACGAGGTGCAACTTCTTCAGCGGTCTTATTGATAATGTCACGCGTCCAATCTGTAGCACGAATACGCGCCTCTAGTTCAGCTTGGTCTGCTTCTGGCAGTGCGTCCCACTCCAATGTATTCTTTTTCTTTGGTCCACGGTAACCTTGATTGAAAGCCCATACGCTCTCTAGATCCCAACCTTCACCACTTAGTGAAACGAATGAAATACCTTGTCCATCAAGTGTGCGACCTGCGCGTTGAACGGCACCAAGATCGTGGCCTTCACCAATGTGAATTGTCGCTCCTGTTTCCGAGAACGATAAGATAGCTTTTGCTCCCCACTGAGGCTGGGCAGCTTCTTGACTTAAAAATACTGACATCTGTGTAGACATGATTTCTCCTTGTCTGAGAACCACCTTGCTTGAGTGATCCTGATTATTTTTTATTAGCGCACTGATGTTAGCATTATGTAGAAGTAAAATGTCATTTTGATAAAAAAACGGACCATAAGGTCCGCTTTTTTTAGTAAGAATTGTTAACTTGGCTGCGTTTTATATGGGGTTGATTTCACTCCATAGCCAAATCATCGATATGATGATTAATCCATCTCATCCATCCAGCACAAAATAATAGCCTCTAAGATCTTTTCGTTCGAGTGGTTAGGCTCATCGTCAAACTCTTCAAGGTCTAATACCCACTGGTGCAGATCGGTAAAACGTACCGTTTTAGGATCTGTATCAGGGTACAAATCACATAGCTCAATTGCGATATCGCGAGAATCAATCCACTTCAAGCTCATAACACTTCCTTATATTTATCAGAGACACTTAGTCATTTTATGATCTATATTCTAGACCAGTTTTGTTAAACCGTTATCTCTGCCATGGCGGACACCACCATGACTGCAGAGAAGTTCTTAATGGTCTTCAGACGCTAGGTTCAACGTGTACTTTGGAATCTCAACAACAAGGTCTTCGTCAGCGACTTTCGCTTGGCAACCTAGGCGAGACTCCATCTCTAAACCCCATGCTTTATCAAGCATATCGTCTTCTAGGTCATCGCTCTCTTCTAAAGAATCGAAACCTTCACGGATCACAACGTGACATGTTGTACATGCACACGATTTTTCACATGCGTGCTCAATACCAATACCGGCCTTTAGTGCAACATCAAGAACCGTTTCACCAGTTTTTGCTTCTAAAACAGCGCCTTCTGGACATAGATCTTCGTGAGGTAAAACAATAATCTTTGGCATGTTTATCTATTCTCTAACTATTAAATATTATCGACTGACTGACCTGACAGTGCAGCACGAATTGATTTATCCATACGACGTGAAGCAAAGTCTTGGCTCGCTTTGTCGGTATTCTTAATTTCTTGTTCAATGGCATCAGCATTGTCGCCATTGCGTGCTTCGATCAGAGTTTCAATTGCCTGAAGAAGCTGCAGCTTTTCTTGCTCGTTAAGTAGCTCATCGCCATCAGCTTGCATTGCTGCAATCAGGCCTTCAATAACACGATCTGCTTCTACGCGTTGTTCAGCAAGTGCGCGCGCTCGCATATCTTCTTTAGCAAACGTCATAGAGTCTTTCAGCATGTTAGCAACTTCATCATCGCTCAGGCCGTAAGAAGGCTTCACTTGGATTTCAGCTTGAACACCTGTGCTCTTCTCCATAGCCGTAACCGATAGCAGGCCATCAGCATCCACTTGGTAAGTCACACGAATATGCGCCGCGCCAGCAGCCATTGGTGGAATGCCTTTCAGAGCAAAACGAGCTAGTGAACGACAGTCGTCCACCATTTCACGTTCACCTTGAACGGTGTGTACTGTCATTGCAGTTTGACCGTCTTTGAACGTAGTAAATTCTTGTGCGCGAGCCACTGGGATCGTGGTGTTACGCGGAATGATCTTTTCTACTAGGCCACCCATGGTTTCGATACCTAGTGAAAGTGGGATTACGTCCAATAGCAACATTTCTGAATCAGGTTTGTTACCTACTAGAATATCCGCTTGAATTGACGCACCAATCGCAACCACTTCATCAGGATTAATGCTGGTTAATGGCGTACGACCAAAGAAGTCACCCACCATTTCACGTACTAGTAATGTACGAGTTGAACCACCAACCATTACCACTTCTAGCACTTCATCCGCATCAACTTCTGCATCTTTTAAAGCGCGACGACATGAAAGTAGCGTTTTCTTAACTAGAGGCTTGATGATCTCTTCAAACTCTTCACGAGTTAATGAACCAGACCAACCTAGTACTTCAACATCAACGCTTTCTGATTCAGACAAGCCAATTTTAGCTTCCGTTGCTGCATCGAGAAGCGCACGGTTTTGCTCAGCTGTTAGCTCTGATAACCCCATTTGCTCTTGGAAATGATCAGCGACAAGGTGGTCAAAATCATCACCGCCTAGTGCAGAATCACCGCCAGTAGCTAGAACTTCAAAGACACCTTTAGACAAGCGTAAAATGGAGATATCAAACGTACCACCGCCTAAGTCGTAAACCGCGATCACCCCTTCTTTGCCGGAATCCAGACCGTAAGCAATCGCTGCCGCCGTTGGTTCATTTAGAAGACGTAACACATGAAGACCAGCCAGCTGCGCGGCGTCTTTAGTACCAGCACGTTGCGCATCATCGAAATACGCAGGAACGGTAATCACCGCACCAGATAGCTCACCGCCTAATGTAGATTCAGCACGTTGACCTAGCGCTTTCAGAATATCTGCAGATACTTGAATCGGGTTCTTATTACCTTGCTCTGTACGAATCACAGGTAGGCCATTATCACTTTCTTCAAACTGATATGGCAGAGATGGGTATCGTTGCTGAATATCAGCCAGTGAGCGACCAATCAATCGCTTAACTGAGATAATAGTGTTCTTAGGATCAGTCTGTGCATTTACACGAGCTTCATCACCAGTCGTGTGTGAGTCTGACTGATAATGAACAACGGAAGGCAGAATGCTACGACCATCTTGATCAACGAGCGTGCTCGCCTCACCACTGCGTACGGACGCAACCAATGAGTTTGTTGTACCTAAATCAATCCCCACAGCAAGCTTGTGCTGGTGAGGAGCGGCGCTTTGCCCTGGTTCTGCAATCTGAAGTAGTGCCATGGATGTGTCCTTGTTGTACCAACTAGCCGATCAGACGATCTTCAACTAGCTCGATTTCATTCTTTAATTTTGCAATAAACTTTAGCTTTCTTACTCGGTCTGCAGCCTCTAACCAAGCTTGGCTGTCGAGTTCTTGTTGGATAGCGCTTAATTGTTGTTTATACATTTTGCTAACCTTTCCCTCAAATGCAAACAAGGCATCTTCCGGATCAGAACTGTCAGCGATATCTTCAAGCTCTTCACGCAGTTCCATTTGCTCCATAAGAAACATTGGATCTTGCATGGTCTGTTGTTCACCACGGATATCTTCACCATGTTGAACTAACAGGTATTCTGCACGGCTAATTGGATTCTTCAGCACCTGGTACGCGTCGTTAATTTGCGCGGCTTTTTGCACGGCTAATAGGCGGTCTCGCTCAGAAGCTGTGGCAAATTTATCAGGGTGGAATTGGCGTTGCAGATCTCTAAACTGAGAAGAAAGAAGGCTACCATCCAGCTGGAACTGAAGTGGTAGCCCAAATAATTCGAAATGATTCATGTAACGGTGGTCCTAAGTTTAGGCTCTTAAATCAGAGCCTAATTTTATTCTTCGCTTACTATAAACGCTTGACGATTCAATCACTTATACATTGAAGCTCTCACCACAACCACACTCGCCTTTCGCGTTAGGGTTGTTGAATTCAAAACCTTCGTTTAGGCCTTCTTTTACGTAATCAAGCTCAGTACCGTCTAGGTAAACTAGGCTCTTTGGATCAATAATGACCTTCACACCTGAATGCTCAAACACTTGATCTTCTTCGTTAAGTTCGTCAACGAATTCTAGTACATACGCCATACCCGAACAGCCAGTGGTTTTAACCGCTAAGCGTAACCCGATACCTTTGCCTCGGTTATCTAGGAAAGCTTGAACTCGACTTGCCGCCGTCTCTGTCATGGTGATGGCCATACTACAACCTTGTGTTTTATATAAATTGAGAAATCAGGGGGAGCACAAAGGATGCTCCCAAATATTGCTTATTTTTGAGGATTACTTAAGGAGACGATTAACGCTTCTTTTTGTAATCCGCAACTGCTGCTTTGATTGCATCTTCAGCAAGAATTGAACAGTGAACCTTCACTGGTGGCAACTCAAGCTCTTCTGCGATTTCAGAGTTTTTGATAGCAGCCGCTTCATCAATGCTTTTACCTTTAACCCACTCTGTTACCAGTGAGCTAGAAGCGATTGCGCTACCACAACCGTAAGTTTTGAATTTTGCGTCTTCGATAATACCTTCTGGTGTTACCTTGATTTGCAGTTTCATTACGTCACCACAAGCTGGTGCGCCAACCATGCCGCTACCTACACTTGGGTCTTCTTTGTCAAACGAACCTACGTTACGTGGGTTTTCGTAGTGATCAATTACTTTTTCGCTATATGCCATGATAGTTACCTCGAATCCTCTATATCCGTGAGATTAGTGATGTGCCCACTCAACAGTGTCCAGATCAATCCCTTCTTTATACATATCCCATAGAGGAGACATGTCGCGTAATTTGTTTACCGCTACACGAATTTGTGCAATCGCGTAGTCGATTTCTTCTTCCGTTGTGAAACGGCCGAATGAGAAACGTACTGAGCTGTGTGCCAGTTCATCATTTAGACCAAGAGCACGTAGAACGTATGATGGCTCTAAGCTTGCAGATGTACATGCAGAACCCGATGATACCGCTAGGTCTTTTAGAGACATAAGCAGAGACTCACCTTCAACGAAAGCAAAGCTTACGTTTAGGTTATGTGGTACACGTTGGTCTAAGTCACCGTTTACAGTTACCGCTTCTAGATCCTGAACACCTTTCAGTAGGCGCTCACGAAGTGCTAGTGCGTGATCGAAATCTTTCTGCATGTCTTGCTTAGCGACAGCACACGCTTCGCCCATACCCACGATTTGGTGAGTAGCAAGTGTACCAGAACGGAAACCACGCTCGTGACCACCACCGTGCATTTGCGCTTCAAGACGGATACGTGGCTTACGACGAACGTAAAGTGCACCGATACCTTTAGGGCCGTACATTTTATGAGCTGAAAGTGAAATTAGGTCAACTTTAGTCTCTTTAACGTCTAGTGGGATTTTACCCGCAGACTGAGCTGCATCAACGTGGAAGATGATCTTGCGAGAGCGGCATAGTTCGCCGATGGCATTGATATCTTGGATAACGCCGATTTCGTTGTTTACATGCATGATAGAAACAAGAACTGTGTCTTCACGCATTGCAGCTTGTAGCTTGTCTAGATCGATGATGCCGTTTGCTTCTGGCTCTAGGTAAGTTACCTCAAAGCCTTCACGCTCTAGTTGGCGACATGGATCAAGAACCGCTTTATGTTCTGTTTTGCACGTGATTACGTGCTTACCTTTCTTCTCGTAAAAGTGCGCTGCACCTTTAATAGCAAGGTTATCTGACTCTGTAGCACCAGAAGTGAAAACAATTTCACGTGGGTCTGCATTTAATAGGTCAGCAATTTGCTCACGAGCATTATCTACTGCTTCTTCTGCCTGCCAGCCGTAACGGTGTGAACGAGATGCAGGGTTACCGAAGTTACCGTCCATCGTCATGCACTGAACCATTTTCTCAGCAACTCGTGGATCGACTGGGCATGTAGCTGAATAGTCAAAGTAAATAGGCAGTTTCATTTTCGACTCCAATGTAAAAACTGACCGCTATGAGCGGGCATTAACACCGTGAGGTGCTGCACTAATCGTTGTAGTGCTCGTATTTTTATGTGCAAAACTATTGTTAACCGCAAGATCAATATCTTGACGATCAGAAATCTCTAAAACTTCGTTATCTTTCATCAGCTCGCCAAGAGTGATGTCGTTTAAGAAGCTGCTGATTCGGGAGCTTAAATCACGCCAAAGGGTGTGAGTTAAACAACGACTGCCACCTTGGCAATCTGCTCGACCGTGACACTTAGTTGCATCTACTGATTCGTCAACTGCTGCAATCACAGTTCCGACAGCGATATCACCCGCTTCAGCGCCAAGGCGGTAACCACCACCAGGACCACGAACACTAGCAACTAAGCCAGCTTTACGTAACTTAGAAAAAAGTTGCTCTAAGTAAGATAAAGAGATGCCTTGTCGCTCTGAGATGTCAGCCAGAGGAACTGGGCTTTCTTGCGAATGCAGTGCTACATCTAGCATAGCCGTTACCGCATATCTTCCTTTAGATGTAAGTTTCATATCACACCGTATCCACATTGTTTATGTGGTTGGAATCTTCCCATACCTGACTAAATTGGTCAAGTATTTTACCTGACTATTTTAGTCAGGTATTCATCCTTGCAGAGAGTATGGCTTTTACTGGCTATTTTTGCTCTTCTCGATAGAAGTCAAAATACCACGAAGCGTGTTGATCTCTTGAAGTTCTGGACGCGCACGACTAAACAGGCGACGTAACTTATTCATCACCTGCCCAGGTTTATCCTTAGAAATAAATTGGGTATCGATGATGACTTTTTCAAGGTGTTCATAGAACATTTCTAGTTCATCGTGACGAGGGTACTCATCTTGAGGCTGTGGCTTGTATTGGCTAGCCACCATATCAAGGTGCGCAACACGTACTTCGTAGCTCAGTGTCTGCACGGCCATCGCTAGGTTTAGCGAGCTGTATTCAGGGTTTGCAGGAATACATACATGGTAGTGACACTTTTGCAGTTCTTCATTCGTAAGGCCTGTGCGCTCACGACCAAATACTAATGCTACTGGGTGCTTTTGGCCTTCAACAGCAAACTTTTCACCACACTCGCGAGGCTCAAGCATTGGCCACTCAAGGGTACGTGAACGAGCACTTGAACCGACAACCAAACCGCAGTCTTTTACGGCTTCGTCTAATGTAGAGACAATCACCGCGTTTTCAGCGATGTCACCAGCGCCGGCAGCCAGTGCTAAGGTCTGCTCGTCAACTTCACACTGAGGGTCTACAAGAACTAACTGACTCAAACCCATCACTTTCATTGCGCGAGCTGCTGATCCGATATTTCCCGAATGAGACGTACCAACCAGAACGACTTTTACATTGTCTAACATGCTATATGACACCACTTTAAAAATAATCGTGAGATATTAACACATCGCAAAGTAAAATGGTCAGACCCTTCGTGTAATGTGAATCTAAGAGTTCAAAAAATAACCACTTCCCTTTTGGGAAAACTTTGGTATACTCGCCGCCGCTTTAAATTGTTCTTTAACATCTTGTGGGAAAAACCATATGCATCCAATGCTAAACATTGCGATACGCGCTGCGCGTAAAGCTGGCAACCATATTGCTAAATCTCTAGAAACAACTGATAAGATCGAAACGTCTCTAAAAGGTAACAACGATTACGTTACTAACATTGCTCAAGAAGCTGAGTACATGATCATTGAGACAATCAAAGCATCTTACCCAGAGCACAGCATTATTTCTGAAGAGAAAGGCCTAATCGAAGGTAAAGACTCTGACGTACAATGGATCGTTGACCCACTCGATGGCACCAACAACTTTGTAAAAGGTTTCCCTCACTTCTCTGTATCTATCGCTGTTCGCATGAACGGTCGTACAGAAGTTGCTTGTGTTTACGACCCAATGCTAAACGAGCTATTCACAGCTCAACGTGGCGCTGGTGCTCAACTAAACAACGCTCGCATGCGTGTTACACAACTTAAAGACCTTCAAGGTAGTGTTCTAGCAACGGGTTTCCCATTCAAAGCTAAGCAACACTCTGAGTCTTTCATGAAGATCATTTCTGGTCTATTCGTCGACTGTTCTGACTTCCGTCGTTCTGGTTCTCCAGCACTTGACCTATGTTACCTAGCAGCGGGTCGTGTTGACGGTTACCTAGAACTAGACCTAAAACCTTGGGACCTAGCAGCTGGCGATCTAATCGCACGTGAAGCTGGTGCAATCCTAACTGACTTCGCTGGCGGTACTGATTACATGAAGTCTGGTAACGTTGTAGCTTCAAGCGCACGTGGTGTTAAGTCTATTCTTAAGCACGTTCGTGAGAATGCAAACGAAGGTATGCTGAAGTAATTCAGGCCTTACGTTAATAGCCTCTATTCAACAGAGAGCTAAAATTTCAAAGCCTCGCACATGCGGGGCTTTTTTGTATCTGTGGTTCAGGAGATTCGAGCAGAATAGCGCTCATGACATTAAGTGCAACTCACCTCGAACGTAATTTGTATTAAGTTTTCCTATAAAATGTAGGCATAAAAAAACCGCTAGTTACCAAGCGGTTTTTTGGGTTTAACGAAACTTGTTAAGCCAAGGCTTATGGCATTTCGTCAAACTCTTCACCTTCTTTTTCCACTTCTGGTGGCATTAGATGTTCACGCGTAATACCCAACTTCATCGCTAGTGCAGATGCAACGTAGATAGAAGAGTAAGTACCAACCGTAATACCCAGTAGAAGTGCGGTTGCGAAACCGTGAATCATTGCGCCGCCCTGAACAAACAGTGCGATAACTACGAACAAAGTTGTACCAGAAGTGATCAATGTGCGGCTCAATGTTTGTGTGATTGAGCTGTTCAGTACTTCAGGAGCTTCGCCTTTACGCATCTTACGGAAGTTCTCACGAATACGGTCGAATACAACAATGGTATCGTTGAGCGAGTAACCGACTACCGTTAGCAAGGCAGCTACGATGGTCAGGTCTACTTCAATTTGCATTAGAGAGAATACGCCCAGCGTGATGATAACGTCGTGCGCCAGTGCAAGTACCGCACCTGCCGCCAAACGCCATTCGAATCGCACAGATACGTAGATCAAGATACAGATAAGAGAAACTAGGATAGCAAGGCCACCCGCTTCTGTTAGCTCATCACCTACGTTAGGGCCAACGAACTCAATACGACGCATTTCAACTTGTTCACCTGTGCCTTTCTCGATAGCTGAAAGAATTTGGTTACCAAGTGTCTCGCCTGCAACCCCGTCACGAGGGCGTAGACGAACCATTACATCACGAGCTGAACCGAAGTTCTGTACCGTTGCATCACCAAAGCCTTCGGCTTCAAGTGCACTACGGATATCAGGAAGGTGTGCTGGTTGTTCAAAACCCACTTCAATCAGAGTACCGCCAGTAAAGTCTAAACCCCAGTTCAACGATTTCGTTGTAAGAGTGAAGATAGCTGCACCAATCATCAAGATAGAGAGAACAAAGGCAACCTTTGACCAACGCATAAAGTCGATCATTTTTTGTGCTTTTAGAATCTGAAACATATTAATTCCTAGCCTTAGATCGACAGTTTCTTAACGCGTTTGCCGCCATACATCAGGTTCACGATACAACGTGTGCCGACAATAGCTGTAAACATAGAAGTCAGGATACCGATAGACAGTGTTACCGCGAAGCCTTTAATCGCACCAGTACCAACCGCAAATAGAATGATTGCTGTTAGAAGCGTGGTGATGTTCGCATCGGCAATTGTGCTGAATGCGTTCGCGTAACCTTGGTGAATCGCTTGTTGTGGACTGCGTCCCTCTCGAAGTTCTTCACGTATACGCTCAAAGATCAGTACGTTCGCATCTACCGCCATACCCACCGTTAATACAATTCCGGCAATACCTGGTAGCGTCATGGTTGCACCTGGGATCATCGACATTACACCAATAATCAATACCAAGTTCGCCATCAGCGCAACATTCGCGATAAGACCAAAACTACGGTAGTAAAGCAGCGTAAATAGCATTACGGCAGCCATGCCCCAAACCATCGCCATGATACCCATATCGATGTTTTGTTGACCCATAGATGGACCAATCGTACGTTCTTCAACAATCGAGATAGGCGCAATTAGAGCACCTGCACGAAGTAAAAGTGCCAAGTTATGAGCTTCAGCTGTAGAGTCGATACCAGTAATACGGAAGTTACGGCCAAGAGCAGATTGAATCGTCGCTTGGTTGATCACTTCTTCATGCTTAGTAAGAATCACTTTACCTTCAGGTGTCTTACGACCGCTGTCTTTGTACTCTGCAAATACGGTTGCCATTAGCTTACCGATATTTTGACGAGAGAACGCTGACATCTTGCTACCACCTTCGCTGTCTAGCGAGATATTAACTTGAGGACGACCATATTCATCAACACTTGAGCTTGCATCTGTAATGCTAGAACCACCTAGGATAACGCGCTTCTTAAGTACCACTGGGCGACCATCACGGTCTTGCTTGATTTCACTACCAGCAGGAGCACGACCAGAAGCGGCAGCGGCTAAGTCAGCACTGCTATCAACTTCACGGAATTCAAGCGTTGCAGTCGCACCAAGAATTTCTTTAGCACGAGCCGTGTCTTGAACACCTGGCAATTCCACTACGATACGGGTAGCGCCTTGACGTTGAACCAAAGGCTCAGCAACACCAAGTTCGTTTACACGATTACGTAGAATGGTAATGTTTTGCTCTACCGCGTAGTTACGGATTTCTTGAAGACGAGCTTCAGTGAAGTTAGCAATCAAAGAAAAACGACCATTCGAGTCAGAGTCTACGAATGTCATATCTTGGTGCTTAGATTGCAGTAGCGATTTCGCTTCAGCAAGCTGCTCTTCATTACGTAAAATCACTTCTACCGCATCTTTGCCCGATGGACGAATAGCACGGTAACGGATCTTCTCTTCACGAAGTTCACTACGGAACGCTTCTTCTTGTTGGCCTACCAACTTTTCCATTGCAGCGTCCATATCCACTTCCATTAAGAAGTGAACACCACCACGTAGGTCAAGACCAAGCTTCATTGGTGCAGCACCAATAGATTCAAGCCAATCCGGTGTTGAAGCCGCTAGGTTTAATGCAACGATAACGTCTTCATCTAATGCTTCAGTGATAACATCACGGGCACTAATTTGAGAGTCTGTGTCGTTAAAACGAACAAGAATGGAACCGTTTTCGAGAGCAACGGATTTAGTTGAAAGGTTTTCTGCTTCAAGAGCATTGGTGACAGCATCCAGCGTAGACATATCTACAGAGGCGCCACGCGCCCCTGTAACTTGAACTGCCGGATCTTCACCGTATATATTTGGAAGTGCGTACAACGCAGCGATGGCAATGGTAAACACCACCATCAGGTACTTCCATAACGGATAACGGTTTAGCACAGCGAGGATCCTCTAGCTGTTTATAGAGATTTCAGAGTACCTTTTGGTAGCACTGCTGTAACGAAGTCTTTCTTGATAACTACTTCGTTGTTTGCGTTCAGTTCGATCGCAACGTAGTCGTTGTCTTCTGCAATCTTAGTGATTTTACCGATCAGACCGCCGCTAGTAAGAACTTCGTCGCCTTTGCCCATAGAAGCCATTAGGTTCTTGTGCTCTTTAACGCGCTTCGCTTGTGGACGGTAGATCATGAAGTAGAAGATCACAGCGAACATACCTAGCATGATAAGCATTTCGAAACCGCCGCCTGCTGGTGCACCTTCTGCTGCTGCGTGAGCTTGAGAAATAAACATTTAAAACATCCTCTATTTATATTTTCGTAATTGTTTGTCTAATTGGGTTGTATCCCTTTATTTTCAAGCCCCATCCCTCCGAAGAGAGACAGGGCTCGCAAAAAGAAATACTAAGATTCTTTACCTAGTGGTGGCACTTCACGCCCCATTCTTGCGTAGAACTCTGCAACAAACTCTTCAAAGCGGTCTTCATCGATAGACTGACGAATGTCAGACATTACTCGTTGGTAGAAACGCAGGTTATGAATCGTGTTCAGTCGAGCACCTAGGATTTCGTTGCAACGATCCAAGTGGTGCAAGTACGACTTGCTGTAGTTCTTACAAGTGTAACAGTCACACTCTGAATCTAGTGGTGTTGTATCGGTTTTATGCTTCGCATTACGGATCTTGATCACACCTTCAGTCACAAACAGGTGACCGTTACGTGCATTTCGCGTTGGCATTACACAGTCAAACATGTCGATACCACGACGAACACCTTCAACTAGGTCTTCTGGTTTGCCTACGCCCATTAGGTAACGTGGCTTATCTTCAGGCAATTGAGGACATGTGTGCTCAAGAATGCGGTGCATGTCTTCTTTTGGTTCGCCTACTGCTAGGCCGCCAACAGCGTAACCGTCGAAACCAATTTCAGTTAGGCCTTTAACAGATACATCACGTAGGTCTTCGTATACACCACCTTGAACGATACCGAATAGTGAGTTCGGGTTTTCAAGTTGGTCGAAGTGGTTACGAGAACGCTCAGCCCAACGAAGAGACATCTCCATTGAGTCTTTCGCTTCTTTGTGTGTCGCAGGGTAAGGCGTACACTCATCGAAGATCATTACGATGTCTGAACCTAGGTCTTTTTGGATTTCCATCGACTTCTCAGCGTCCATGAAAATCTTGTCACCGTTTACAGGGTTACGGAAGTGAACACCCTCTTCAGTGATTTTACGCATCGCACCTAAGCTGAATACTTGGAAGCCGCCTGAATCGGTCAGGATAGGACCTTGCCAGTTCATGAAGTCGTGCAAGTCACCGTGCATTTTCATGATTTCTTGACCAGGACGTAACCATAGGTGGAATGTATTACCTAGTAGGATTTCAGCACCTGTGTCTTTTACTTCTTCAGGGGTCATACCTTTTACAGTACCGTAAGTACCTACAGGCATGAATGCTGGTGTTTCAACGGTACCGCGTTCAAACTGAAGTTGACCACGACGTGCACCAGCGTTTGTTTTTTTAAGTTCGTATTTTAATTTCACGAAGCCTCCAATATGCCAGAGAAACAATCTGACTGTTAATTCAGAGCTTAAGTTAACCTTAATACTCTATGAGGAGCGGTCGCGTATTCCTTGCGAGAGATTAGACAGAGACCCTGCCCGACTCCTAGCTTAATGCTAGCACCCGTAAATTCTTATTTATATCGCTTATAACCAGCTTAAATTAGCTGGTTTTCTTGTTGATGAACATGGCATCACCATAGCTGAAGAAGCGGTATTCGCTCTTCACTGCATGATCGTATGCAGCCATTACATGGTCGTAACCAGCAAACGCACTCACCAACATAATCAGAGTCGATTCAGGTAAGTGGAAGTTAGTGATAAGGCAATCGACCAACTGGTATTCGTAACCAGGGAAAATAAAGATTTCTGTATCACCAAAGAATGGCACTAATTCTGTACCATTTTTCAGAGCATCTTGTGCTGCACTTTCTAGAGAACGAACCGATGTTGTACCCACTGCGATAATACGTCCGCCACGTGCTTTCGTTGCCGCAACCGCATCCACCACTTCTTGCGGTACTTCAACGTACTCTGCATGCATGTGGTGATCGTTGATGTTGTCTACTTTTACTGGCTGGAATGTGCCCGCGCCAACGTGCAGCGTTACATATGCAAACTCAACGCCTTTAGCTTTCATGTCGGCCATTAACTTGTCGTCAAAGTGAAGACCCGCTGTTGGTGCAGCTACCGCACCTGGCTTTTCATTATAGACCGTCTGGTAACGCTCTTTATCTGCGTCTTCATCTGGACGATCAATATAAGGAGGCAGTGGCATGTGACCAACGCTGTTCAGAATCTCTAGAACGCTTTGATCAGATGTAAAATGGATTTCAAATAACGAATCATGACGCGCGACCATTTCTGCTTCGTACTCATCATTCTCACCAAGGAACAGCTTAGTTCCCGGCTTTGGTGACTTAGAACAACGGACATGAGCCAGAATGCTTTTCTCATCCAGCATACGCTCAACCAACACCTCAAGCTTACCGCCTGAAGCTTTGCGACCAAATACACGAGCAGGGATAACGCGCGTGTTATTGAAAACAACCAGATCGCCTGGTTCCACCAAATCTAAAACGTCCTTAAACGAACCATCAGTTAGGTTGCCGTTATTGCCATCTAATTTAAGCAGGCGGCTTGCTGTACGCTCTTCTTGAGGGTAGCGAGCAATGAGTTCATCTGGTAGGTCAAAGTGAAAATCTGAAACTTGCATTTTTCTGGTCTTGTTTGGTTGATGAATGAGTAGACGCGACTAAAAATTTCGCAGTGGGCTAGTATAGGCACACGAGCCGCAATAGCAAGGTTTACAGCAATGGATTATTGTTAGGAGGCGTAAAATTATGCGACTTAATCCGCTCTCCGATAAAATGAAATAGTTGTGTAAAACTCACTCAAAAATGCGCCAGCTCTCAGTTATTTTTTGGATAAAAAACTATAGTGAGAACAACAAATAAATAATAAGGAGGTTCGTATGATCAAGGTTGAAGATATGATGACTCGCAACCCTCATACTTTATTGCGCTCACATTCATTGGCCGATGCTAAGCACACCATGGAAGCGCTTGATATCCGCCATATCCCAGTCGTCGATGCCGATAGAAAACTATTGGGCGTAGTCACCCAAAGAGACGTTCTCGCCGCCCAAGAATCTAGCCTACAAAACATTCCGCCAGCTCAATCTTTTACCCTATCAACTCCCCTAAATGACATCATGCAAAAAAACGTTATGTCTGTAGAGCCTCGAGCAGGGTTAAAAGAATCTGCTATTTACATGCAGAAACACAAAGTGGGCAGCTTACCAGTGGTCAGCCACGGCGAACTGGTTGGCATCATCACCGACAGTGACTTCGTCACCATCGCAATTAACTTGCTTGAACTACAAGAAGAAGTAGAGCCAGAAGACGCTGAAGTGGATTAACCGTTGAGTGTGCAAAACAAAGAGCGACTTAAATTGCCGCTCAAAAGTATAAATTAAATACGCTGATCAATGCTGTCTCCTACAGTAACTCAGATACCACATCGGCTAATTGGTGGAAAGTTTCACGGCGTGACGAGCTTGGTCGCCAAACAAGGCCGATGTCGCGGTAGGCTTGTTGACCAGGCGGATCAATAACCACCAGGTTTTGATTTTCCAGCAAGCCATGGTCGATAGCCATTTGTGGAATAAAGGTGGTTCCTAAACCGTTCGCGACCATTTGCACCAATGTATGGAGGCTTGTGGCGGTGAACGGGTTTATTTTCTCTTTGTCGGTTAACTTACAGGCTGACACCGCGTGCTCAGTTAAACAGTGCTCGTTCTCCAACAAGAATACCGATTCGTCTGGTAGGTCGTCATATTTAATTGGGACACGAATACCATCTGCTTGATTACGGCTGATGACCATTCTAAAAGGATCTTGCCCAACCACTTTGCTCTCCATGTTGTCGATATCAACAGGGAGAGCCAGAATCAACACGTCTAACTCACCATGGCGCAGTGCCGCAAGTAAGTTCGTTGTGGTGTCTTCGCGCAACAGCAGATTTAGCTGAGGAAAGCGTTGGTTGGCTTCTTGTACTAAATCGCACAAAAGAAATGGCGCAATGGTAGGAATGCACCCTACTCGCAGCTGACCTTGCATCGCATCACCATTACATAGGTTGCCGAGTTCAACCAAGTCCTGCCCTTTCGCCAATAACTCTCGACCATGCTTCACCACCAGCTCTCCCGCTTGAGTGAAAACGAGTGGGCTTTTTTTATCCTTCTTCTCATACAGAGGGCAACCAATCAGCTCTTCTAGATTTTGGATACCTTTACTAAGAGTAGATTGGCTGACGAAACAGCGATCAGCGGCATCGCTAAAGTGGCGCGTTTCGTGAAGAGTAACAAGATAGTGAAGTTGCTTAAGACTTGGCCATTTATTCATGAAATTACTTTGTAATATGAGTAGGATAAGTTACAAGAAGGTCCGAAGACCTGAGAAAAGGACAAAGAATAAGCTTATCGCTTTTTTCGATGAACTTAATCTATTTAATTCGCTTTTTTCTATAGTACCGATTGTACTATAGTTTGTCGCGTAGAAACGGAGCCCAAACAAAGATGTGTTGGGCCAACTAATTTTTTAGGAGATTCCAAAATGGTACTAGTAGGTCGTCAAGCCCCTGACTTTACTGCAGCAGCTGTTCTAGGTAACGGTGAGATCGTTGATAACTTCAACTTCGCAGAATTCACTAAAGGTAAGAAAGCGGTTGTTTTCTTCTACCCACTAGACTTCACTTTCGTTTGTCCTTCAGAGCTAATCGCTTTCGACAACCGTCTAGAAGATTTCCAAGCTAAAGGCGTTGAAGTAATCGGTGTTTCTATTGATTCTCAATTCTCTCACAACGCATGGCGTAACACTGCTATCGCTGACGGCGGTATCGGTCAAGTTAAATACCCACTAGTTGCTGACGTTAAGCACGAAATCTGCAAAGCATACGATGTTGAGCACCCAGAAGCAGGCGTTGCTTTCCGTGGTTCTTTCCTAATCGACGCTGACGGTCTTGTTCGTCACCAAGTTGTTAACGATCTTCCACTAGGTCGTAACATCGACGAAATGCTACGCATGGTAGACGCACTAAACTTCCACGAGAAGAACGGTGAAGTTTGTCCTGCACAATGGGAAGAAGGTAAATCAGGTATGGACGCATCTCCAAAAGGTGTTGCAGCATTCCTATCTGAGCACGCTGACGACCTAAGCAAGTAATTACATTCTTAAGCCCGACTCAACACGGGTGAATGGTTGGATGACTCTCTATAAAGAGAAATAAAGCATAAGCTGTAGCGTAAAGCGCACCGCCAATCAGTTAAGAAGTAAAGTCTTATTCAAAGCCCGAAGTTAACGCTTCGGGCTTTTTGTATCTATTGCTTCAACAATGGTTTATTCCTTGCCCATATCCACTACGAATAGGGGTAACCGCAAAGCGAAACTTTACCTCTATTTTCCTCTATCGCTACCTATTCAGAATCGTCTCAAGATTGCTATGATGTCCACAGTCTCAATTTGAACGAGTTAAATATCATGAACATCGAAGTTGAAGTTTGTATCGATAACCTAGAATCCCTACACAATGCCCTTGCAGGCGGAGCGAATCGTATTGAGCTCTGCTCTTCACTAGCACTTGGTGGATTAACCCCGAGCGTCGGAATGATGAAGCAAGCCGCTCGCATCTCATCGGTCCCCGTGTATGCAATGATTCGCCCAAGACAAGGCGACTTCATCTTCGACAATGACGACGTGATGTGCATGCTTGATGATATTCAAGCCGCTGCCGATGTTGGTTTAGATGGTGTAGTGTTAGGTGTACTTACCGCTCAAGGTGAAATAGATATGATTACGATGAAAGTATTAACCTCAAAGGCCCACCAGCTAAAACTTGGCGTAACATTTCACCGTGCTATCGACCAACTTAAGGATTACCAAAAAGCACTAGAACAGATTATCGAACTTGGTTGTGAACGTGTTTTAACTTCTGGGCTAGCGAGCAATGCAGAGAAGGGTATCGATATATTGCAAGAGATGGTCAAACAAGCGAATGGCAGAATCGATATCATGGCAGGGGCCGGCGTTACCGCTCACAACGCAAAAATTATTCAAAGCACCACCCAAGTACCTGCACTCCACCTTTCAGGTAAATCGACAAGACCTAGCCTAATGGAAAGCAATTCGAATGCTCAAATGGGGAGTGATGATATTGATGATTATCAAATACCTGTAACGGATGCTAGCAAGATATCTAGTGTGAGAGGAGCCCTCATCGATAAAGGGCTGGCGTCAAAAAATAAAATTAGATCGGGTCGATGAATACGTTACCTTAAAGCGTCATCTAAGCTTTGATCACCTAGGTGGCGTACATCTTTACCTTTAACAAAGTAGATAATGTACTCACAAATGTTCTGGCAACGGTCCCCCACTCGCTCTATGGCTCTTGCACACCACATCACTTGTAAGATGTTAGGAATATTCTTCGGGTCTTCCATCATATAAGCCATCAACTGACGTATCACCGCTTCGTATTCAGCATCCAACTTGTCATCGAGTTTGTGTACCTCGGCTGCAGCATCCACATCCATGCGAGCAAATGCGTCTAAAACTTGGTGTAGCATGGTGATCGCTTGTCGACATAAAGGCTCTAGCGATACATGGAATTTTTGTTCTTTTGTCGAAGGGATATCAATCGCACCCTGCGCGATCTTCGAGGCAACATCACCAATACGCTCTAGGTCGGTAATCGTTTTGATGATCGCCATGATTAAACGCAGATCTTTTGCCGTTGGTTGACGCTTGGCAATAATGCGAGTGCATGCCTCATCAATCGACACTTCCATCGCATTCACTTTATGGTCATCACGAATCACTTTCTTCGCTAGTTCCAAATCATCTTTGTGGAATGCCTGCATCGCAAAAGAGAGCTGCTGCTCCACTAATCCACCCATAGTTAATACATGGGTACGGATAGACTCTAACTCGACATTAAATTGTCCTGAGATGTGGCGACCAAATTGCATGTCAGCTCCTTAAAAGAATTGGATAAGTCATTTATATTGGAGTGACTTAGCTCCAATGATGAGAACGATAACGTTAACCGTATCGACCAGTAATGTAGTCTTCCGTTTGATTTTTCAATGGCGACGTAAATATTGAATCCGTATCTGAGTACTCGATCAATTTTCCCATATGAATAAAGGCAGTATGATCACTCACACGCGCAGCCTGCTGCATATTATGTGTGACGATAACGACCGTATATTGCGTCTTGAGATCGTTGATTAGCTCTTCAATCGTCAATGTTGAAATAGGATCCAATGCCGATGTCGGCTCATCCAACAACAAGACTTCCGGTTCAATCGCAACGGCGCGAGCAATCACCAAACGCTGTTGCTGACCACCAGATAAACCAAAAGCATTTTCATGTAAACGATCTTTTACTTCATCCCACAATGCAGCAGCACGCAGTGATCGTTCTACGGCATCATCAAGATCTCGACTGTTACTTACTCCTTGCAGCCTCAGTCCGTAAACCACGTTCTCATAGATAGATTTAGGAAACGGGTTTGGGCGCTGAAATACCATACCGACACGGCGACGCAGTGTCGCAACATCAACCTTTGGGTGATAGACATTCTTGCCATGAAGTTTCACTTTTCCGGAAACTTTACAGCCTTCGACAAGATCGTTCATACGATTGATACAACGTAGTAAGGTTGACTTACCGCAGCCTGAAGGGCCAATAAACGCAGTCACCTGCCCCTTGGGTATCTTCATAGAGATATCATCGAGTGCTTGGCTTTCTTTGTAGTAAAGATTTAGCCCTTCGATCGAGACAGCAATTTGTTCTTCCTTTAGATTATGTACATCTAAAGGTGCTTGGTAACCCAAGGTTTCATTAATTGAGAACATCTTAATCTTGTCCTAAGGTTCGGTACTTTTCACGTAAGTTATTACGGATATTAATCGCCGTTAAATTCAACCCCACGATAACCGTAACCAATAAAAACGAAGTCGCATACACCAATGGGCGCGCAGCCTCTATATTCGATGTTTGAAATCCAACATCATAGATATGAAAGCCTAAATGCATGAACTTTCGATCTAAGTGTATGTACGGAAACTGACTATCAACAGGCAAGCTTGATGCGAGTTTTACAACCCCTACCAGCATTAATGGAGCCACTTCACCTGCTGCTCTTGCAATCGCCAAGATCAAGCCGGTAATTATCGCAGGGCTTGCCATAGGCAGAACAATGCGCCACAAGGTCTCAAATTGAGTCGCGCCGAGCGCTAAAGAGCCATGCCTTACCGAACTTGGGATGCGTGTTAGACCCTCTTCGGTAGTAACAATAACAACTGGCAGCGTGAGTACCGCCAAAGTCAGTGCAGACCAAAGTAGACCTGGCGTACCAAAGGTAGGAGCAGGTAGTCGCTCTGCATAAAACAGAGTATCGATCGAGCCACCAATGGTATAAACGAAAAAGCCTAAACCAAAAACGCCATACACGATTGAAGGTACACCGGCTAGGTTGATAACCGCAATTCTAATCAAACGTGTGAGCGCGTTATTTTTTGCGTATTCATGTAAGTAGATCGCCGCAACTACCCCAAGAGGCATCACCACAATCGACATCAGAATAACCAGTAACACTGTACCAAAGATAGCAGGGAAGACACCGCCTTCTGAATTGGACTCGCGTGGATTTTCTGATAAAAACTTCCACACTTGGTGCCCCCAATGTCCAACCTTTTCAAGGTAAGACATATTATTCGGGTACCAATAATCTAGGATATGACTGAGCGATATTTCAACCTGCTCACCCGTCATATCTTCAACAAGCAGACTCTCAACATTTAGCTGTGTTCTGAGGTGCTCTAGCTTGATTTCGGCTTCATCTAACTGCTTATTGAGCTCGAGCCTAGTTGCGGTATAAGTTTTAAGATACTCATCGCTCACAGACTCATTCAGTTCTAATTTGCGCTTTTCTAGACGTAAGTTTTCCAACTGCCAACTGATATTGCGAATCTCTTGGTTTACCACACGTGACGTTTCAGCGCGCAAGGTGTCAGCGAAAGCTAAACCATCTTTAAGCTTTTGGTCGATACCGGTATAAAAAGTTCCCGATGCCGTTTTAAAGCCAACCGGCTTACCAAAAAAGTAACCACCGCGACTACGCTCTATCACAGCCCAATCTCGAGGCATGGTTGGCTCCAATAGGTTCACATCTAGAATCGATACAAAGTCAGCAGGATAGAGTTCTCTATTCGCCACCTTGATGCTCAAACGTTGTATCAACCCTGTAGCAATGTTTTGAGGTGATAGTAGATCGTGAGCTTGCGGAACTTGCTCTATTGGAATGTATTTGCGTTCATACAGCTGACCGATCAACACATCTTGTTGAGAGACGGTTTCATCAAGATCAACAACCAGAGACAGATCTTTAGAGTCGACTTGCCACTGATACAAAGGCGCAGGCCAAAAGTAGGTCAGCCCTTTCCAGCCGATCAAGAGCATCAACCCCAGAACCGAAAGCATACTGATGCTCACTGCCCCACCTGTTAGCCAGATCCATGGCGAGCCTGATTTAACCCATGATAGTAATGACTTGAGTCTATTCATCATGTGCTACCTGAGAGTGATTCAGCGAGTAAAGATGTACGCAGCTCGCTAATCCCCAAAAATTTATAGGCGTAAATTCAGATTGAGGTAACACATTAACACTACAAAGCACGATATTTATCTCTCAACCTTTGACGAACCCACTCCGCTAGCGAGTTCACAGCGAAGGTAAAAATAAACAGCAATAGTGCAGCTAAGAACAGCAAACGGAAATGCGACCCACCCACTTCAGATTCAGGAAGTTCGACAGCAATGGTTGCGGATAGTGTCCTCATCCCCTCTAAAATATTCCAATCAAGAATTGGCGTGTTACCTGTCGCCATCAGGACAATCATGGTTTCACCAACCGCTCGTCCTAATCCCATCATAACCGCCGAAAAAATACCGGGGCTGGCTGTCAGTAAAACAACATAAATTAGGGTCTGCCACGCGGTAGCACCAAGCGCAAGTGAACCATCAGACAAGTGTTTTGGCACCGAGAAAATCGCATCCTCGGCAATCGTAAAAATTGTTGGGATGACAGCAAAGCCCATCGCGAAACCGACTACTAGAGCATTACGTTGGTCAAAATCAATCCCATAACCAGCTAGGAAAGTGCGTATATCACCGTCAAACAATAAGGCTTCGATACTGTTGCCCGCTGCGAATACTATAACGATCGTTGCAATCAGTACCGGAATCAAGATGAGTGCGTGCCAACCATTAGAGAAACGACGTGTCACAACCTTGGGTAAACAAAACCAAACAAGCCCTGTAATCAAAGCGCTCAGAGGCAACATTACCATCAAAGAGAATACAGCGGTTAAGTGGGTTTCAACGATTGGCGCAAACCATAGACCCGCGAGGAAACCAATAATTACCGTAGGCAAAGCTTCCATTAATTCAATCGACGGCTTCACCACTCGTCGCATGCGTGGCGACATAAAGTAAGCGGTATAAATTGCACCTAACACCGCAACAGGCACCGCAAACATCATGGCAAATAGCGCAGCTTTGATGGTACCAAACGTGATAGGAACTAAACTGAACTTCTCTTCAAAATCATCATTGGCAGAGGTTGATTGCCATACATACTGCGGCTCTGGATAGCTCTCGTACCAGACTTTTTGCCACAGCGATGAAAATGAGATCTGAGGGTATTCATTGTCGACTTTCGCCACACTGATTTTATCATCAATCAATGTTGCCAAATGCAGCTCATTAGCCGACATCGCAGCTAACTTAGGGGACTTATCAAACGCACGCTCAAACAGAGACAACTTTTCACTGGTCGTATAATGGCTCTGTAATGTGCCGTTTTTGTAGAAACTATAGAACCCTTTTCGGTAGGTATCCGGCAAGATAAATTTTACTTCTTCAGCGAGCTGGAAATCTCGAATATGGGTTAGGCTGCGTTTTTCATCTTTAAGTACATCAAACCATTGAGAAACTTGTCCATCCTGATGCGTAACCAACAACGAATAAGCACCAGACAACAAATCGATACTTTTCACACCGTGTTTGACGTCATTCAAACTCAGGTCGATCACCTCACGGACATCAAACCCTTTGTCAGTTAGCTTTAGCACCACTAAGTCAGACTTTGCTCGAAGGTATAAAGTCTGCCCATCAGGTGTCATCAATAACTGTTGCTGCGCGCCAAGCTTATCCGATAACCATTGACTATTTTTTAATACATAGCCACCAGCCAAGTCGCTTTGGTACCACTTCACTAGCACTCGTTGGTCAGTTAACTGAGCGGCAATAGTAATATCACGCCTGCTTTTAGAAAATACGAACTTATCGATCAACGCACCGTTCGCTGGTTCGTCGGCTAAGAAGGGCTGAGGTAGAGTAACTTGCTTGATTTTTGGTTGAGCTTCAGCGCCCTTTTGGAGCACAGGCGCACTATACTCAGGATAGAAAAAAGTGATATTGCTTACGCTATCGGCAAAAGCAAACCAATTTTCAGCAGGGGTATTTCGAGAGAAGGCGATAGGATCTGCTAATATACTTCGTTCGAAATAAGAGTGTGTATTTTGCGAGTCTAGGTTCCAAAACTGAACCAAACCAGACTTTTCGACAGTAAAGGCATGTTGACCGTACTCATCAACCGATAGTGCGATAGGCTTATCTACCGCTACGGTTTTAAACGCTTGATCAGTCTCTAAACCAGTATCGGAAAATACCGGTAAAATGACCATTGCTAGATATACGAAAATCAACACCAAGGCAGCTAAAACACTGACACCACCGCATGTCACCGAAAAACGGACGAGACGATCTTTCAACCATCTTTTTTTGTCGCGCTCTTTCAATGAAAATTGGGGTGAAGCCATCTATTTATCTACCTTTTTTTAGCTGCTGACATAATATGTACCTTAGATGACAATTATATTACAAGCTACGTTAAACAACTGAAACTAATAACAAGTTTGTTCACCCTTTTTATTATCCTAAGATCATTACTTTTGTGAGCGCTAACGTTATAAATTAAACTAGTCACCCCAATAGTCAGCATTCAAGGATCAACAATACGATGGAAAAAGACTATGTCGCAAAAGAACTTAGCTGGTTAGCGTTCAACGAAAGAGTGCTTCAAGAGGCAGCTGACAAGTCTGTCCCTTTGATCGAAAGAGTTCGTTTTCTAGGGATCTACTCGAAAAACCTCGATGAGTTTTACAAAGTCCGATTTTCCGACGTAAAACGCAAGATCTTATTGCAAGATCCTGAGTCAAACTCTAACACCTCAAAAACCTTGCTGACTCAGATGCAACAGAAGGCGAATGAGCTGGATGTTCGTTTTCATTCACTTTACAAAGAGTTGTTGCTCGAATTAGCACGTAATCGTATTTTTTTGGTTAATGAACAGCAAATTAATGCCGAGCAGAGTGATTGGCTTAAAAAATACTTTAGAAAGAAAATACTCCCGCATCTCACGCCTTTGCTACTTAACGAAGATAGTCAACTACTCAATATCCTCAAAGACGAACAAAGTTATTTAGCTATCGATATTGAGCACAATGGGTCATCTCAATACGCTCTGTTAGAGATTCCATCTGACGCTTTACCTCGATTTGTCAAACTACCGAGCCCGTCAGACTCACAACGTACTACCCTGATCTTATTAGATAATATAGTTCGCTTCTGCTTAGACGACTTACTTAAAGGCTTCTTCGAATACGATTCGCTGCGTTGCTTCGCCATCAAAATGACACGTGATGCAGACTATGACCTGCAAGAAGACAGTAACTGCAGCCTTTTAGAATCGATGTCGATAGGGATTGAGCAACGTTTAACAGCACTACCGATACGCTTGATCTATGAATCCGAGATGCCACAAAAGATGCTGAATTTCTTACGAGTCAAGCTCAAGCTATCAGACTATGACAGCGTACTCTCTGGAGGTCGTTATCAAAACTTTAGGCACTTCTGTGATTTTCCAGCCCTCAATCGAGAAGATCTCGTTAATGCGCCTCTTTCACCAATTAAGTGTGCGCCGTTTGCTCATTACAGTAACTATTTTGAAGCAATCAAAGCTCGCGATATCTTATTGCACTACCCGTACCATACTTTCGATCACATTACCGAACTGGTCAGGCAGGCGTCGTTTGATCCCAAAGTAACGGTCATTAAGATCAACGTTTACCGTGTTGCTGAAGGTTCTAAGTTACTCAACTCGATCATTGATGCGGCCCATAATGGTAAGAAAGTCACCGTAGTGGTCGAGCTTCAAGCCCGTTTTGACGAGCAAGCCAACATTCAGTGGGCAAAGACACTTCAAGAAGCCGGAGTGAAGGTGGTTTATGGTATCCCCAGCCTAAAAATCCACTCAAAATTACTACTCATCAGGCGTAAGAACGGCAAGGCTATGGAGAGTTATGTTCATATCGGTACAGGTAATTTTCATGAAATCACCGCTCGTATTTACACAGACTTCTCCTTGCTTACCGTAAACTCAGAACTCACGCATGAAGTTCGCCAAGTCTTCAAATACATCGAAAATCCATATCAGAAAACGCAGTTCAAACAGCTGATAGTCTCACCTAAAAATACTAGAAAGCGTCTGTATCAACTGATCGATAAAGAGATTCAGCATGCCTCAGAGGGTAAGCCTGCGAGAATAACTTTAAAGCTCAATAACTTAGTGGATCGCGAAATCATTGAAAAGCTCTATCTAGCCAGTCAAGCCAACGTAAAAGTTAGAATGATCATTCGAGGTATGTGTTCACTGGTTCCGGGAATACCAAACGTAAGTGACAACATTGAGGTCATCAGTGTCGTCGATCGTTTTCTTGAGCACCCAAGAGTGATGATCTTTCACAATGCAGGAAAGCCCAAGGTTTACATATCTTCCGCTGATTGGATGACTCGCAACTTTGACCATAGGATTGAAGTAGCAACACCAATCCACGACTCGAAGATCAAGCAAACCATCATTGATATCACCGAGTTTCATTTTGACGATAAACGTAAGGCTCGGATAATTGATCATGCGATGAGCAATCAGTATAAGCCGTCACCCAACGCTCAACTTACGCATTCCACATCACAACTCGCTACTTACCACTATATTAAACATATAGAGAAGCAAGCTCGTAAGAAGTATAAGCAAGAGAAAAAATCATGCCGCTAAGTGACGACAAACAATCAAGGTGCATTGCAGCTATCGATTTAGGCTCGAACAGCTTTCACATGGTGGTCGCTCAAGTGTTTGGCAAACATCTACAACTGGTCAGTCGACATAAACAGAAAGTACAGTTAGGCAATGGGCTAGATGAGTACCACCAGCTATCAGATCAAGCGATTAATCGCGGACTAGATTGTCTAAAAGTCTTCGCAGAGCGACTCACTGATTTTGAGATTGATAATGTCAGAGTCGTTGCTACCCATACGCTGCGAAAGGCAAAGAACTCAAATACCTTTATAGAACAAGCCAAACTCATTTTTCCATTTCCCATCGAGATCATTTCAGGGCAAGAGGAAGCGCGATTGATTTACAACGGGGTTGAACATACTCAGACCGCATCCAAATCAAAGCTCGTTATCGATATTGGTGGAGGAAGCACTGAGATAGTGACCGGACAGGGCTTCACACCCGAAGTAGTGCATAGCTTACCGATGGGGTGCGTCACCTCTACTCAGCGTTTCTTTAGTGATGGTCATTTAACTTCACAGCATTTTGCTACCGCTCATACCGCAGCGATTCACCTATTAACCCCTGTCATTAAGCACTACCAAGCCGCCTCTTGGGAAATCGCTTTTGCCTCATCTGGTACGGCAAAATCAATCAAAGAGGTGCTCAAGGGGCTAGGCTTTATCGATGAGTACATTACTCCGCAACGGCTTACTTATCTAAAAAACCACCTAATGGAGTTTTCCTCTATCGAAAGTATCCAACTGTTAGGTTTAAGCGATGAGCGGAAGCCCGTGTTTGCTGCGGGTATAACGATTCTTTCCGCTGTTATGGATAGCCTAAATATAGATGAGCTGTATGTCTCTGATGGGGCATTAAGAGAAGGCGTGCTTTATGACATGGAAGATAAGTTCAAGAGCCTTGATATAAGGTCTCGTACCGCAGAAACATTACTCTCTCGCTATCATGTTGATTTAACACACGCCGAAAAAGTTAAACAGACAGCTCAAACCCTATTACTACAAGCAAAAACACAACTAAAAGGCCCTTTAGACAACGAGTTATTTGACCTACTTGGTTGGTCTGCACTGCTGCATGAAGTAGGCCAAAGCGTGGCATTCCAGGGGTATCATCGCCACTCAGCCTATCTAATTAAACACACCACCATGCCCGGCTTTAATGCCGAGCAACAACGTCTAATTTCCCTTATCGTCCGATATCAGAGAAAAGCGATCAAGCTGCAAGACTTGCCAACATTATCACTGTTTTCGTCGCAGCAAGTGACGCTGATGATCCGAATACTCAGACTGGCAATCTTACTCAACCGACAAAGATGCCAAGCTCCAGTACCCAATATAAAGCTAACCATAAAAATGGATGACCATTGGAGTTTGACTGGCGAAAATGGTGACTGGTTAGATACAAACCAACTACTCGATTATGAATTAAAAGAAGAACAGCAGCGCTGGAAAAATGCCGGTTGGAGTTTAGATTTGAACTGAGGAAAATAGCCTACAGCAAGTAGTCTATCTGTATATTGGGTTTGAGCTATAACCCAACTTTTGCGAGTTCTTGTTCTGCAAATTCAGACGGTATTGCTAGATAGCCATCTTTTTCTACAAGCTCTTGCCCTTGCTTTGAGAATACAAAAGTAAGGAACTCTCTTTCAACCGGAGAAAGTGGTTTATCCGGATGCTTATTCACATACACATAGAGGAAACGAGATAGAGGGTAATCACCGCTCAAGATATTCGCACGCGTAGGCTCAACATAATTAGAGCCGTGCTCTGCAATAGGAATCAACTTAACACCTGCTACACGGTAGCCAATGCCTGAGTAGCCAATCCCACTAATGGATGAAGCGACCGACTGAACGACAGAGGCCGAGCCAGGTTGCTCATTCACACGATTTTTAAAGTCACCGCTGCACAGTGCATTCTGTTTGAAGTATCCATAAGTCCCCGATACAGAATTGCGACCGAACAGTTGGAATCGATGTTTCGCCCATGGCTGATCGATTCCGAGATCTTGCCAGTTTTTGAGGGGCTTCGTTGCTCCGCAGCGTAAGGTCTCAGAAAAGATGCCATCAATCTGACGAAAGTTAAGCCCTTCAATAGGGTTGTCTCGGTGGACAAACAGCCCGATTGCATCAATAGCGACTCGTAATGCAGTTGGCTTATAGCCATGCTCTCTTTCAAAAGCTTCTACTTCACGTAAACGCATTGGTCGGCTCATGGGACCAAGGTGTGCTGTCCCTTCCGTCAGTGCAGGAGGTGCAGTAGAAGAGCCCGATGCTTGGACCTGAGCATTTACATTCGGATAATAGGATTTAAACTCCTCTACCCAGAGTGTCGTCATTCCAGCCAAAGTATCAGAACCGACCGACAACAGGCTTCCAGATATACCTGGAACCTTGGAATAATCGGGCAGTGATTCAACACTCTGCTCAGCGAAGCTGGGCCACGCCAATACCATCGCTAACATAGAACTAATCGGCAAACGCATCCTGCGTATTAAGTCACTCATGACACGGTCAATCGGTTTGGCAACGTGAAATGAAAACGACTGCCAACGCCCACTTCACTTTGAATTTCTAGATGTGAATCGTGATGGCTAAGTGCGTGCTTTACAATCGCCAATCCAAGACCACTACCACCGGTATCACGAGAGCGCGCTTTATCTACACGATAGAAACGCTCAGTGAGACGATGTAAGTGTTGAGGCTCAATACCATCACCGGTATCTGACACATCTAAACACGCGCCTTGGCTGGTTTGATACCAACGCACTTTGACCGTTGCCCCTGCCGGTGTGTATTTGACCGCGTTATAAACCAAATTCGATATCGCACTTCTCAATTGGTCTTCATCAGCAAGAACACGCAAACTCTTATCGATATCAAATTCAAGTTTATGTTCGCGCTCACCGCTAAGGCTTACCGCCTCTTTCTCAAGAACTTCAAGCATCGCAGGAACGTTCACTACTTCATCCAGCTCATGCATCGGCGCTGCTTCAATTTTCGAAAGTGTGAGCAACTGATTAACCAGACTGTTCATACGATTCAATTGCTCAGTCATTACGCCATGCGCCTTGGTCCACATTGGGCCAACAATCATGTCTGGGTCTTCCGTCATTTCAAGATAACCTTGAAGGACGGTCATTGGTGTACGCAACTCATGGGAGACGTTAGCGAAGAAGTTACGGCGCATGCCCTCTAGCTGCTTAAGCTGGGTGACATCACGCACCACCATCAGGTGTTCACCCTCGGTATACGGCACAATACGCAATTCAAGCATACGCTCCACATTCAGAGGAGAAGGCATTTCTAATGGCTCAGAGAAATCCTGCTTATTAAGGTACTTAATAAAATCTGGAGTACGAATCAAATTCGAGATCGGTTGACCTGAATCATCTGGCCAACGAAAGCCCAACAAATACTGAGCAAGCTTGTTACACCAAACGATATTGCCTTCACCACGAAATACCACAACGGCATCGGGAAGCGATTCAGCACCGTTACGGAAACGGCGGATAAGGTTAGTCAGCTCTTTACGTTTGCGACGCTGTCTCTGCTGCATACGATAGATACCGTTAAACAGAGATTCCCAGTTTCCAGAGCCTGAAGGTGGAGTTAGACGCTTCTCATCCCACAACCATGCGGACAAACGCATTTGGTTGTGTAGGTGCCAGCCGAGCTGCAATACCGTAGCAGCCAGCAGTAACCAGGGTAGATAACCGAATATCCATCCGACTAAAGCCCATGGTGCGTAAAAAAAAGCCAGCTCCCAAGCCAGCTTTTTCCAGGTTAACTTTTCAACCATTCAGGACTCCGTAAACTGGGCAGCGAAGCCACATTAAGCCTTTGTAGAAAAACGGTAGCCAGCGCCACGAACCGTTTGGATTAGCTTATCGTGACCTGCAGACTCAAGCGCTTTACGCAGGCGTCGAATATGTACATCAACCGTTCGGTCTTCAACGTAAACATTAGTACCCCAAACGTTGTTAAGCAGCTGCTCTCGGCTGTATACTCGTTCTTGGTGAGTCATAAAGAAATGCAGCATTTTGAATTCTGTTGGTCCCATATCAACTGGACCTTCACTTGCGGTAACACGGTGTGATACAGGGTCTAATTTAAGACCTTGAACATCAATCACATCTTCCAATGCCGTTGGTGTTACACGGCGAATAACCGCTTTCAGGCGAGCCACAAGCTCTTTTGGCGAAAATGGTTTGGTAATGTAGTCGTCAGCGCCAACTTCTAAACCGCGAACCTTATCTTCTTCTTCACCACGAGCCGTTAGCATCACCACTGGGATGTTGCGAGTTAACTCTTCACGCTTCATGTGCTTGATAAAGTTTATCCCGCTACCACCAGGTAACATCCAATCTAGTAATACTAGATCTGGGAAAGGTTCACATAGCTTGTTTACCGCTGTATCGTAATCTTCAGCTTCTACTGCTTGGTAGCCTTTTTGTTCAAGTACAAAACACAGCATCTCACGAATAGGTGCTTCATCTTCAACGACCAGAATCCTTCTCGACATAATTGAATAGCCTTTGTATTTAATCAACGCATTGCATTATCTGAGTTAATTATGACACTTTTGTGACCTTTGAAAACAAATTTTCATATAACTGTCTCAAACGTTTCACTTTATAACTTTTGATACAGAGCTAAGGACAAATCGAATTAGATCTCATATCATGAGGCACTTCTAAAAAGGTATGAGAAAAATATATGTGGTTTAAAAATTGCCTAGTCTATCGCTTCAACCGTGATATTGATTTCAACGCAGATCAGCTAGAGAAACAACTTGAAGAATTCCGCTTTACTCCTTGTGGTAGCCAAGACAAACAGAAGTTTGGTTGGGTACACGCAATGGGTAAACATGGCGATATGATGACGCACGTATCAGAGAACCGCATTCTTATCTGTGCAAAAAAAGAAGAGAAAATGCTGCCAGCATCTGTGATTAAAGAGTCACTGAATGCAAAAATTGAAACACTTGAAGCAGAGTCTGGCACTCCTCTTAAAAAGAAAGAGAAAGACAGCCTAAAAGAAGACATTATCATTGACCTTCTTCCTCGTGCATTTAGCCGCAGTAACTTCACATACGCGCTGATCATGCCAAAAGAGGGCTTCATTGTGGTTGATGCAAGCAGCTACAAAAAAGCAGAAGACGTGTTAGCTCTGCTGCGTAAAACAATGGGTAGCCTACCGGTTGTCCCTGCAATTCCTGAGCAAGCGATCGAAACCACACTAACCGAGTGGGTTAAGTCAGGCGATACGCCTCAAGGCATTACAATACTTGATGAAGCTGAGCTTAAATCAATCCAAGAAGACGGTGGTATTGTTCGAGTTAAGAAACAAGAGCTAGAAGCCGACGAGATTAAAAACCACATTGAGGCTAACAAAGTGGTAACCAAGCTGCTTATCAACTGGCAAGATCGCATTGAATTTATCCTGGCTGAAGACGGCAGTATCAAACGCCTGAAGTTCAGCGATGAACTTAAAGATGAGAACGACGATATTCCTCGTGAGGACCAAGCTGCACGCTTTGATGCAGATTTCTCATTGCTATGTGGTGAGTTCAGCGTGTTCCTTCCGAACCTATTCGAATCACTAGGTGGATTAACTCAACCGAACGCTTAATCGGTATCTCTAAAGCTCAGGTACTCCGTGCCTGAGCTTATTTTCCCTGCATTTCCCGCTGTATATTTATCCCTTCACTCTCTTCTTAATATCATTGCTATCTTTAGGGCTATCAACCAGACTCATTTTAGCGTAAAATTTGCGCCCCTTTGATATCACTTGGTGGTATCAACCTGACTTGAGATCAGATTAGAGAACGAAGCAATGACTACACAAAAACCATTTGTACCTGAACTATTATCACCGGCAGGAAGCCTTAAAAACATGCGTTACGCATTCGCCTACGGCGCAGATGCAGTTTATGCAGGCCAGCCACGTTACAGCCTTCGCGTTCGTAACAATGAGTTCAACCACGAAAACCTACAAATCGGTATCGATGAAGCTCATGCTCAAGGCAAAAAGTTATATGTTGTATGTAACATTCAGCCACACAACTCTAAACTAAAAACTTTCATTCGCGACCTTAAGCCAGTGGTTGATATGGGCCCAGACGCTCTTATCATGTCTGATCCTGGTCTTATCATGATGGTTCGTGAAGCATTCCCTGAAATGCCTATCCACCTCTCAGTTCAGGCTAACGCTGTAAACTGGGCAACTGTAAAATTCTGGGCTACACAAGGCGTTGAGCGTGTAATCTTATCACGTGAGTTATCACTTGAAGAGATCGAAGAGATCCGCGAACACTGCCCAGAAACAGAACTAGAGATATTTGTTCACGGTGCACTTTGTATGGCGTACTCTGGTCGTTGTCTACTTTCTGGTTACATGAACAAGCGCGATCCTAACCAAGGTACTTGCACTAACGCTTGTCGTTGGGAATACAAGACAGAAGCGGCAAAAGAAGACGAAAACGGTCAAATCGTTGAAGCAAACCCAACTGGTGTTGAGATTCAGGATGTTGAAGTTCAAGATGAACGTCCAGACAACACACTAGGTCTAGGTAAACCAACAGATGAAGTGGTTCTACTTTCAGAGTCACACAAGCCTGAAGAGAAAATGGCTGCGTTTGAAGATGAGCATGGTACTTACATCATGAACTCAAAAGACCTTCGCGCAATCCAGCACGTTGAGCGTCTAACGAAGATGGGTGTTCATTCACTGAAAATTGAAGGCCGTACTAAGTCTTTCTACTACTGTGCTCGTACTGCACAAGTTTACCGTAAAGCTATCGATGATGCTGTAGCAGGCAAGCCATTTGATGAAAGCCTAATGGGTACACTAGAGAGCCTGGCGCACCGTGGCTACACTGAAGGCTTCTTACGTCGCCACACTCACGACACTTACCAAAACTACGAGTACGGTTACTCTATCTCTGATACTCAACAATTTGTTGGTGAATTCACAGGTAAACGCCGTGGCGATCTAGCGGAAGTAGAAGTGAAGAACAAGTTCCTAGTAGGTGACAGCTTAGAAATGATGACACCGAAAGGTAACGTTGTTTTCACACTAGAGATGATGGAAAATCGTAAATCTGAAGCCGTTGAAGACGCAAAAGGTAACGGTCACTTTGTATTTATTCCTGTACCAGCAGATCTAGACTTAGAGTTCGGCCTGTTGATGCGTAACTTGAGCGAAGGCCAAGACACACGCAATGCATCAGGGAAGTAACTTTACTTAGAAAACCGAGAAGTAAGCAATGGCTCTGTTAATCACTGACAAGTGCATAAACTGCGATATGTGTGACCCTGAATGTCCAAATGGCGCAATCACGATGGGTGACAGCATCTTCGAAATAGACCCAAATTTATGTACTGAATGTAAAGGTCACTATGAGAAGCCAACGTGTCAGTCTGTATGCCCAATTACCAAGTGCATCATCACTGATCCAAATCATATTGAAACTGAAGACGAGCTGCTAGAAAAGTTTGTTATCATTCAAGGCTTGACCTAATAAAGAAAAGGTTCAACTTAATCAATAAGTTGAACCTTTTTCTTATCCGGATTTCTCCATGGGATAAATGTTGCAGAATAACTCTTTTTCAAATTGATATTCGAGTCGCTCTCGCCAATTTATCGACTGTGATACAGGTACGAGATAAAAATTTCCCGGCCGGTGTCTGTAAAAAATGCCATTCCATACTGCATCAATTCATAATGTACATCATTTACAAAGCTAGGATCTAATCGCTGCCTACCTGTTAGTTGGTTGATGTTATCTCTTGAAATAGAAATACCCGCATTTTCGGTACTGAACCTATGTCTTAACCATTCTGAAAATTCCTTTGCACAAATCATAGTCTTATCCTTGAATTATCTATCTACGGGTATCAGACTCTAATTTCACAAACTACACATAAGCCGCATCTTTCACCCTAAACACTTACTCCTGACCTAGCCCAGTCAAATTGTCGCTGTTAGAAGTGCCCCCAAATTTTCGGACATGACTTTTAGTGATTGACCTGTTTGTATAGTACCTAAAAATACTGGAACAGATTATGACTAGAAAACGTAGAAACCACTCACCCGACTTTAAAGCTAATACCAATCTAAGTAAAAATATGATCTAATTAAGATTGTTACTTCTTCTTGAAAAAAGACGCTATGGACAGTCTCGATAACATTGATTTCAAAAAGCTTGCTAGTCAACAAAAATCTATTCAAATGAAGATGCGATTACTCGCATTGGCTCATTTTAAAGATGGTCAATCTCGAACCCAAATTGCTATGTTCCTTAAGGTAAGCAGAACTAGTGTGAATAAATGGGTACAAACATTCCTCGAAGAAGGGCTTGAAGGGTTGCAAGAAAAACCAAGAACGGGTCGCCCAGCATTCCTCAACACTCAGCAACGTGAACAGCTTAGCCAGTATATAAAGGCACGTGCCGAAGATTCATCTGGGGGGAGGTTAACTGGTACTGATATTCATGCTTATATCGTCAAAGAGTTTGGCAAGCACTACCATCCAGATTCTATCTACTATTTGCTTAATCACATGGGCTTCTCTTGGATAACTTCACGCTCTAAGCACCCTCGCCAATCCCGGCAAATCCAAGACGATTTTAAAAAAATTCAAAATTGAAACGATCCTTAAGATCTCTGGTCATATAGGGCTCGATAACGTCGATGTCTGGTTTCAAGATGAAGCAAGGTTTGGCCAGCAAAACACGACAACTCGACTTTGGGCTAAACGTGGCTCAAGACCAAGAGCGGTAAAACAGCAGCAGTTTGAATATGCGTATTTGTTTGGCTCAGTATGTCCCGTTAGAGGTATTGGCGAGGCGATGGTCGTTCCTTGGGTTAACAAGGACATTATGGTTGAGCATCTTAAGCAGATCTCCGCGGTGACCGAAAAAGGTCGTCACGCCGTGGTCATTATGGATGGTGCTGGTTGGCATACAAATGACATTGCAGAACAGTTTAGTAATGTCAGTATTATCAAGCTCCCGCCATATTCACCAGAGTTAAACCCGATAGAACAAGTATGGAGTTGGCTACGGCAGCACTATTTAGCAAACCAGAGTTTTACGAACTACGACGACATTGTTGAGAAAATATGTGGTGCATGGAACCGTTTTCTGGAAAGTGCAGATAGGGTGAAAAAAATGTGCACAAGAGAGTGGATTGATCTGACCAGTTAATTTTCCAGATTAGTATTACACAGTAGAGACTTTAACAATCAATAACAGGAAATGATGCTAGTCGCATCAATATTGAATAGATTTACCCAGTTTGGTATGCCCGAGCGCTACCGAGTCGTCTAATGGCATCAAAAGGCAGAGTGGGTTGAATACGGAAACAAAGCCGATCTTATCGTTCATCGATTGGAATCGCGTTTGATGCTTACGAACGAGCTTGAGTTCAAAAGACGCGTCACGGTCACGAGGGACTTCTAACTGGATCTCACCATTGTCTATAATTAGGCGTTTAGATGAGTACCCATTTGGGCTGTTACTATTGTTGGTCGGTGAGTGTTTTTCGTAACCAAGGTACACATCAAGTTCAGCATTTAAGGCTGTCTCAACCGTCACCTTGGTTAACATTTTCCTGAAGTCATCAAGATCCGAAGGTGTCTTAATTGACTTAGCAGCTTTGCGAGCGAAGGCTTATAAAGTTTTCTTATCCATACTGCTTATCCTTAGCCATGGCTGGCTTAATTATAAGCAGATACACAATTTAAATTACAGGCTCTCTCATTATGACGTTCATAACTACTAAAAAAAACCGAACACGTTAAAAACAAAAAAGTGTCGTAACCATTTGCTTTTAAAGGTAAATACACATTTCACATTTATAAATGTGAAATACTTTTACTAGCATTGACTATTTTCTCTATCGCCTTTAATACATCCTTTTCGAGGTCTCTAGGCAAGCTCTGTAGAGTAATATGGCTTCCTTTTTTCGTTCGTTTCACAAAAGCTTTCGTTTCTCCAGATTCAAAGACCGGTGTTACATTTTTTGTTTTCTTAGCACTGAGTTTTTTTGCCAGTTCATGCCATTTATCGACCACCATCTTAGACTGTTTATCTAATGACACTGTTTCGATATCAAGCATTGCTTCTTTTAGATCTTCTATTGTTTCATTGAGCAAGTTTTTATTCAGCACAGCCTTTGTCGCTGAATTTAGCTTTAATACATATGCCTGCGGCAGTGTTTTAACAGGTAGTAACTCAAGCAAAGGCGTTGGACAGGAATAATATGCAATACTGAGACTTATATCTTGTTGGGTATACCCACGTTCCCTTTCCAATTCAGCTTGAGTCCAATTGTGTGTTTCCATCAGTTTAGTGTAGAGCTTACCTTTTTCATAATAGGAGAACCCTTTTTTCCTATCTGAAGTTTCAACTACCCATCTAATCGTTTCTAGATTTGGTTTGCAGTCAAAGATATCTACCGTTAAACCTACCTTACGATGCAATGCAGAAGCGAAGCGCCGAGAACCTTCCATAATAGAGTGCTTCCCGTTGTTATCGACATAAGCGATGATTGGCATTAGTTGAAGCCCCATACCTATTTCATCAATAATGTCAGCTAGTGCTTCTTCTGTACGTTCGGAGATATCTCTAACGTTATCACTATCAATGACGCAAAGCTCTTTTAACTGCTCATACGACATGTACGATGTAGCGACTGTATAAACTTCACCAGAAGGGGTAGTCAGTTTTCTTTCTGGTTTAGACAAAACAATGCCGGAATGCTCTTGGAGAAAATCACTAAATGATATGCCGGCTTTATCCAAACTATCAGATAACTTCGAGTAATTAAGTTCTACATCAATCTTTGCTTCAGATACACTATCCATATCCCCTGAAGGCATAGAAGGCACTTTGGTTGGCTTCGCTGCAATTTTACTGGCTAGGGCTGCTTGAATAGCCGCTCGTCGTTTGTTCATTTTATTTATTTTCCTTATCCCATATTTTTCTAACTTGAAGCATGATATCCATGAGTATCTGATCAGCATTCAGCTTCGCATTCTTGAACGTGCTTTTATGACCTGAATACATCGATTTAGATAAATCGTAAACCGTATTTCTATCTAACGAACATAATCTAACTGCTTCAGATTTTTTAAAGGTTGTAGAAAATAAGTATCCGTTGAAATGCTCATTGAGTTCCTCTCTTACTTCAAGTGAGGATGCACTATTTTCCTCATAATTGGTCAACAAGAACTTAATAAAATCGTAGCCTTGATGACCTTGTGCAATAAGGTTTTTATAAATTTTCGGTAGATAGCTTAGATACTGACACGTTGCATCTGTATCGTTTTGGTTTGCACCCAGAGGGACTATTACACTAGTAGCAGCATTGTAAGCATTAATTGAGGCGTAGCCCAAAGAAGGGGGGGTATCGATCAAAACGATATCCACGTCTTCACTGATTGCTTCTATGACCGCTTTCAAACGCGAATATGGTGAAGAAATTGAGTTAGAAAACACTCCTTCATGGAAAATAGCTTCGATATCCCTATCTCCCTGAGCAGCAGGTATAATTTTAAGGTTAGGGATTGTCGTGTCAGAAACTGACGATCGAATTAGAGCTTGATAACCTTCTGTTTGAGGGTCAATTTGAATCAGCTCACCGATTGTAGGTCGCTCTTCTCCGTCTAAGGAAGGTTGGTAGGAACTCAATGTACTTTGACCATCCATATCAATGACTGCAATACGGTAACCTTCGTGGTATTCCATCGCTATACCAGTAGCAATTGTGATACAACTCAGAGTTTTTCCCACGCCACCCTTTTGGTTCTGCACGACTAAGACTTGTGCTTTCTGGTTTTTCTTACGATTAAAAGGCTTTAATTTTTTTTTGAGGATGGTGCTTTCTGGTAAGGCATCACGAATTTTATAGATTTGATTAATGTCGAGCATCCAATTAATTCCACTCGATACGTGAGCCTTAGGATTAAAACCAAGTTCAGCAGCATGTTTTTCAATAGTGCGATAATCACATTTCAAATATTCAACCGCATCTGGTCGGTCAAACGTTCTAGGAAGTTTTGGCCGAATATCTTCACGTTGAGCGAGTAGATCTGACGCTCCTTGCGCTATGGTTTCCAATTCTTTTAGTGTCTCAATCTGTCGGCTCATATTACCTACTCCATCTTAGTCAGCATCATCAATTGATTGTTACAATGACACATAAAAAAAGCCATGTAAACAAAAATTAAGAATCTAACAAAATCACTACATGAGTAAATTTGAAACACATAAAGATTATAGTTAAGCTTGACAAAGGAATACGATAAAAACAGATAAATCACTGATTAATATCAAAAATCCAAGCTTCACATTTATAAATGTATATTTAAATCAAGCCCAAATTAGGTCAATTTAGGCATTTCGCAGGATGAGTGTAGCTGAAATAGCTAAAACAGAATTAAAGTGTTCAATTAACACCCGTGTTTAGATTGTAAGATAAAAGTTAGGTCAGTCAGTGACTTATTCTGACGTAAGTTAGGCCGCGATCGTTCAGGTAAGGAAACATTGAGATTCGTTACCCCCGATTTCAGATAATAAGTGCGACATTCATGGATAGCTGTAGAAGAGGAAGCCAACTACTGAAAGTGGTACGCTCTTCTCGCCAAAGAAACAAGCAGTACTACCATGACTTATCAGCAGTTGACCGAGGGCAGAAGGTAC
>JAYYSE010000003.1:0-30932 GCA_036126475.1 Pseudomonadota bacterium | reverse complement strand
GCGCAGACGGCAAAGTCGTTGATACGCATTACTATGGTTTAATCCGCTCGTTCTTCTTGAACCTAACCTTCTTTGTGATTCTTATCGTAACGGTAGCAACCTCAAACGGCGTGTTAATCGGTGTGAACGATTATTGGTATCTGAACCAATTTATCGATGATATCGCTTACTACATTCCATATGTAGGTATGTTATTCGGTGGTGTAGCGATTGTTGTTTGGTTTATCCGTATGTATCAAGGTATGCAGCGTTTAAGTCAAAATCTACCGCAAAACCCGTCTACAGGACCAAACCTGTAACGCTAGTGCGTTGAAAGCAAAGCCCAGTGATTGTTTCACTGGGCTTTTTGCGTTTACAAGAATCAATGTGAGCGTTTTGCAAACAAAAGAAGGCAAACGACAAGCGAGTTATGTCACAAATAGTTAATGAATTCAGTTGGGTAAGACTATGGTCTAATCCCCAAAACTATTGTAGGAATTTGAACAGTGCTAAGCTGTTACAAAGTGACATATTGAAAAGGACGTTATATGCATTTCCCATATCGAAATATCGTAATTCTTACTGGTGCCGGCATTTCTGCAGAGTCGGGTATCCAAACATTCCGAGCAAAAGACGGGCTATGGGAAAACCATAAAATCGAAGATGTCGCGACGCCTGAAGGGTTCGCAAAAGATCCAGACCTTGTACAAGCCTTCTATAACAAGCGTCGTCACGGCTTACAAAGCGAGAGCATCTTGCCAAATGCCGCTCATAAGGCACTAGGAGAGCTTGAAGACAAATTTGACGGCAACGTTACTATAATTACGCAAAACATCGACAACTTGCACGAGAGAGGCGGTAGCAACAACATTATTCACATGCACGGTGAATTGTTGAAAGCGCGTTGCAGTGAATCCAATCAAGTGGTGGAGCACAAAGACGACATCAAAACGGGTGAGCTTTGTCATTGTTGCCAAATCCCTGCACAAATGCGTCCACACATTGTTTGGTTTGGTGAAATGCCGCTAAGAATGGGTGACATCTATTCAGTACTTGAAGAAGCGGATCTGTTTATTTCGATAGGCACATCTGGTGTTGTATATCCAGCTGCGGGTTTTGTACATGACGCTAAAATGCATGGCGCGCACACGATAGAGATAAACCTTGAACCAAGTGCGGTTGAGAGTGAATTTGAAGAGAAGCGCTACGGCAAAGCCAGTGTTGAAGTGCCAAAACTGGTGAGTGAGTTATTGTCGGTTGAGTGAGGCTCGCTAACCGCTTAAATCAACACTATCACTGAAAAAAGAAGCAAATACATGTCTGACTGCAAATAAGAGGTCAGAAAGTTAGTGGATATAGATCTTAATCACGAGGATGTTGGTTGCAAAAATAGGTCGTAATTAGAGTCTACATGGATGAACGAGCTAAAGGCTAACATCAAAAATGACGCCATAAGCATCAGAGTCACAATCAGTAAAATGGGGTTCGCAGCATATTAAATTAACCTCATATTTTTTAACATAGTCTTATATAAAGTGTAGATAAAAATAAAGCGGCTTACGCCGCTTTGATCACCAATCAGTAACAAGCTTAGTTGTTTACTTTTAGTTTTTGGAAGTACTCGTCATAAATAACGCTCGCTTCACCAACTTCATCTTGCCATACACCGTTATCCATCACTGATTGTGGTGGGAAAATGTTCTTGTCTTCAGCAAACTCTTTTGGAAGAATAGGATAAGCAGTCTTCACTGGAGTCGGGTAACCGATCTCTAGAGCAATCTTAGCTGCGTTCTCTGGACGAAGAAGGAAGTCGATCATTTTATGAGCCGCTTCGATGTTCTTTGCACCTGAAGGAATCGCTAGGCTGTCCATCCAGAAGATAGCGCCTTTCTCTGGCCAGATGATATCAATGGTTGCACCTTCTTGGCGTGCCATGTAAGCAGAGCCATTCCAAAGCATACCAAGAGACACTTCACCTGCAAGGTAAGGGTTCGCAGGGAAATCTGAGTTAAATACCAATACGTTAGGCATTAGTTTACGAAGCTCTTCGTAAGCTTCTTTAATCTCTTCAGGGTTAGTTGTGTTTGGAGAGTAACCCAGTTTAGATAGTGCGATATGGAAAACCTCACGAGAGTCGTCCATCATCATCAGCTGACCTTCCCACTGTGTATCCCACAGGTCCCCCCAGTTTTTCACTGAAGATTTGTCTAGCATGTCTGAGTTGATACCAATACCCGTTGCACCCCAAATGTATGGGATAGAGTAGTTGTTGCTTGGGTCAAATGGCTTATCTAAGTAGTTTGGATCCAAATCAGCAAAGTGGCTTAGCTTAGTTTTATCAAGCTCTTGAAGCATACCTTCTTTACGCATCTTAGAAACAAAGTAAGTAGAAGGAACAACTATGTCATAACCCGTACCTTGAGTTTTTAACTTAGCGTACATGCTTTCGTTAGACTCATAAGTAGAGTAATAAACTTTAATACCCGTCTCTTTTGAGAAGTCTTCTAGCACTTCATTTGGGATATATTCAGACCAGTTGTAAAAATACAGTTCTTGGTCAGCTGCGAAAGAGGGTGTAGAAAGTAAAGTAGCAGCACACAATGCGCCGGTATACAGTGTTTTTTTCATTACTGTTCCGTTCATTTGTTTGATTTGAAGTTGGGTAGTGAGCCCAAAGTAAATGGATTTCGAAAAATCGCGCTATATTATATCAGTGATAAAATAAAATAGGCAGCCTAAGCTGCCTATTCATTGATATTATGATTTTTAACTTGTTGATTATCGAATGAGACTAATCAAAAAAACAGTTATTGACCCGCTTTAAGATTCATGAAGTAGTCTTCGTACTTCACTGTCTTATCGCCAACCGCAGCTTGCCATTCAACACGATCAAGGTCTTCTTGAGATGGGAACAGAGCCGTGCTGTCTTTGAACTTCTCGTTCGATGCTTTCACTGCTGTTAGGTAGCCAGTATCACGAGAGATTTGTTCAGCGATTTCTGGGCGCAGTAGGAAGTCGATCATCTTGTGAGCCGCTTCTACGTTTGTTGCGCCAGAGCTGATTGCAAAGTTATCAACCCAACCAATACCGCCTTCTTTAGGGAATACCAGTTTAATCGGCAGACCTTCGTTTTGAGCCGCTGCTGCAGAACCGTTCCAAAGCATCCCAAGGCCAACTTCACCAGACATGTATGGTGCGCCAGGGTTGTCTGAGTTAAATACTAAAACATTTGGCATTAGCTTTTGTAGCTCAGCGTACGCTTAGTCGATCTCTTTTTGGTTAGTAGTGTTGCCTGAGTAACCTAACTTGCGTAGAGCAATCTGGAACACTTCACGAGTGTCATCCATCATCATTAGTTGACCTTCAAGCTCAGGCTTCCATAAGTCAGCCCAGCTTTGAAAAATCTTTTGGATCGTAAATGTCTGTGTTCACAGCAAGACCCGTGATCGCAACAACGTGTGGAATAGAGTAGTCGTTGTTTGGATCGTATGGCTTATCCAAGTAGTTTGTATCTAGGTTTTTGAAGTTGTTCAACTTCGATTTGTCGATCTTTTGTAGCATACCTTCGTCGCGCATCTTAGAAACAAAGTAAGTCGACGGCACAACCAAGTCATAGCCTTTGTTGTGAGTTTTTAGCTTTGCGTACAAGGTTTCGTTCGACTCGTAAGTCGAGTAAATCACCTTGATACCAGTTTCATCGGTGAACTTTTCTAGGATCTCACTGTTGATGTAAGGTCCCCAGTTCATGAATACCAATTCTTTGTTATCTTTCGCAAAAGACGGTGCAGATAACATAGAAAGCGCACATGCACTACCAGCTAATAGAGTAGCCCATTTTTTCATTGACGTTAGCTCCAAACTAAACGTTGCCCTCAGGCAATAGATAGAAAAACAGAATGGCAATTTACCATTCTGTTTATGATTAACACCTTTTGTAGAACATCGAGTTTCTCAACTTCTTATCAATTCAGCCTCGTTAAAGGGTAGGAGGCTTACTTAATTTTCTCTCTCGCTAACAACTGAGAAATAATCACCAGTATTAGCGACACCACTAACATTACTGTTGCTAGGGCGTTGACCTCTGGAGAGATACCTACTTTAACCATAGAGTAAATCTTCAGTGGCAAGATTTCGTACGTTGGACCTGTTACAAAAGAGCTGATAATCACATCGTCCAAAGACAGTGTGAAGCTCAACAACCAACCCGCAGCAACCGCAGGCTTAGCAAGAGGCAGGATGATCTGTTTTAGAATCGTCCACTCACTTGCACCTAAGTCTTTTGCTGCTTCAAGCATTTTCACATCGAAGCCATTCAAGCGGCTGTAAACCGTTACAACAACAAACGGCAAACAGAACGTAATGTGTGCAGCAAGTAAGGTAAAGAAGCCTAGTTGCACACCCATTACCAAGAACAAAGCCAGTAACGAGATTGCCATTACGATGTCTGGTGACATCATCACGATGAACAACATGCCATTGACCACACCTTTACCTTTGAATTGGTAACGGAATAGGGCTACTGCTGTCAGGCTGCCGACAATCGTTGCTGCTGTTGCTGAGAACACCGCTACGTTAATCGAGTGCCACGCAGCCTGCATTAGGCTGTCGTTGTTAATAAGTGCGTCATACCACTTGGTGGTGAAGCCACCCCATTTCATACCAAACTTGTTGGCATTAAAGGAGTTCGCAATCAACACGATAATAGGTAGGTATAGAAAAGCGTATACCAGTGCCATAAAGCTGAACTTAACTGTGCGACCCATTAGTCTAGCTCCACCTTCTTATTCAATAGCTTGCCCGCTCGGTAGTAGGCATAAAGCATAATTGCCATCGCAACCGTCAGCGCAATACTCGTAGCCGCGCCAAACGGCCAGTCTCGGGCGTTGAGTACTTGGCTCTTAATCACGTTACCAATCAGCAAGTTCTTAGCACCGCCTAGCAAGTCAGAAATGTAGAACATGCCTAACGCTGGAAGAAGTACTAATAAACAACCACCGATGATGCCGGGCATCGTTAGCGGTAATACAACTTTCAACAAGGTTTGAAGCTTGTTTGCGCCTAAGTCTTTTGCTGCCTCCAGGTACGTGTCATCCAGTTTTTCAATCGCTGAATACAACGGAAGAATCATGAACGGCAGTAGGATATACACCAAACCGATCATTACCGCCGTTTCTGTGTACATAATTCGCAGCGGCTTATCGATGATATCTAGCGCTAGTAAGCTTTTGTTTAAGACACCTTGAGTACCCAGTACAATCTTCAAGCCGTAGGTACGAATCAAAGAGTTCGTCCAGAATGGCACAATCACCAAAAACAGCATGAAAGGGCGCCATTTCTCTGGCATTTTTGCCACGATGTAGGCAAACGGGTAGCCAATGATCAAACACAATAGGGTCGCGATAATAGCCATATAGAAAGAGTGTATCAGCACTTTAAAATACAGCGGGTCGGCCAAACGGATGTAGTTATCGAGAGTGAAGGTCATCTCGATCAAGTTTGCTTCGTCACGAGTTAAGAAGCTGGTACCAATGATCATGATGTTTGGAATCATCACGAACAGCACTAACCAACCTGTGATTAAAGCAACAATCGCGTTTTGTAAATTAAACTTCTTGCTCATCTTCTAATACCACTTCCCAGCTCTCAACCCAAGTTACTGCAACTTTTTGGCCCAGTGAGTGATCAACATCAGGGTCATCTTCGTTGAAGAATTCGCTTACCATTACGCGCATGCCAGATTCTAGTTCGACAACTGAATCTAAAGTCATGCCTTTGTAGGTACGCTCGACAATGTGGCCAACAATACCGCGTTGCTCAGACTCTTTAATCTCTTCAATACGGAGATCTTCAGGACGAAGTAATACCTGCAGTTTTTGACCAGAAGTGATGCCTTTATCGTGGTAGATAACTGACTCTTCACCTTCAATTGTCGCAAAAATGCGTTTTTCATCTAAACGAGATGTCGCTGTCGCATCGAATACGTTAATTTCACCAATGAAGCGAGCAACAAAAAGGTTCTTAGGCTCTTCGTAAATCTCTCTTGGTGTTCCGTCTTGCTCAATCACACCGTCACGCATAACAATAATACGGTCAGACATCGACAGTGCTTCTTCTTGGTCGTGAGTTACAAAAATAAACGTGATACCAAGTTGGCGCTGAAGTTGTTTCAGCTCGATTTGCATCTGTTTACGAAGTTTGTAATCCAGAGCAGACAGAGATTCATCCAACAAAAGGACTTTAGGCTTATTAACGACAGCACGAGCGATTGCGATACGTTGTTGTTGACCACCAGAAAGCTGGTGTGGTTTTCGTTGTGCCATCTGTCCTAGGCGCACCATTTTTAAAGCTTCCATTACACGAGGTTCAATCTCGCTATTTGGAACTTTCTGCATGCGTAAGCCAAATGCCACATTTTCGAAAACGGTCATATGTGGGAATAGGGCATAGCTTTGGAATACAGTGTTAACATGCCTTTGTTCAGCAGGGACTTGGGTTACGTTCTGTTCAGCTAATAGTATTTGACCACTATCTGCCGTTTCAAAACCCGCAATCATTCTTAGTACCGTTGTTTTACCACAACCTGATGGGCCTAAAATAGTGAGAAACTCACCATGATTTACGTTTAGATCAAGATTGCCGATGACTTCCTTACCATCGAAGCTTTTACTAATACCAGTTAGCTGTACTACTGGTTTTCCTACTGATTTTTTAGCGTTCAACGTCTGTTTTTCTCCACCTTGGTTCTGTTTGAGAACCTGTTGCTATACACCTTTGAGGCGCGCATCATAATCACCAAAAACGTGAAATCAAAGCATTTTTTACCATTCGAAGATAAAAAATTTCGCAGGTAAAAGTAAACATCCTTTACCATACTTTTATTTACTGGGTTCACGCCCCAACAAGCGTTTAATTATTAACCATTAAGACGCAAAAGCAAGCCTTGTTACAGTTTCATATTTTAGTTTGTATCCGACATATGAGTATAATGAAGGTAATTTTTATCAATAAGTTAGGTGGCTCAATTTAATTGACACACCTAGGTATCACTATGAACAACGACATCGAAAAAGATTTTAATTTAGGCGGTAGTATCGACCGTGCACTTTCTGGCGATTATGAGCTCAAAGCAACGGCTGTATTCCAAGAGGCATGGAAACATACGGTAAGTCACTTTCTTTCGTTTTCGCCGGCAATAGTTGCTCTGATGTTCGTGCAACTGGCTATCTTCTATATTGCACTAAAGCTACAGTTAGGTGACCCAGCTGTTATCTTAGACGCCGTTATCGACCCAGAGGCTTTTACTCCGCAGATCGTTGAGTCGATCTTTATTGCTAATTTCAGCTATGAAGTTATCAGCGCACCTATCTATGCAGGTATCTGTTTGATGGCGATGAGCCATGCTGCTGGTCTACAGACTAAAATTCACCACATTGGCAAAGGCCTACAGTTTACAATTCCAGTAATCCTTGTGACTCTGTTCAGTCTGATGCTTCAAGGTATTGCAGGTATGATTCTGCCTTTTCTGTCGATTTACTTCTCGCTTGCTTTCAGCCACTCAATCCTGTTGATTTGCGATAAGAAAGTACCACCAATGCAATCGCTTCTGCTTTCTATGCGTGCTGTAAACAAGAAAATCTTCACAGTTGCTTCTATCTACCTATTAGTAATGCTGATGTTCATCGTCGCGGCAATGATGTACGGCATCGGTCTTATCTTCGTTTTACCTTTCTTCTTCCACGTTAAAGGGATTCTTTACCGCGAGATGTTTGGCATTAAACTCAAACTGATTGCGTCAGACAGACCAAAGAGCGACGACGACCACAACGATAGCAACAATAAAGACCCAAACGTATTCGATGCATAACAACTCTAAATCAACCGCAAGTAAATCACTTGCGCTAAAAGTGACAGCATTAGCCTTAGTTGGCTCAATCTCGTTAGTTGGCCCAATGCTTTACCAACAAGAGGAAGAGCGTAGGCGAGCAGGTCAAGTGGCCCAAGACTCAGAACAAAAGTTTGGTGACTTGACCGTCCCTTCTAATAAGCCAGACTTCGCAGCTATTGAAGATGTAAATGAAAAGAAAGACACTTTTTTTTCTTATCTTCGCCCAAGTATCAATATCGAAAACAAGCGAATCACAAAAGAACGTGCGTTTCTAACCAAGCTTTCAGAAACAGGGTTGAGCAATGTTGATTCTGAAGACGCGTCATACGCAAAGCAACTAGGGAAGCTGTATAGCCTACCAGTACCTTCATCAGGCTTAGATGATGCTTGGCTGACAGAAATGTTGAATCGTGTAAACGTGTTACCTGAAGCGCTTGTATTAACTCAGGCGGCCAATGAATCAGCTTGGGGCACATCACGTTTCGCCACTAAAGCGAATAACTATTTTGGTCATTGGTGTTACACCAAAGGGTGTGGCCTAGTTCCGTTACAACGTAATGAAGGTAGCTCGCATGAGGTTGCGATTTTCTCTTCGAGCCAAGAGTCTGTGCATCGTTACTTCATGAACCTTAACCGAAACCGTGCTTACGCAGACTTAAGAGCGATTCGTGCAAAACTGGCGGCAAAGGGTGACGATCTGCTAACGACGCAAACCGCTACTGAAATCAGCAACGGCTTGCTAAAATATTCTGAGCGAGGTTCAGACTATGTGACTGATTTACAAGCTATGATCCGTCACAACGAGGTATACTGGAAAAAGTAACTCGATTTGATAGCCATTTGGTGAGCTTAAATGCTAAGTTTGACCAAATAACATCACGTAAAGAGCAGCTCGTTAGCTGCTCTTTCTATTTATAAACGCTCAACTTCGACAAGACTATAACAATGAAAAAGACAGTACTCTCTTTGTTAGCTTCTCTAAGCCTAGGGGTCTCTTTACCTGCTGCAGCGCAAGAATACATGTTTACCTACTCTAAGCTTTACACACAGCTTAAAAACAACACCAAAGAAGGGCATGATGACGTTAAAGTTGCCGTCTTCTTTGTCGATCAGCAAGCCCAAACAACCTGTCATATCAGCAAAGCATGGATGGAAAAAGAAGAGCACTATGAAGAGCTGAAAGTCTCTCCAGATAACGAGCTACTTCTCCCTGTGGACCAAAACCTTCGTTCGGCAAACCCGCTTATTTTTGTGCAAACAAAAGAGCAAGAGTGTGCATACTCTTTGGTTGTTATGACTAAAGCTCCTTTAGCTGGAACGGTTAAAGTTGCACATCTGGAAAACCTGTTACCGCAGATGCAAGCAATGTTAGAAGACGTCAGCGGCATGTTCTCAAGCTGGTTCACACCGGACATCCAAGGGCTAACGCTTGAATTCGCAAACAAGCTTGAAGGTAACATCACGCTTTCTAACGATAAACAGATCCCAATTACCCAAGGGCGCGCTAAGTTCACACTAGAAGAACTTAACAGAAGTGACAGCATCACGTTGCCAGAAGCGACAACTCGTGTCTTACCTTACATTCCGGCTCAATAACCTTGAGTTAGTCGATAGACCAAACTGCATTATCTAAACAACACATCGTAAAGCAGCCAACTAAAACCAAGTTTGGCTGCTTTTCTTTTCCTGTAATCTACGTAGTTTGCACTTGTGAAGCTCATTTTTTGTTAATGATGAGTGCTTCTCACTAGATAAAGTGGAATCTTTCAACCAGTCGACTTGTTTATCCTGCCGTTACTATTTCAACATCAAATAAAAATCCGTATAATCCACGCCCTAAAACAGTCCCACTAGCAATCTACAGTCGGTAATACGACGGTGTGAGAGTCGCAATGAACCAAAACGATAATAGAAAAGAAGTACTAGAATTCAACAAACTTCAGAAACGTCTGAGAAGAAATGTTGGAAATGCCATCATTGACTACAACATGATCGAAGAGAATGATGTAGTAATGGCATGTATCAGTGGCGGTAAAGATTCATTTGCGATGCTAGATATTTTGCTACGTTTACGTGAAGCAGCACCAATCAAGTTTGATGTTGTTGCGGTAAACCTAGATCAAAAACAGCCTGGGTTCCCTGAGCACATTCTTCCTGAATACTTTGAAACACTGAACATTCCTTATTATATCGTAGATAAAGATACGTACTCAGTAGTTAAAGAGAAGATCCCTGAAGGTAAAACAACGTGTGGTCTATGTTCTCGTTTGCGTCGTGGTACTTTGTACTCGTTCGCTGAGAAGATTGGCGCGACTAAGATCGCTCTTGGCCACCACATGGACGACATCGTTGAAACTATGTTCCTTAACATGTTCCACGGCGCTCGTCTTAAGGCTATGCCACCTAAGCTACGTTCTGATGATGGTCGTAACGTTGTTATTCGTCCCCTGACTTACTGTCGTGAAACAGACCTTATCAAATACGCTGAACACAAAGGGTTCCCAATCATTCCTTGTAACCTTTGTGGTTCACAAGAAAACCTACAACGTCAAAACATTAAAGCAATGCTGATTGATTGGGACAAAAAGACACCAGGCCGTGTTGAAAAAATCTTTAAATCAATTCAAAACGTTAGCCCAAGCCAACTGGCTGACCGCGAACTATTTGACTTTGTAAACCTTCCATTAGACCGTAGCGGTGAGCGTGAAGAGTACGAATTCCAAGAAGCTGAAATTTCATCTTCTAACATCGATGAGTCAATGTTCATCGACGTAACGAACGTATAAAACAAACAATCGTTGTAGAGCAATAAATGCACCGACGACAGACAAACAAAAACGCCTCAAGTAGTGCTTGAGGCGTTTTTTATGAGTTGAACTTGCAGTTAAGTTCGTCTGCTTAGGTGCATTAACCTTTCGAAAGATTAGGATCGAGTGGGCTAACGTAACCAGATGGCTTAAGCGCCAAAACATCACAGTTAATCTTATCGATAACATGCTCCGCCGTATTACCAATAAACACCGCAGATAGACCCGTACGACCGGTTGTACCCAAGATTACCATTGCAGCTTTGTTCTCAGACGCGACACGTGGAATGACATCTTCAGGTAAGCCTTGTTCAACAACGGTCTGCTCTTCACACATACCGTGCTTCTGACGCAGTGCCTTCATCGCAGTTAAGTGATGACCGCGAACCGCATCAGTGTAAGAGGTTGGGTCAAACTCAGGCAGCTCAATCGTTATATTTGCCGGAGTGATTGGGTAAGCGTTAACTAAAAAAGGTTCCGCATCCAGACGACCCGTTATCTCAAGGAGTCGATCAACCATAGTATCGTTAAGTTCTAAGTGCGTTTCCGTCTCTGAGCCTACGTGAACAGACGCATAAATCTTCGCGTGTTCTGGCCAGAAATCATTTTTAACAAGCAGTACAGGGCTAGGGCATTTTCTCAATAGGTGCCAATCAGTTGGTGTGAAGATAACTGATTCCAAAGTATCGTGCTTGCGTGTGCCCTTAATCAAAATATCGTGACCACCGCTATAAACTTCGGCAATGATGGCCTCGTAAGGGCGGTTATGCCAAACCACTTGAACATTAAATTCAATAGAATCATCTAGGTAAGGCTGTGCAACTTTATTCATCCAGATTTCACGCTGATGGATAACGCCTTTGCGCATTGCATCTCTTTCATCGACAGAAAGCATAGATGTCATTTCATACGAGAAATCGTAGATAGACAAAAAGAAAGTGATATGGCTCGTTGAGGTGCTTTTCTTAGCAAGTTGGATAGCACGAACTAGAGCGGGTTGCTCATCATGATTAATGTCTGCGACAACTAAAATTTTGTTATAGATACTCATAACTAAGCCTACTTTTCAGACCGAACATATAAATAATGTAGCGTAGTTATGGAGAGATTAAGAGAAATAAAAGAGGTTTTAAGGGAGAAACATGATGTAGCTCATTATTGAACTACATCATTGATATCTAGACTATTCTTTTGAAACGCCAGCAAGTTCCATCAGCGCATCGTGATCTTCGATAGTGATATATTTGCCTTTAACGCTTAGGATGTCTGCTTTCTGGAAACGACCTAAAAGACGGCTAATAGTTTCAACCGTTAAACCTAGGTAGTTACCAATATCGCCACGAGTCATCGTTAAGCGGAACTCACGTGGGCTGAAACCACGTTGAGAGAAACGAGTTGAGAGATTATAAAGGAATGCAGCAAGGCGCTCTTCCGCATTCTTCTTAGAAAGAAGCAGAATCATTTCTTGGTCGCCTTTAATCTCGTTACTCATTAGGCGCATAATTTGCTGACGCAGCTTAGGCATTTTCCCTGACAGGTCATCAAGAATCTCGTATGGGATTTCACATACCATAGAAGTTTCTAGCGCTTGCGCGAAACTAGGGTGTAGGTCACCAGTAATCGCATCAAAGCCGACAAGATCGCCCGCTAGATGGAATGCAGTAATCTGCTCGTCACCTTGCTCAGTAATCGTGTAGCTCTTGATCGTTCCAGAGCGAATAGCGTAGAGAGATTTAAGCTCGTCACCAGCTTTAAATAACTCTTGGCCTTTTTGAATAGGCTTTTTTCTCTCAATGATCTGATCAAGTTGATCAAGTTCAGATTCATTCAAAGTGAACGGAATACAAAGTTGGCTAATACTACAATCTTGGCAATGGATCGCACAGCCACCAGATTGGACACGTTTCGTTACAGGCTTTTCAGAAATCATAACAATCTTTCACTATTTGATAGACATCAATATTTTAGCATTCCTTTATCCAGTTAGGTAGTAAAAAAACCAGATTTAAAGAATGGTTATACGGTATAAGTAATAAGCAGCAGCGCCGTATATCCAGTGTAGAAACCGTAAATCAGGATTAAAATCGCGCCGAGTTGACGAAATATGTCAGCTTGTTGCAATTTCTTGAGGAAATTAGCGCCCATACCAACCGTCAGCATTGCTGGAAGCGTTCCCAAGCCAAATGCGAGCATAATTCCAGCTCCATTATACCAACTGCCTGACACAGCCGCCCAGGTCAGCATAGAGTAGACCATACCACACGGTAGCCACCCCCAAATGAAACCAAACGGCAGAGCGTGGCTTGGATGCTTGAGTGGGAGGAAAGACTTACCAACTGGTGAAATATAACGCCACAGCTTCTGACCGACCTTCTCAAAGAACAGCAAGCCAAACCACCACTTACCGATATACAGGCCCAAAATGATCATAAAGATGGCAGCGAACAAACGAAGCCAATTAAATAGCGCGTTGAAATCGCTAAGTTGACCTATTGAAGAGATTGCACCGCCGATCACACCACCAATTACGGCATAGCTGAGTAGTCGACCAAGGTTGTAAAGTAGAGGGATAACCGGGGAAGGTTTGGTATTGCCGATTGAAAGGAGCGACGCAATACCACCACACATTCCCATGCAGTGGCCCGCGCCGATCAGTCCGACAATAAAGGCTCCGATCCAATCAGGCGTCATCGTTCTTTTTATCTAGGTTGGTTGGGGATTCAGTACTAGCTTTGACACTCTTCACTGGCTTGCTGTCAGAGTGATCATGGGCTTTTTCGTCTTCGTCAAACAAGATGTTGTGACCTTGACGCTCTAAGTCTTCAAACTGTTCGCTCTTCACCGCCCAGAGAAATATACCAACAGCGATACACACCAGCACAATCGCAATGGGAATCAGGATATATAAACTTTCCATTATTTACCTTGCTCTTTTAAAAGCCTTAACGAGTTAGACACAACAATAATAGAGCTTGCAGACATGCCAACAACGGCAATGTATGGAGCAACCAAACCTGCTACAGCCAACGGAAGGATAAGTAGGTTATATCCCAATGACCATGCTAAGTTTTCGCGGATTATCTTACGCGTTTTTAGCGCCAATGTACGGGACTCAAGTAATCTATCGAGCTTGTCACCCAATAAAACCATGTCTGCAGAGGCTTTTGCTACATCTGTTCCACCGCCCATAGCGACAGAAAGGTGAGCACCCGAAAGAATAGGCGCATCGTTAATACCGTCGCCAACCATCATGGTGATGTCTTTCTCATCACGAGAGTTAAGGTAAGCAAGCTTATCCTCAGGCTTCGCATTCGCAACGATGTCGGTAATACCGATTTCTTCAGCAACAGGCTTCGCGTTAATCAAGGAGTCACCCGTCAGCAGAGTAGTTTTAATACCCGCTTCTTTGAACTTTTGGATAAACTCCATGCTTTCCTTACGAATCGGGTCTTCATAAGTAAAGGTAGCGATATGACGTCCCGCCATCGACAAGTAGATGCCGTTACTTTGCGTCGGTTGAGTTTCACCAAGAATAAACTCACTACTACCGATCGCCACCTCTTGACCGTTCAACTCACCAGTAATACCCGAACCAATAACGTTGTTTACGGTATTGACTTCAACATCATCGGACACGTGAGTCTTGAATGCTTTCGCAATAGGGTGGTTAGCATGCTGTTCTAGGCTCGCAGCCACTTTTAAACACGTCTCTTTATCAAGCTCTGAGAAAGTTTCCACACGGCTGATACGAATATCCCCCTCAGTCAATGTACCCGTTTTATCGATGATCAAGTGGTTAACTTTGCACAAGGTTTCGAATACATGGCCTTTACGCAGCAAAATACCAAAGTTACCCATACGGGACGTTGAACAAGTAATTGCTGTCGGCGTCGCCAGTGAAAGAGCACATGGACAAGTCGCAACCAGTACAGACAACATGATCCAGAATGCGTCTTCTGGTCGTGTTTGATGCCAGTAAAACCAAGTACCGCAGGAGATAATCAAGATAACCGCAACAAAGTAACGAGCCACAATATCCGCAATTTGTGCAATACCAGGCTTAGATAACTGGGCTTCATCTTGCAGACGAACAATATTGGAGATCACAGAGTCCGCTTTTGATGTCATTACTTCCAGTTCAAATGACTCATCGCCATTCAACGTACCAGCGTAAACTGTATCGCCTTCGTTTTTCACGAGATGGATAGATTCGCCAGTCAACATAGATTCATCAATATGAACTCGGCCCGAAAGTACTTTGCCAGCCGCAGGGATGTGTTCGCCCGGAAGTACGCGGATCTTGTCGCCTACTTTTAGAGTTTTCACTGGCACTTGCTCGCCGTCTAGGGTTGTCGCCATTGCAGGGACGAGCTTAAGCAGGTTACCACTCGCAGCCGCTGCTTTACGACGAGCTCTCATCTCTAAGAAACGACCAAGCAGTAGGAAGAAAGTGAACATAGAAATAGATTCGAAGAAAACTTCTCCTTTCTCTGTCACGGTTGCGACCAAACTTGCCACGTAGGCAAACAGCAAAGCGATCGAGACAGGCACATCCATACCTAGTGTTCGTCCCTTAATACTGCGCCATGCATTGATGTAGAACGGCAAAGCAGAATAGAGCAATACAGGTGTAGCAAAGATAAGGCTTACCCAACGGAAGTAGTTTTTAAACTCTGGTTCTAGGTTGCCAAAAACTTCGAGATATAAAGCCACTGCAAGCATCATTACCTGCATGGTTGCCAAGCCAGCAACACCGAGGCGGTATAGGTAGTTTTTCATCGATCGGTGATAGGCAGCTTCTTGTTGATCAGCTTCAAAAGGCGCGGCTTTATAACCTAGAGTATGGATTGCTGACAATAATTCACTCAGTTTAACTTGCGTGTTATCCCAGCTAAGTAGGGCGCGGTTGGTGGTCGTATTCACACGAATACTACCTACTCCTTGTTTTGAAGAGACTTGTTTCTCAATGAGCCATGCACAAGCCGCACATGAGACACCTTCAAGCGACAATGTCACCTCAGAGACGTTCTCAGAGTTTCTTACAAACTCCAATTGAACATCTTCATTATCATAATGACTGAGTGCCAGAAGCTGCTCTGGCACCAGATCCGCTTTCTCAGCAGGGGCGGTGCGGTATTGGTAGTAAGAAACCAAACCGCTATCAACGATTGTCTGAGCTACCGTCTCGCAACCCGGACAACACATCTTACGAGGCGATCCTAAGATCTCGACTTCAAAATCCGTTTCCGCTGGTACATCCTCACCGCAGTGATAACAGGATTCACACATAAGTTTTAGTTCGTTAGTTGAGTAGGAGTATCAATCGGGAAGTTCATGCGACCTTGAACTAACCATTCTTCGTCATGTGGAGTCAGCTCAATGAACCACGGGCCTTCTAAGTGTTGGTCCAGAGCCAGTGTGTAGTTACCTCTCGCATCAGCAGTTAGTAGCTGAGTGAAATCGCGGTCTGGGAGCGTTCTGTGAACGAACATTGCGCTAATGGCAGGGAAGTGTTCAAGTTTACCTTTGTCTAATGTGATGATAACAGAGTTACCTTTCTCATTAAGTGAAGCTGATAGGCCCAGCTCTTTGGCGATATTTACTTTTGAAATGTCGACATTAATGCCTTTTCCTTTTTTATAGTAATCCTCAGTCACTAAGTCTACAGAGTTCTGTGTAAACACAATAACCGTCATAATGGTCCAAATAACAACTGTGGCTGGCAACGCGATTAAGAACCACGGCCAAAACTGTTTATACCAAGGCTTTACCATAAAAAAAATCTCAAAAAAGAATAAAAAGAAGAGGTAATAAAATAAAGGAAAGACAGCCTCTTAGAAAGAGGCTGTTATTGAAATGTTACTTATTATCTGTGTTGCTTAGGCTCCAAACGTAAGATGCAACGAGCTGTACTTTGTCTTCACCTAGAATGTCTTTCCAAGCAGGCATTACGCCAGAACGACCGTACATAACTGTTTCAGTTACGTCTGCACGAGAATCGCCAAATAACCAATCTCGGTCGGTTAAGTCAGGAGCGCCAACAGCAGGGTTACCCTTACCATCAGTGCCGTGACATGCTGCACACACTACGAAGCGAGCTTTACCAGCAGCAGCTTCTCTCGCATTTACACTACGACCAGATAGGCTAAGAGTATAACTTACAACTTCTTTTACACCTTGCTCACCGAGTGCATCTTTCCAAGCTGGCATTTGACCAACACGACCATGCATAATTGTTGTGACGATAGCCTCAGGCTCACCACCATATAACCATGCATCATCAGTTAGATTAGGAAAACCTTTCTGACCACGCGCATCAGAGCCGTGACACTGAGAACAGTTTTGCAGGAACAAACGTTGACCCACTTTGATAGCATCAGCATCTGATGCAATGTCAGGGATTGAACGTAAACCATTTTCGTCGTGAGCCAGCTTTCTGAATGCCGCACCAAAGTAGGTATCTGCATCATCAAGCTCTTTCGCGTACGCATCTAACTGTTTGTTTGCTTGCGCAGCAGCAATAGCAGAGCGAGACTCTTCAACGCTACGTACAGTTTGATCCGAGCTAGTCCACCCAAGAAGACCTTTAAAATTACCTAGGCCAGGGTATAGAGCAAGATAAATCGCTGAGAAAGCAATCGTACTAATGAAAAGATATGTCCACCATTTTGGTAGTGGGTTGTTAAGCTCACGAATACCATCGTATTCATGGCCCATATCTTGACCTTCTTCTACGCCAGTTTTATCTCTAAAACACCAACGAAGCAAGACAGCACAACCAATTAGGGTACCAATAGTAATAACACTAACCCAAATACTCCAGAATGTACTCATTACCTTGTCACTCCTTCATTTTTAGAACTTGTTGCTGGCTCGTCGTCAGCAAACACTAGGTTCGCGTCTTCGTCGAAACGTGATTTTCGGTTCTTGCCATATGCCCACCAAACGATCCCGATAAAGCAAGCAAAAACGATCACAGTCCAAATACTTTGAAATGTAATAATGTCCATAATCATTCCTTATTTCATTGCGTGGCCAAGCGATTGAAGATAAGCGATGATTGCATCCATCTCTGTTTTTCCTTCAACATCTTGTTTAGCGTTAGCAATTTGTTTATCTGTGTAAGGAACACCAAATTGGTTACGGAAGAGTTCTAGCTTCTGTTGAGTCAATTTGCCATCAAGTACATTTTCAGCAAGCCATGGGAAACCAGGCATGTTTGATTCAGGAACAAGTTCGCGAGGGTCCATTAGGTGGACACGGTGCCATTCATCAGAGTAACGTTCACCTACGCGAGCTAGATCAGGGCCTGTACGCTTTGAGCCCCATAGGAATGGGTGTTCCCAAACACTTTCGCCAGCTACAGAGTAGTGGCCGTAACGTTCAGTCTCAGAGCGGAAAGGACGAATCATTTGGCTGTGACACACGTTACAACCTTCACGAATGTAGATATCACGACCTTCCATTTCCAGAGCAGAATAAACGCGTAGGTTTTCTACAGGTTCCGTTGTCTGCTTTTGGAAGATAAGAGGAGTGATTTCTACTAAAGCACCAAAACTGATAGCAATAACGATTAAGATCGCTAATAGGCCGACGTTTTTCTCTACCAACTCATGGCGATTATTTGAATTTGAGCTCATTCTAAATCTCCTTAAGCCGGTTGAGGGATAGCTTTAAGGCTATCTTTAGGTGCAGAAACAGTTTTGTACGTGTTGTATGCCAGTAACAACATACCAGATAGGAAGATTAAACCGCCTAGGAAACGTACAAAGTAGAACGGGTAAGACGCTTCTACAGATTCAACGAAGCTGTAAGTTAATGTACCGTCAGAGTTAACTGCACGCCACATCAGACCTTGCATCACACCAGAGATCCACATTGCAACAATATAGAAAACCGTACCAATCGTTGCTAACCAGAAGTGAACATTGATTAGAGATACAGAGTACATACGCTCTTGACCAAATAGCTTAGGAACTAAGTGGTAAACCGAACCGATAGAAACCATTGCAACCCAACCTAACGCACCAGAGTGAACGTGACCGATAGTCCAGTCCGTGTAGTGAGATAGCGCGTTAACCGTTTTGATTGCCATCATTGGGCCTTCGAAAGTCGACATGCCGTAGAATGATAGAGAAACGATTAGGAAACGTAGGATAGGGTCGTAGCGAAGCTTATGCCACGCACCAGATAGAGTCATGATACCGTTGATCATGCCACCCCAAGAAGGAGCAAACAGAACCAAAGACATAACCATACCTAGAGACTGAGTCCAGTCTGGAAGTGCGGTGTAGTGTAGGTGGTGAGGACCAGCCCAGATATACAGAGACACAAGTGCCCAGAAGTGAACGATCGACAAACGGTAAGAATAAACAGGGCGACCAGCTTGTTTAGGAACGAAGTAGTACATCATACCTAGGAAACCAGCTGTCAATAGGAAGCCTACCGCATTGTGTCCGTACCACCATTGCACCATTGCATCAATTGCACCTGAGTAAATCGAGTACGACTTAAACGCAGATACAGGAACAGCTAGACTGTTAACGATGTGCAACACGGCAACCGTGATGATGAAGGCTCCGAAGAACCAGTTCGCTACGTAAATGTGTGATGTTTTACGTTTAATCATAGTTCCGAAGAACACAATTGCATAAGCTACCCACACAAAAGTAATAGCAATATCGATTGGCCATTCTAGTTCTGCATACTCTTTACCAGAGGTTAAACCTAACGGTAGAGTAATTGCAGCCGACAGGATAATCGCTTGCCAACCCCAAAAGGTGAAGGCTACGAGAGGGCCACCAAAGAGACGCGTCTGACAGGTACGTTGCACAACATAATATGATGTTGCAAACAGCGCACTAGTACCGAACGCAAAAATAACCGCATTAGTATGCAGGGGACGTAAACGACTGTACGTCAACCACGGCGTATCAAAGTTTAGCTGTGGCCAAACTAATTGAGCGGCAATCAAAACACCAACGCCCATACCGACAATACCCCACAAAATTGTAACTAGGGTAAACTGACGGACGACCGTATAGTTGTAGTTTTGTTCAAGCTGCTTTTCTTGGCTCATTTGCATGCTTCCAATTTCTTATTTACTACACTTTACTTCCAACACGACTCACGTCGTAATGCCACCCAAATTAGAAAAGGAAATACAGCCTATTCAGGACCTTATTTCCACTTGCTGATTTTAAAAAAAAGTGGCATTTTCAACGCGACACTATACTTGAATTAACAAATCAATGACAGAGTAGTAACCTTACGCTTGGTCTGGAATTGGATTTTTATTTAAAAACTTTGAACTTTGTAACAAGGAGTAAAGATTATAATGGCGGCACAAAAGCTAACAAAAGGCAGGCTTGTTCAAATTATCGTCATGTTGGTTGTTTTATTAGCTGCATTTACTTGGAGAACAGTGACATACGATAACGAGACAATAACTTGTATAGTTTCAAAACCTTGTGAATTTGGTATTGATAATAATAATGTTTCGATTTCGGGCGATAGTCAGGGGTATTCGATTAAAACATCTAAAACTGGTAAATTCATCATTAGCTATAATGGTAACGGAGTTTTGGAATCGAAAGGGGCGTCATCTTGGCTTTTACAAACCAATGATGAGACTTCCTCAATAACGGTTACATTTCCACAACAGGTCATGACGTATACAGTAAATCTCTCTAAAGAATAAAACTCAAAACTGAGCAACACCTCGCTCTTTGATAGAAATATTGACTAAACCAGTGAAACCATGTGCATTAAAGTGTTATAAAGACAACATTAATAAAGTTTCCAGAACTCTATGAAATTTCTATCAAAAGTCTCTTATTCTCTAGATGATAAAATCGCCGTAGATGAACTGCTTCTTGGGGTAGAAAACCCCGAGGACATCGCTTGTCTCATCTGCTACTGCACAGAAGAGTACTCCACGCTCGCTGTGCAGAGATACTTCGTAGATGCTCTCCCTAATATTCCAATTCATGGATGCACGACATGCCATGGAATCATGACTGAAACTGGATTCCATTCAGGGCCTGTAATCGGTGTGCTCATCATCTATGATTCTGGTATCAATGCTTACGGAACCGGCATCAAGCACTTCAGTCAATCCATCGAGCAAAGTACCTTCGACGCAATAGATTTAGCGCTAAAAAACGCCAACCGTGAAGGTGAAATTCCAGACCTGATCTTGCTTCATTCTACTCCCGGCAACGAAGAGAAGGTGATGGCAGCCATCGACAGTAAATTCGGCACTGAAGTACCTATCATCGGCGGTAGCGCAGCCGACAATCAGGTGTCTGGAAACTGGAGCATATTTACTGAAGAGTCACTCTCAATTAATGGCGTTTCATTAACCGTCTTTTTCTCCTCTCAGTCTATCTATTCGTCATTCAGTGCAGGACACACACCCACACTATACTCTGGAACTGTAACCAAAGTAAGAAATAGAATCTTGCTTGAGATAGACCACAGACCAGCTGCCACGGTTTACAATGAATGGACTAATTTCCATTTAGGTGGCAGTGACGACGGCTATATCTTTGAAAAATCTTCTGTCTATCCACTAGGCCGGAAAGTCGGTACATCTTACAACTATCCGTATTTCAAACTCTCTCACTCTATTCGAGAAACAGAGTGTAACGGTATCGAACTCTTTACGGATATCAATGAAGGCGACACCATTTATTTGATGCAAAGCTGCAAACAAGTTGATAAGCCGTGCCGCTAATATCATTCATTCGTCTTACTACAATGATATGGATCTGGAAGAAAAATTAGGTGCGATTAACATCTTTTGCGCAGGGCCAATGCTCAATCTAAAGCAAGACATGGATGAGGTTTGCGACCAAATAAATCAAGCTCTTAAAGGGCTCCCTTACATATGTCCATTCACATTTGGTGAGCAAGGGAGGCTTTCAGGTGGAGAGAATGCACACGGTAATTTAATGGTGTCGTCAGCAACGTTTTATAGGTTAAAAAAGTAATGGGTTCTGAAGGTCAAGAAGCGCTGCAAGAAGCACGTATTGAACTACAAAAATTAAAAGCCCGTGAGAAAAAGCTGGCTGAAGAGAATAGGGTAATTCTATCGACTATCTCTGCAATCAGTAAGGCAAATAGCATCTCTGAGATATTTTCTAGCCTCGAGTTTGTGTTGAAAAAGTACATTAAGTTCGATGACTTTATCGTGGTCTCTAGAGTAGGGAATGAAGGTAATTTCAAAACTCTACTGACCAACAATAAAGTCTTTGAAGATATGATCTGGAACGATCATGGCAAGCTATCTCGAGTCATCAATGGTGAGTGTGCCATTCTTTTTGAACCCAAATCTCTGGGTGAATTTAACACTTTGCATCCCATTGTTCTCGACCAAATCAACTCAGTGTTGATTACTGGTATCGACAGCGGACTAACACAGTCAGTCATCATTTTCATTCATTCGAATACCAAACATTTTAGCATTGAAACTAAGGTAACTCTTAACCGATTCCGTCCACTGATTGAGCGTGCTGTTTTCGACATAGAAAACAAGGAGAAGCTTGAAGCGACTGTTAGAGAACGAACCGCCGAGCTTGTCACATCAAGGAAAGACGCGGAAAGAGCGAACAAAGCTAAGTCAGAATTTCTCGCGATGATGAGCCACGAATTAAGAACGCCACTTAACGCCATCATTGGGCTGATCGACACATTAAAGTCGACCCAGCTAACAGAAGAACAACAGTCTATATTGCTAAATATGAGCACATCGTCTGAGCTTCTGTTAGCGATCATCAGCGATGTATTGGACTTTTCCAAAATTGAATCAGGTTGTTTCTCACTAGCGCCAAAATGGAGCAACGTAAGAGACACTGTAACTTTTGTTTTATCAGAACAAACAAAGGCGGCAGACGACAAAGGTCTAAAGCTCACAGTGTCTAGCGATTTCCCAGATGGTGAACTTCACTATATAGACCCAAGCCGTTTAGCGCAGATATTGTTTAACCTGATCGGAAATGCCATTAAGTTTACGGAGCACGGACACGTCCATGTTTCTATCAAATACTGGCAGAGTTCGTTCTTTATAACAGTTGAAGACACCGGAATTGGAATTAGCTCACAGCAGCTATCGTCGTTGTTCAGCCCATTTGTGCAAGCAGATAGCACAATAACGCGAAGGTTTGGCGGCACGGGGTTAGGTTTAGCGATCACCAAGCGCTTAGTTGAGTTAATGCGTGGACGAATATCAGTAGAAAGTAAGCCGGGGAAAGGTTCTAAGTTCGAAGTTCAATTACCTGTACTCACCAGGGTAACGAACAGCTGCAACCAACAGGAAGATGATGATTGTTCAAGAAAGCTCAGAAGTCGATACTCGGTACTGGTCGTGGAAGACAATCCAACGAACCAGATGGTGATTAAGTTAATTCTAACAAGGCAAGGCCACGAAGTTTTTATCGCAAGTAACGGTGAAGAAGCGATTGGCTTTATACAAGACAACAAAGATTCCATAGACATAATCCTGATGGATGTTTCAATGCCGATCATGGATGGTTTAACCACAACCAAACACATGAGAAAGGCAAACATCCAAACGCCAATCGTGGCTCTGACCGCACACACATCAGTTGAAGATAAATGTTCATGTTTAGATGTTGGTATGAATGATTTCGTAACCAAACCAGTAAGAACAAAAGAAATAACAGAAGCTATAGATAGACTAATGCTTGAGATCTAATAAACGTATTCTTAATCGAAGATTAGGAAATATGTTTATTAGGTATTTTATGGTAAATAATCATTATGGTTAAATACACAATATAAGATAACTAGAAACGAAGGCAGGGCATCAGATATTGAGCCCTGCCTTGTGATTACCAGGAATCATTTAACATAATATACATAATACGCAGTTAGGCTAGTTTGATTTTGAGGGTCTTTCTGAGCTCATACAGAGATTCTGAACGTTGTTACTGACAAGGTTTTACGAGCTGCGTCCATCGCTTGCTGGTCTGTTTTATATGGCCCATAGATTTTGGTTTGGTGGTTCTGTTGCTCATCAACGTTTGTAACTGACATGAACCAGTCACCGATTAAAAATTCTGAGTCAGTCAGTTCATTGACCTCCAAGAAGTTTAAGCCAACTACGTTTGCCACCATGCATTGAACTTGGTTTGAGTCTTCATAGTATCCAAGCATCTTCACGTGATTTTTATCCGACTCTTGCATCAACAACATTTCATGTAGCCACTCCAAGCTGTCGAAGATCTTTTTGTATTGTGCCTTTGCATGTTCATCATTGGCATCTTCAAGTGCTTCATCGACATCATTGTGCAACCAGTTAATGGATTGTTCGAGCTCTGCTGCTGTCATCATTTCATTGACCTCACAAGTTTAATACCGAAGCGTTTTAACTCAAGGCCGCCGAAGTTATTGACCGTGAAGCTTGAACTATCTAACTCGTAGTTTCCCGATTTATAAGCCGATTGGTCGTCTTGTAATGATAGCTTCATTTCAACTGGGAACTTGCCACCTAGATATGCGTAGCGGCTTTGTTGCTTAATTCAGAGCGAAGACATGCCTGCCCCATGTGCTTGACTCTTAAACAATATACTGAGTTTCAGGCATACCTAACCCTGTAAGCTTATTCAGCGCTTTGATCATAGCGTAAGTCTCGCCAACTTGAGCGTTGTAGTTTCTCAGGCTTAATTTCCCACCTAGCAACTGTTTCACTCGATACATTGCTGTCTCTGATAGCGACCGCTTGTGATAGCCATACCGCTTTTTCCACTTCTTGTTGGAGCCATAAAGCTTCTGACAACCAACTGCTAAATTGCGAGGGTGTCCTTGCTCCCAGAAGGCAGCCCCTTCGCGTGGCGGGATTAGCGGAACCGCTCGCTTTATACGTATTGCATCATGGCGATGTCTTGTGTCATAAGCACCATCACCTGATACCTCAATGATTTTACGACGTGTTTGCTTAAGTAGGTTGGGAAGCACTTCGCCATCGGTAACGTTAGATAAACTCAGCTCTGCTGCGACTATTTCGTGACTGCTAGTATCAACGGCTAAATGTAGCTTACGCCAGACTCTGCGCTTCCCATCAGTACCATGCTTTTTGACCTTCCATTCACCTTCGCCATAAACCTTGAGGCCAGTGGCATCAATTGCCAGATGTTGTATTGCTCCTCTGGTTTTGGGTTTAAATGAAACCTCAACTTCCTTAGCTCGGCGGCTTATACAGGTGTAGTGTGGGCAAACAAGCGGGATGTTAGCCAGCTTAAATACGGAGTCTAGAAATCCTTGCAGCGCTCTTAATGGCATAGAGAACACGCGTTTCACCATCAGTGCAGTAGTAATGGCTAAGTCGCTGAACCGGCGAGGTCTACCACGCTTGCCTTGTTTGTTTTGCTTCCACTCGGCTATCGCTTCCTCATCAATCCAAAAGGTCAGAGAACCACGATTGGTTAAGGCTTGATTGTACTGTTTCCAGTTAGTTGTTTTGTAACGAGGTTTAGGCATGAGGCTACGACGATTAAAAGGTGTAGCTGATCAGATCGCAGCTTCTTGATTTGGTTCCATCGATTTACGCAACAAAGCCACCGAGTCGCCTAACGAAAAGAACGAAGCCAATTACTCACCTAGCGTTATTCGCTGGGCTGTGGGTATTCATGCAAATAAACGAAGTTCTAAACACCTATTCTATGGATGAAATAAATTCATACAGAAAATTAGGACAAGAATATTTTGGTTTAGATGTGTAGATACCTATGCTTAGGCCTTGAAGTCAGGTCCATATAGTCGCCTAATTAGGAAAGGTATACGTTATTTTCCATAAAAATAACGTTGCATGATTACTGTTATCACTTGTTGTGTTAAAACCTATCGACAGGCCTACACTTTCTGACGCACGATAACCAACTTCAAATTCATAAACTACCGATGTACCATGTTCTTTGAAAACAATATCATTCACTTCGATGGTATTGGACCAATCCATTAGTCCTATATTTAACTTACTAAACCAGGCTTCTGTTTGATAGTTTGAAGAAAGAAAAATAAACGGTCCTTTCGTTGGTGCACTAAATCTTTTCGCAATATCAGCCTCAAGTTCTTGGGTTGATAATTTTCCATCATAAGTACCGTAATTGATGTATCCCACTCCTCCTCCCATAAAGAACTCTCCATTAAAGGCATCCCGAGAATAAGGGTAATGAGTTAAATGGAATACTCCCCCAAATGCGCTGTCGTCAAATTGATTAACACCATTATGATTACTAAATCTGTAGTCTGAAACCCCTAAGCCAAATGAAGCCTGTGTTTCACCTGCACAAATAGTAAATGGGGTTAGAAAGGTAGATAAGAAAATAAGTACAATGTATGTATTTTTCATATGTATCTCATAGTTTAATGTTATGCTTTAAAATATATTTATACGCTCAATACATAGATTAGCACAAAGACAGGGCTTTGATGTGATGGACGCACCTCGGCTTTGTTTCCGTACTCAACCCACTCTGTCTTTTGATGCCATTAGACGACTCGGTAGCTCTCAGGCATACCAAGTTGGGTAAATCTATTCAATATTGAGGCGACTAGCATCATTTCCTGTTGTTAATTGTTAAAGTCTCTACTGTGTAATTTGGGGCCTATAATTGTTGTGTAACGATGCATCGCATTGAGGGATCCCCTCATAATTTCCCCAAAGTACAACCGTGCTTGAGTACATTTCGATTCCTGAGAGTATTAGCTTGGAAGTGCTTATCCCAACCTTGTTTCTGTGCATGAACTCCAGCAAGCCAAAGTGTCAATTGAAGCATTAGGGCAATTAGTAGCATGATATCAAAACGGTCAGGGTTGCTAGTTCGGCTATGACGCAGGTCTAAACCGTAGGCAGGTCTTTTCAAGTCTCGAAGGTTCTTCAATCTGCATGCGCTTGGAATAGATCCTAACAAGTTGCTTAGGTGTTCGTGTTTGCGCGGGTAAGTTCATCGCTAGAACCCATAGTTCTTTTGCCGAAACAGAGTAAACTTTAGGAGATGGATGGTGACAATTAGTCCGTGTCGAACGCTGATTTTTCCGGCCTTTAGAACGAGATTTATACAGTGCGATTTAGCATGAGATTGGATTGCTCTTGGTCAACCTCTTATAGCCTAAAGACTTTGAGCGGCTTGAGGATTTACTATGTAACTTACTGATGGGTTGCAAGTTTTCTGCACCCAGATCTGCATATTGTACTTTCCATCTAATTCGACTTAACCAGTACCAACCCAGATTCTCAACGGATTTATACCATGGCACTTTAAAGCCAGCATCACTGACAATGAGTGGTGTAGCCCCACTCGGCAAAATGCTTGCTAGATCAGTTAGAAACTGGTCATTAGCCTTCTTAGTACACTGTTCTGAAAGCGGAAACGCTTTCTCATAAAGAGTAATAGAGCGCCCATGTAGTGCCACTGAAGCTCGTAACGCCATGAAGCGCTTCTGCTCACGAACATCAGACCACTCAACAAGAACAATAAGCATCGGATTACCCGAACAAATAAAGCTAGCATGCCAACGATATATAGAGAGGCGCTCTTTACGCAAGTGACGATTACCTAACAATCGGTCGATTCGTTTGATGTTATGTTCTAGCTTGCGTTGGCAGGCTACGACCGAGCTCGGTAAGAGTGAGCGTTTTACAGTAAAGTAATGCGTGACAAGCAAGCGTTAAGCTGCTAGGTCGTTTTAAGTGTAATTCAGGGCAGAATTGGTAAAGAGAGTCGTGTAAAATATCGAGTTCGCACACCTTGTTGTTTGGTTATTGATTTTTGGCGAAATCATTTGATCACATGACAAGATGTGTTTCTACCTTAAGCTAATGATTTTTGTCAAAATCATTAGGGGATTCCTCAGTGCAGGGCTTAATTCTTAAGGTTCAGCCTATGATACCATATACCAACATCAGTCGATTGATACCCAATCCATACTGGCTAACGGAATGGTAATCACGCCATAGTTTGCAGTATATAACATCAAATCCCCTTCAGAACTAAACGTGACACTGGCGAGTGCTGTATAAGGCAATAGCTTATCATTGCGTAAGTTATACCACCTTTTTCCGCTATCGAAGCTGATGTAAACCGGGTGCTCGGTGGTGGTAGGTTTGTAATAAAACTCTTGTTCACTAACAGGAAGAAAACTAAACCATTGACCAAAAATACTTTTATCATTTATTTGTACCGCGACTGCAATATTGGGTTGGGCTGGGTTGAACAACATCTCGCTCAACCAAGGTTTATTCACCCTACTTGCCTCAATTGGTAAAAATTTATCTAATAGTGTCCAAGGAAGCTGGTTAATTGGTGTTGATGCCTGTGAATTATAATCAAAGCGATACAATCCACTTCGTCCTGCAACAAATAGAGCGAAACTTTGATCATTAAGTTGATTTCCTACTTCAGGAATAAAACTGACACCTTTTTTAACATCCCCATAATAGTTAATAGAGCGAATGGCATAGGTTTTACCATGAGCCGTTTCATACAACTCGGTATTAGGTAACAAGGTCCAAGTTATCCCCGCATCATAAGAGACTGACAGTTTGATATCTTTGGCTGTTTGCTTCTCATGATAGGCCACAATTTTTTGTGGGTCGCTTGGGTGAACATCCATCACAATGTACCAATTTTCTCTTGCGCTACAGTCATCATTGATACACATATGATTGAATGTTAAGCCATTATCTCTGGAAACTAGGTTGCCAATATAGATATGATTTTGTCGCCAAAAACTGCGTCCCGCCGCATTGAAATTAACCTTATTATCTAATCCGAGGGTGTAGGATGGAGAGAGGTTATCTCCATTTTGCATAATAGGTGTTATCGACAACGTATCTGCCTCTTTGTCATAATCTAAACGTACAAGGTAAGCGACTTCGGTATATAGGATATAAGCTGAAAATCCCGTACTGGTACTTTTGATTACCGCTGCTTGTCCGCGTGCTTGTGAGGCATGACTATCAACAATAGGGGCAGCTTTTACTTTTAAGTCTTTTATTGTTTGACGGGTAAGATCATTAATGACGCGATAACTTTGTCCACCATCCACACTGTATTTAAAGCCATACTCACCAAAGGCAATCAGTTGATAATCACCATCAATACTGGCTTCCATCACCCATTTATTTTCAGAGCTGATTTGATCGATTGCAAATGTCGCCCCACTGTCTCTTGTGACTAAAATCGGTTTTTCTTTACTGATCGGGATCATTCGAAAACTGGTGGCATCAATAAAGCCAATCGAGACACCTTGGCAACCAGTCGTTGTATTTAACAAGTATTGGTAGTTACCATTTTGAATAGCAGCGTACTGAGGATCTTCGTAAATAGCGGAGGATATTGTCATACTCGTTACGTAATCTTCATCATTGTGCTCAATGGTGGCACGATTTTCATACTGCCACGTCAACCCATCATCAGTTGTGACGGCGACTGAGGTGCGTGTTTCCCCCCCTCTAAGCATGACCCACATATCTGGGTTATATGGGTTGTTGGCAATACTACAGATCTCTTGGTTCTGCGCAGTCACGCCAGGTGTGGTCTCATAATCGTCACAATAAGGATCTGATGTTTGTAGATCGCAAATGATATCGCCATACTCACCAATACGTGCTACATGTCTCCCACCACTGCCCTCTAAGTTGACATCTTTTTTATCATAAAAAAGCCCGTAGCCTTCTTTGCCACCCACTCCGAACACAATGTCTGCATATTTTCGCTCTACATTACTCTGGTTAAAGTAATTTTTAAGCAGTTGTACTTCAGTGATTTCACCACCAGAAATAGTAAGGCGATAGCCTTCACCATCAGGCGTAGTCGAACTATCAACTCCCGATGATGTGTAATAGGCACTTGGCTTTGCTACTACAAATAAATATTGCTCACCAGTACTACTGTCATGTGTCAGAGCAAGAGACCGAATAAATGTATTGCTCTCGAAAGTGGTATTCACTGTTGATGCGTAATAATTTGCCACTGGTTGAAAACTGAGGCCGGCATCTTTTGAAATGTACAATCCATCACGGTGCGTGGCTAAAAAGACCCAATCTTTAAGTGCTTGAGTGTTTCCCCATATAATACTCTGATTGCCCATTGGCTCTTGTGAAAGCCCAGAATATGGATGTGTTAGAACCCATTTTTCCCCTTTGTCATGAGAGGTATACACGCCAAAAGGGTGACGAGCGCTCAATGAGGTTTCATCAACAATCAAATCACGATTAGAAAAAATAGCCACCATGTTATTCTCATCAAAATTTGAAAAAGCAGCTGCTGCGCTAGAGAAACCTGCAGGAGTATAGACAGGCGTAAAATATGGCGAGGTGTCTTTTTTGAGCAACAACGCACCGCGCATATTACTTCCCATAGCATACATGTCAGTGTTAACAGGTGATGTCACTAAATAATTATTTCGCTGGATCCGTGTAACACCAAAATTATCGCTATTGGTTTTAGCCAGTTGTGTAGGAAAACCATCAAAGTTTGCTTTCTCATTATCTATATGAAATGTGCGTATCCCCTCCGATTCACCTATATTTCCCACTTCGCTTGTAGCACTAATATATGCATTAACTTGCTCCTTACGTACCAGTTTGTGTCGTTGAATCACATCTTGAATACGCATAACGCCGAGCGCTGTAATACTAGTTAGATCACCTATGCCTTGTTCTAACAATAATGTCTCATTCAACGGATACTGGTGGGAAAATAATCGAATGAGTTTTAGTATATTTTTCTCACTCGACAGCGTGTTGCTTTTTATGACTTGATTTAAATAGTCGGCATCTTCATCTTTAATTTGATGTAGGCCTGCATCTCTGTATGAAAGTCCATCTGGTTCACCAGCATTAAGATCTTGTCGATAGAATTTAAGTAATGTGTCTATCGCTTGTTTACGTTTTTTTATGTGTTCAACTTTTGGTGATGCATTCTGAAAGGGTTGTTCAAACACCATATCTATTTCATAATCTGAATCAAAATGAATCCCATGTGGTACAAAGTCCTCAGGAGTCAATTGATTGTCTCGTCTTTGATCACGTAGGGATTTATGGATCCTGTTATTTTTTCCCACCAAACCTTTCAATTCAGAGAAAGTCACTATTGAGTTATTATCAAGCGCCTCTATCAGATCTTGCTGCTCGAGATCATCAGAGACAAGTACATTCAAATCTTGCAGTGCTTGAATACGCTCAGAACGGGCTTTATTGGTATCACGTATTTTATGAAATGCCATGACCCTTT
>JAYYSE010000002.1:0-11571 GCA_036126475.1 Pseudomonadota bacterium | reverse complement strand
GACCATCCAGTTCCAGCCAAGACTGCAGCCAGTGAAAAGGTCGCTGTCGTCTGCGAATATCAGATAGTCTGGGCAAGTTAAACCAAAACGCTGAGCTTAAAAAAGGCCATTGAAGCTCATCATTTCAGTGGCCTTTCAGTTTAGATTTGATAACTCATTTAACTAGCTAAGCTGAGCGTCTCTGGCTTCTTGGATACCAAAGCCACGCAAAATATTCAATAACGTAATCGCAGTGAATAGTGCGATTACCAATGACAAATGCCACGCTTCACCAAGACCAAGTTTAACCAACCCCATGCTTACCAGCGAAGACACAACCATTTGGCCGCCTCCCGACATCGCAGCCGCTGCTCCTGCGTTCTTTTTGTAAGGCAACATCACCAAAGCTTGAGCACAAGGTAACGCGATGCCATTCCCCAGTATCATCAAAAACTGACCGAGCATTAGATAGACCGGCTTAAGTGGGCAGAAGAACAGCCACAACGCTGCCGAAATGTGTAATACAGGCGTACATACCAGTGTTTTCTTATTATCTAATATTGGACGAATACGGTTACACAAGCTTGTTCCACCTAGAATGCCCAATGCGGGTATTATCGCCCACATCGCGTATTCATCAGATGTCATTCCGATTTGGTTCTGCATGATGAATGGCATCACCGGCACTGTGGCGATCATCAAACTAAAGTTAAGCCAACCAATGATCGCAAAGCTCATAAAGTAGAGAAAAGTGGGTAACTCCTTGTATTGCTGTGCCATTTTCTTTGGGGAAGGAATTGGCGACAGCTGTACAACGGTCTCTTTGAATTTAAACGCCAATGCGACCCAAGCTAATGAGACATAGCCAAGGCTCATGAGGCTGTACTCATAGTTAAAAGATTTGGTTTATCAACCTGACAACATAGAGATGTAGAAGATAGAGAGAATGTGCAGGTATGATATTTATGGTGCTCCGAAAGGATCGATTGGATTGTCGCAGGGGAAAACATACGTTAACTCGTATAATCATACAACACCGGCTGGACTAAATATGTGAATAGTCACTTTTCACATACCTTAACTTTCCGCCTGTTGCTGACACACGCTAGACTAACACTAGATTGCAACAATGAAGGGACTTCAATGAACACTTATCACCGTATTCTCACTTCAGCTTTGGCACTTGCTGTGTCTAGTCCCCTTACCTCAACAACGGCTTTTGCGTGGCAAGCTGAGAAGATCACCGATGGACTCGTGATTCCATGGGGACTCGCCTATGTTGACGAAGGATCCATGCTAGTCACCGAAAAAGAAGGTGTGATCAAACATGTTGATTTAAAAACGGGTGATCAGAGCACACTTTTTAGACTTCCTAATGTGTGGGCAAAAGGTCAAGGCGGAGCGTTAGATATCACCTTCTCGCTCTTTGAAGAAAACAAACTCTATATTACTTACAGCAAAAACATCGAGGGCGAAGGTGTAACCACACTCGCTTCTGCTGATTACAAAAATGGTGAAGTGTCTTATTGGCAAGATATATTCGTTTCAGAATCGAGAACCGTCACTGGACGTCACTTTGGCAGTCGCATTACCTTCGATGATAGCCACCTCTACTTTTCGATTGGCGACCGTGGAGATCGAGATAACGGTCAAAACACCTTAACCCATGCAGGCTCGATATTGCGCTTGAATGCAGACGGAAGCACACCAAGTGACAACCCATTTGTAAACGACGACAAAGTTCTCAACGAGATCTGGAGCTATGGCCACCGAAATCCGCAAGGACTGTTCTACGACTTCCCTACCAAAAAGTTATGGTCGATTGAGCATGGCCCGCGTGGAGGTGATGAAATTAACCTAATAAAAGCGGGAGCCAACTACGGGTGGCCTGTCACATCTCATGGCAAAGAGTATTGGGGGCCAATCAGCGTTGGGGATTCAGAAACCAAAGAAGGCATCGAAGCGCCTAAAAAGGTCTACATTCCTTCCATCGCCCCCGGCAGCTTAGTGGTTTATCAAGGGGATAAGTTCCCAGAGCTCAAAGGAAAACTATTAGCAGGCGCACTTAAACTTACCCATATCAATGTGGTAACGGTCAATGAGCAAGGTGATGCGACTGATGAGCAACGTATTCTAGAAAACCTAGGCGAAAGAATCAGAGACATCGAAACCTCACCAGGTGGGGATATTTTCTTTAGCACTGACAATGGCAACCTCTATCGCCTAAAAAGGTAGCAACACCATTAAAACAACCAGCACATATATGAGATGATTTTATAAATAAAGCCGTTAAATATGGGGCTTCTGGTCAATTTAGCGGCTTTCTTTTCCAAAAGCAGAATATGTAAAAACAGTGCAACCACTCTAATTTTGTCATCAAACTTACCTATGTTTTTCACAAAAACGACAAGAAATCACCATACAACTGTAACTACATGATATTTAAGGAATGCAAAGTTTGACTACCACCAAGTTTCTGCAACCTTTTACTATGGATTCGATTGACTATCCCCTGATTTGATTTAGACTCGATTTCGGCTAGAAAGAAAGTTCTTTGTATATAAACATTTCGTTGGATTACTAGTAACCCCGTTGTGTTGTACGCAATAGCAATAAACTTTTCCACGCTATCAGTGCCACAATTGGCTCACTATAAAAATTAATTTTAGGGATAACATCATGTCTAACACAGTTACTGGTACAGTAAAATGGTTCAACGAAACTAAAGGCTTCGGTTTCATTCAACAAGAAAACGGTCCAGACGTATTTGCACACTTCTCTGCAATCACTGGCGAGGGTTTCAAAACTCTTGCTGAAGGTCAAAAAGTTGAGTTCGTAGTATCTCAAGGTCAAAAAGGCCCACAAGCTGACAGCATCAAAGTACTTTAATTTGGTATTTTAAAGCTTTCTAAAAATAGCCAGCCTCTGCTGGCTATTTTTTTACCCGCTACTCAGAGATTTAAGGTAAGATTCCCCTTCACTACTTTTACCTAAGACACCGCACCAATGGCTCTCAAACCCACAATCTATAAGTTTCGTATCTCTTTAACTGATATGAATCGGGACTATTACGACTCTTTTAATCTAACGATTGCACAGCATCCTTCTGAAACAGAACAGCGTATGATGGCTCGTATCATGGCGTTTTGTATCAATGCTTCACAGGAACTTCAATTTACTAAAGGGTTGTCGACTATCGAAGAACCTGATTTATGGCAGAAGTCTTTAGATGACCAGATCCTTGAGTGGATCGATGTTGGCGAACCTGACGCAGAACGTGTTAAGAAAGCCACTCGCCTATCAAAATCTGTTCGTGTGTTCAGCTTCAACACTAAATCAAACGTTTGGTGGGAGCAGAACAAAGGTAAATTCGGTTACCTTAAAGCCCAAATTGTTCGTCTGGACAATGATGGTATAGAACAACTGGCTGCAATGACAGAGCGCACCATGGACCTTTCAGTTATGCTGACAGGTAACTCTGCATTCGTGAATAGCGATACACAATCAGCAGAAATTACGTGGGAAGAGCTACAGAGTAATGACTGAGCTTCCAACCAGTAATCAGCGAAAGCTTGAAGAAAACCAACAAGCTAAAACCAAACTTCACGTTTGCTTGAAAGAGTCAGGTTTAGATTCAGTAACTGCGATTGCAATAGGTTTTGAGAAAGAGCTCTCGTCTTTTATCGACGAAAACCACGCTCTGTTTAAACACGCTTGTGAGAATAAGCCTGATAATTCAGCACGTCAGACACTGCTTGGTCTACTGACCAAAGAACATATCGATGCCAGCTACCGTTTTGAGAGTAATAAAGACGCTAGTGAAGCGATGCAAAGTGTCTTCTACAATACGGTAGGCAGCGAGCATGGTGACAAGTTTCAAAACTCTAACTCTCAGCAGTTAAAGTTTGTAACGCATTTATGGTTGTTCATTCAAGGACGACTAGGTATGGATTACAGCCTAGCCAATGATCACGCAGCAGCGACCGCCAAACTGCTGTCTCGCTTATCAAAAAGCACCGACGATGAAATCCGTGTTGAGTTCATGGCAAGTTTCTATGATGGCTTGAACATCTATCAAACAGAGAATAAGCCGTCTGGTTTTATTCATAGTTTAAAGCGATTGTTTAACCTGTCGTAAACACTCCACCAGCTAAAATCAAATTTGCGCTTTGCAGTATGTAGAGCGCATTTATTCCCAACCACCTTTCCCACTATTACCTCTAAGCTTGAGATTCCCTATTACGCTCTTCCCTCACTTTAGATAATGACGACATTCACATCCATTACAATTAACTTTATTACAGGTACAAAAAAGCCCCGCTGAGAACGAGGCTTAGAATCTTGTTTACCGATTTACTGAGGCTAAATCGTGCTTATCACATCACCAGAGATTAACGCAAACCGTGTAAGAACTCGTGACGTGTCGCTGGGTTTGATTTGAAGATACCGCCCAGTGCTGTGGTGGTGGTTTCGCTGGTTGCATCCATCACGCCGCGCGACTTAACGCAGTAGTGAACCGCATCCATAGTTACAGCAACATCTTCTGTTTCAAGCAAAGTTTGCAAAGCAACAAGGATCTGTTGAGTCATACGCTCTTGGACTTGTGGACGCTGAGCAAAGAAACGCACGATTCGGTTGATCTTAGATAGACCAATGATTTTACCACGAGGGATGTAAGCGACCGCAGTCTTACCATCAATCGTCACTAAGTGGTGCTCACAAGTACTGGTCACGGTAATGTCTTTTACACGTACCATTTCACGAACACCCATCTTGTTTTCAATTACGGTAATTTTAGGGAAATTTGCATAATCTAAACCAGAGAAAATCTCATCCACATACATTTTGGCAATGCGGTGTGGTGTTTCTTCCAGACTATCATCCGTAAGATCAAGTTCGAGCAGAGTCAGAATCTCACGCATATGGTGTTCGATTCGTTCCTTTTTCTCTTCTCGGCTAACCTGGTTAGGACTCATTGGCGTCTCTAAACCGCGGCTTGCTAGCGCATCTTTAACCAACTTCGCTGATTCGCTAAGACCTGACATTGAACTTCCTCTTTTGTTACCCCTTCTGGATGGTAAACAAGGATACTCGGAATTTTGAATAAATACACCCATATTTTAAGGGAGGTCATTATTTACGGGGGTTAAACTGTGCTAAAGTGACTTCAATTTCGTTGACGAAAAGCGTGTTTTAATCATTATTGAACCACCATTGCCAACCACAAAATCAAAACAATAACGATCAAAGGATTTCAATTATGGGCTGTTGCGACGCTCCGGGCTTAATGCCAATTGAAGAAGCACTAGATAAGTTGCTGTCACCAATTAAACCTATTCAAACGACTCTAACTCTGCCATTAGCAGATGCATTAGGCTACGTTCTTGCTGAAGACATACTCTCCCCTATTTTTGTACCTCCTTTTGATAACTCGGCAATGGACGGTTACGCACTGCGTTTAGCAGACCTAGAGAACGGTAAAGTACTACCATTAGCAGGTAAATCTTTTGCAGGTCAGCCATTTGAAGGCGAATGGCCAAGTAATACCTGTGTTCGTATTATGACAGGCGCGAAAATCCCAGAAGGTTGTGACGCTGTCATCATGCAAGAAAATACTCGCGAAACCGATGCGGGCATTGAAATTCAGCAAGACGACATCAAATTGAACAATAACATTCGCCCTACGGGTGATGACATCAAGCAAGGTGACATCGTTCTTAGCCGCGGTGAGCGTTTAACGCCTCGTGATATTCCAATGATCGCCTCACTAGGCGTGAGCCATGTGACTGTTGCACACAAACCGAAGGTCGCTTTCTTCTCTACTGGCGATGAGCTAAAGCCTTTAGGTCAGCCTCTTGAAGATGGGCAGATCTACGACAGCAACCGCTATGGTATTAAACCGCTGATTGAAGCGTTTGGTTGCGAAGCGATTGACCTTGGCATCATTCCTGATTGTCCTGCAACGCTTAAAGAAACCTTTGTGAAAGCACAAGAATTGGCAGACGTAGTGGTCACTTCTGGCGGCGTAAGTGTCGGCGAAGCGGATTACACCAAAGACATTCTTGAAGAGCTAGGAGACATCGGCTTTTGGAAACTAGCAATCAAACCAGGCAAACCATTCGCGTTTGGTGAATTAGACAACGCTTGGTTCTGTGGTCTTCCGGGTAACCCAGTGTCTACAATGATGACCATGTACGTGTTAGTTCAACCTATGCTGGCTAAACTTGCCGGTCACACTGCGTGGACAGCACCAGAATCTATTCCAGCCACAACTAAGTCGGCATTTAAAAAAGGCTCTGGCCGTACTGATTATCAACGCGGCATCTACTCGATTGAAAACGGTCAGTTTGTGGTTGAAACAACAGGTAACCAAAGTTCAGGTGCTTTCCGCTCAATGAGCCTAGCGAACTGCTTTGTGGTATTGGAGCGCGAACGTGGCCGTGTAGAAGTCGGCGAAACAGTTCAGATTCAACTGTTTAACTCTACGCTTTACTAACGAGGCTAAATGATGGAAATACTTTCTGACGCAGAGATGCTTCGCTATAACCGCCAAATCATCCTTAAACAGTTTGATTTTGAGGGTCAAGAAGCACTAAAACAGTGTTCGATACTGGTGTTAGGTGCCGGTGGACTGGGCTGCGCTTCAGCTCAATACCTTGCCACCGCTGGTGTTGGAAAGCTAACGCTTATTGATGACGATGTTGTTGAGCTTTCAAACTTACAGCGCCAAGTACTTCACACCGATGCTGACATTGGTAAGAAAAAGGTCGTTTCAGCCGCAGAATCCTTGCAGGTTTTAAACCCACACCTAAAAGTAGAGACCGTCGATTACAGGCTCGATGACAAAGCACTGACGAAACTAATTGAGTCTCACTCATTGGTGATCGATGCCAGCGATAACGTTGAGACGCGTAATCAACTTAACCGCTTATGCTACGCATCTAAAACGCCTTTAGTTTCTGGTGCTGCGATTCGCATGGAAGGTCAGATTAGCGTATTCACTTATCAAGATGACAATGCACCTTGCTACCAGTGTTTGAGTGCTCTGTTCGGCAATGCTGCACTTAGCTGTGTCGAAGCTGGTGTGATGGCTCCTGTTGTCGGTATGGTGGGCGCAGCTCAAGCATTGGAAGCGATCAAAGTTATTGCAAAGTTTGGACAGCCAAAACAATGTAAGCTTCTGATTCTCGACGCTATGTCGCACAGTTGGCGTGAAATGAACTTAATGAAGATGCCGAGTTGTTCGGTGTGTGGTTAAACTCACCACGAGTAAGATAGCTATTTTATAACTCTTCAAGCCCTGACCACTGTCTGGGCTTTTTTAGTTTCCGTTAATCCGCGATGAACCTTTTTAGATCGCTCCAAACCAATAACAGTGAAAATTATCTGATTAGAGTTCATTCACTTTACTTCGAATCTAACTTATATTTTCAAGATAACCTTCAAACACTTACTCTCATGAAACAGTTAAAAATAGGTCTATTTATCTTAATGTGCGGTGTAGGTGTATTAGTTGCCCTTACCCATTTTCCGCTGACGTCACAGACGGGGCAACGTGTTGAAGCCAAAGTGATTTCGAATACACTCACCCAGTCATTAGATGGACACAGGCGTTATCTTACTGTTCAAACTCAAGACAACAGTGTATTTCGCGTATCCATTGCACCGACCACGGACTGCCCTATTGATTCTATAGTCTCGCTTGATACATTAAGTAACCAAATCACCGGACAAAGCAGCTATCAGTTCATCCACTGTAGAGCCGCACCTTAGTCGCCGGTATAACAACAGCTATAGCTATAATTACAACAAGAATGGATACAATAAGAATGAATCAGCCACTCATTTCACCAGAACAACTTCAACAACGTTTGTTAGAGCAAGACAACGTCATCATCCTAGACGCAAGCATCGAATTTCAAATTCCAAGTGAGTCTGAAAAGATCAAAGGGCAAATGATTCCTGGAGCAATTCGTTTCGACTACGATAAAGACTTCAGCAACAAACATACCCTACTTCCTCACATGTTCCCTTCCGAAAAACACTTCAACACTCGTGCACGTGAAATCGGTATCAACCAAGACAGCACGATTGTTGTATACGACAACTCGGGGACTTTCGCCTCGCCGCGCGCTTGGTGGATGTTTATGGCGATGGGACATCAGGATGTTTACATCTTAGATGGCGGCTTACCAGCATGGATTGATGCGGGTTACGCAACAGACACATCGTACAGAGCTGAAGTCACGTCGGGCAATTTCGAAGGCAACATTCAAGACAACTACTTTGTGGATGCCAAGCAAGTCCTAAGCTATTCAGAGAGCAAAAGTGCCAATATTCTAGATGCACGATCTCAAGCTCGTTTCGATTCAGAAGTGCCTGAGCCAAGAGCAGGATTACGCAGCGGGCATATTCCAAACTCAGTTTGTCTACCATTCGCACAAGTGCTGAACAACGGTAAGTTGAAACCACAAAGCGAGCTTGTAGAAATATTTTCTACGTTGGACTTAGCGCCAACTCAACCGATGTTCTTTAGCTGTGGTTCAGGTGTGACTGCCTGCATCATTTTATTAGCCGCAAAATTGGCGGGATACTCGGGTGAAATGGGAGTTTACGATGGCTCATGGACAGAATGGGGCGCGAACGAAAGACTGCCTATCGCCGTAACAAACCAGTAATTCAACTTAGCTCACTGCCACTATTAAAATATGCTCCGCATGCATAATGAGCTTACTACTAACATGGGTAAGCTCTTTGTTATTATATCGTAAAAGTTCTCGGCTAAACTCCCAGCAATGAACCAACAATAAACTTCGATTAATCAAGCACTAACCATTATTGTTGATATAAATGTTAATTTTTACTCAAGAATCCCAGTATGTAGTCGTTATACTATTTAATCATTAGTCATTATCGATGTTTCTTACAAACTTAATACATCATATTGACGCTCAATAGTTTGTCTCGTGCACTCTGTTCAAAGTCGTAACCAATAAAGGCATTCAATGGCGCTATTTAAGAAAAATATCTGGTCGCTGTACGCTCTACTCGTACTTCTCACCTTGATACTTTTCACTGTGCTAGGTGTAACAAAATGGCAAGCAAATAGAGAAGACTTCATCCAGCAGCAGCATATTCAAGTCGAACTATTTTCGAGCTCGGTCAGTTCATTACTCACAAGCCAAGAGGCACTCCTAGAAGTCGTTGGGCACCAATTGGCCCAACAGTCTGACTTCACTCGTACCGCCGCAATCCAAATTCGACCAATATTGGATAAACTGCTTGAAACTCATCCAGCGATTGCTGCATTTGGTCTGCTTAACACTCAGGGCGACTACTTGTCTGTTAGCTCAAACCTCAAACTGGCAGACCAAGACAACTTACTTGCGCTTCCACAAACTCGAGACTCCTTTCTAGAAGCGCTTTCAAGTGACAAGATGGTTCTAGGGCGTACCTATTTTCAAAAGTCCTTAGATAGCCTAGTCATTCCGTTAAGCAAATCAATTTCAGTGGATGGTAAAAACATTGATGCCGTAATGACTGCCGGGTTGCGCTTAGATAGTACCATAGTATTTGAGAACAACGCGCATGCCGGTAGTTTCAATACACTCACCTTGCTCAGACAAGACCACTATCGTCAGTACTTTTCGAGTGACATCGAGTCTCTTGATGCTTACCTAAAACCAGTAGACAGCGAACTGCTACAGCGCGTGAGCAAAAACTTTTCAGAGCAAGTCAGCGCTACTGTGAATGAAGCAAAAACGGGAAAAGAGACCTACTCATTTTTTGTCAGTGATAATAAATTCCACTCTCTACTGAGCGCTAAGTACCTACCAGATTATGAGTTTTGGGTCGTTGGTCACACCGACCTTGCACACGTTGATACCGTCTTTATTGAAGAATTTGGCATTCTTTTCATTATTTTTATTTTAATCCAGTGTGGCTTCTACATTTTGGTTAAGTCTATCACCAAGAATGAGCAGCGTGCTCGAAGCCAACTGATCTACCAAGCGAACCACGACCCTCTCACTACCCTGCCAAACCGTTTATACATGCGTAAGAACATCGATAAATGGGTGGCAAGCGAGTCAGAGCAATTCTCACTGCTGTTCATCGATATCGATAACTTTAAATGCGTCAACGATACGCACGGGCATGATTTTGGTGACAAGGTTCTTAAACAAATAGCGTTGCGTTTAACTCGATTCCGCTCTCGACTGAGTCTCTTGGTGCGTGAATCGAGCGACGAGTTTCTGTTTTTAACTCCAATAACCAGTGAGTCCGAAATTAAACGACTCGCAGAGCGTATCATTGAGGTGCTTTCTCAACCCTATGAAATACAAAACTCTCAGTTCCTATTGGGTTGTAGCATCGGTATTGCACGTTTCCCTGAACATGGTAAAGATCTTGATAGCCTGCTTCGCTCTGCCGACATCTCAATGTACAAAGCCAAACAGCAACAAAACTCATACAGCATTTTCAATACCGCAATGCAAGATGCTCACCTCTACAAGATGAAAGTCGAACAAAGGCTGCGTATTGCTATCGAGAAGCAAACACTATTCATGGCTTTCCAGCCTTTAGTGCGAACAGATGAGAGTATTGACGGTGTTGAGGCTCTTGTACGCTGGGTTGATGACGAGTTAGGTTTTGTTCCACCCGATGTGTTTATCCCCGTCGCGGAGAGCACTGGCTTAATGCATAAACTCGGCACATTCATTATCGAATCCAGTATTATGCAAATCGCTCATTTGCATAGAACTACCGAGCAAGAGTTCGGGTTATCGATCAACATCTCGGTGCGCCAGTTCTCGCATAAATCGTTCTCTGAACACCTGTTAGCCACGCTTGAGAAATACCAATTCTCACCAAGCTATTTGACGCTAGAGATCACCGAAAGCTTGTTCATAGAAGATGTAACATTAGTGAAACCGATTTTTGAGGGCCTCAAAGAGAATCACATTAAGATCTCTTTGGATGATTTCGGTACTGGCTATTCATCATTGAGTATGTTGAAAGCACTGCCTATCGACGAGCTTAAAATCGATAAAAGCTTCATTGAAAATATCGCAGTAGACCAGCAATCGCTAACCATGGTACAAAACATCATTGCTATCGGTAAGAACTTCGGAATGGTGGTGTTAGCAGAAGGTGTCGAATCTAATGAGCACTTTGCAATCTTAAAGGCTTGTGGCTGTGATTTGATGCAAGGCTACTACTTCTCACGCCCAATCCCATACGAAGAGCTGTGCGAGTATCTTGCTCCCGAAGAGTCTAATCAAACACAACTAGAGCCTGTGCTTTAGTGGTGCAATGATTCCAAGATTTATCAATACGAAAAAGGGAGCCAATATTGGCTCCCTTTTGTCTTGACGACAGACTTGCTCTAACGGCTTTCACTTAACTCAGCATGCTTCATCTGCTCATCTAAGTTCAGCACGGTTAGTGCATTACTTACACTGGTTGCTATAACATCAACCACGCCGGTTCTTAATGCACCTAACAAAGCGAGCGGTTTACTGTTTTCGGCCGCAATCGCAATCACCTCAGCTATTGGGCGAAACTCTTCTAAACCCAAGCCAATTACTCGAT
>JAYYSE010000001.1:0-88079 GCA_036126475.1 Pseudomonadota bacterium | reverse complement strand
AGAGTCTATCAATATCTATAACAATATGAGGCCGCACCTCAGTCTCATGATGAAAACTCCAAATGAGGTGCATGAAAAAAGCCAACAGCTGGCGCTGTTGGCTTAGTAACAAACTGTCAACGTATTTTAGGACGAGACAGTATGATTCAACTGAGCGCCTCAACGAGAAAAATTTGACCCTCAGTGAGTCATAACATCATTAGTTGAACATCGCGATAGCTTTAGCTGGATCTACGTATTCTAGGTCAAAGCTCTCTGCAACTTCTTTACAAGTCACTTTACCGTGAATCACGTTAAGACCTTCTAGGAAGCCTTTGTCTGATAGAAGTGCTTCGCGGTAACCTTTGTTCGCTAGCTTAACAATGTAAGGAAGTGTTGCATTGTTTAGTGCGTAAGTTGAAGTGCGAGCAACAGCGCCAGGCATGTTTGCAACACAATAGTGAACTACGTTATCAACGATGTAAGTTGGTTCTGCGTGAGTTGTCGCGTGAGAAGTTTCGAAACAACCACCTTGGTCGATTGCAACATCAACAACTGCTGAACCTGGTTTCATCTTAGCGATGTGCTCTTTTGTAACCAGTTTAGGCGCTGCTGCACCTGGAATCAGTACTGCACCAATCACTAGGTCAGCTTCTAGAACATGCTTCTCGATAGCGTCTTCAGTAGAATAAACTACTTTTGCGCGACCTTGAAACTCTTCGTCAAGGCGACGAAGCGTGTCTACGTTACGGTCCAGAATTGTTACATCAGCGCGAAGGCCAACAGCCATACGTGCTGCGTTAGCACCTACAACTCCGCCGCCAACAACAACAACTTTCGCAGGTTCAACACCTGGAACGCCGCCTAGAAGAAGACCACAACCACCGTTAGATTTCTCTAAAGTTTGCGCACCTGCTTGAATAGACATGCGACCAGCTACTTCAGACATTGGTGCTAATAGTGGCAAGCGACCCATATTATCTGTTACAGTCTCATAGGCTACGCAGACAGCTTTGCTCTTGATAAGCTCTTCAGTTTGTGGAAAATCTGGTGCAAGGTGTAAATAAGTAAATAATATTTGCCCTTCGCGAAGCATAGCTCGCTCGACAGCTTGAGGTTCTTTAACCTTTACAATCATCTCTGCTTTCGCGAAAACGTCAGCAGCAGTAGGAAGAATGGATGCGCCTACAGCGATGTAATCATCGTCTGAAAAACCGATACCAGTACCGGCATTGGTTTCAACAAAAACTTGGTGGCCGTGTGAGATTAGTTCTCTCACGCTAGCTGGGGTCATACCAACGCGGTATTCGTGGTTTTTGATTTCCTTAGGTACGCCAATGATCATCCTGACTCCTCATTTTATTTTGGTTGTTTTATCTATGTGTAGGGTAATTCTGTCGAGTTAATATCTAGTATAGATATGTTCAGGTAAAATTTGATACTGAATATTAAAAAGTTGTAGTATATTTTTTTGCAAGGAAGTAATAAGGTGGAATAAAAAATGGCAGACAATTATAAGAAGCCGTCCAAGGAACTAGATCGTATTGACCGCAACATTCTTAATGAGTTGCAAAAAGACGGTCGTATCTCGAACGTTGAACTCTCAAAACGAGTAGGTCTTTCTCCGACTCCGTGTCTTGAACGTGTTCGTCGTTTAGAACGTCAAGGTTACATTAATGGGTACACAGCGTTGCTGAACCCACAGTATCTTGATGCTTCACTTTTGGTGTTTGTTGAAATCACATTGAACCGAGGTGCGCCAGATGTGTTCGAACAATTCAACACCGCTGTGCAGAAACTGGATGACATCCAAGAGTGTCATTTAGTGTCGGGTGACTTTGACTATCTTCTAAAAACACGTGTATCTGATATGGGGGCTTACCGTAAGCTACTGGGTGATACGTTGCTTCGTCTACCGGGCGTAAACGACACTCGAACTTACGTGGTAATGGAAGAAGTGAAACAAACCAATCAACTTGTGATTAAAACTCGTTAGTCATAATTGGTGAAATGAAAGAAAGCGGACATTTGTTCCGCTTTCTTGCTTTCTGGAATTGGGTTTTTTGGTTTGATATGGTTAAATCAACAGTAGTTTCATTGAAATGGGCGGCCTGTGCCGCTCGCTATGTTTTATCCCGTTTAATTATTAAGTTGGTTTATGTTCAAGCAGAGCAGTAATAAAGTAGAAACAATCATTAAAACGAGTGAAGAGCCCCAGTCTTCTCGTTTGGATGGTGCTCAACGCCTTAAAGAGTGCAGCCTGATATTGGGTGTTCTTTTCTCTATTCTACTTGCCGTTGCGTTATTAACCTTTAGCCCTGCCGATCCTTCATGGTCGCAAACCGCGTGGGGTGGTGACATTCAAAACGCAGGTGGCTATCTAGGTGCATGGCTAGCAGATACGCTTTTCTTTGTGTTTGGCTCTCTGGCTTATCCACTGCCTATTTTAGTGACCGTTGCCGCATGGGTCTTATTCCGCAAGCGTAATGAAGACGAACAGATCGACTTTATGTTGTGGGGTACCCGTTTACTTGGTTTGACGGTCCTTATCCTAACCAGCTGTGGTTTGGCTGACATTAACTTCGATGATATCTGGTACTTCTCATCAGGTGGCGTGGTTGGTGACGTGTTAACGAGCCTTGCACTGCCAACGCTGAATATTCTGGGTAGTACGCTTGTACTTCTTTTCCTTTGGGGCGCTGGCTTTACACTTTTAACCGGTATCTCTTGGTTGAGAATTGTGGAATGGCTAGGTGAAGGTGCGATTAAACTCTTTACTTCAGCTGTAAATAAAGCACGTGGTCAAGACCAAGAATTGCTTGAGCCAGAATTGAAAGAGTCGGCAGACCGAGATCTACAGCAAGAGAGCCGTCAGCAGCCAATCTACAATGAAGATGTCATTGAAGAGTCTAGTACGGTATCGGAAGCGCTCGATCCTGCAATGAGCTTCTCAGCGACCAATGAACCCTCTGATACAGCTAATAGAGTATCTGGTGAAGGCGCAGCAGAAAAACGTCATTACAATATTCATGTGCCTGCAGAAGTACCGTCTAAGCAGCAGGCTCCGGTTTCTCAAGAACCAGTTCCTCGCGTGACTCACCCCGTTGTTGCCCCTCAACCAGAAAAACCAATTGCTGCCGTTCCTGTTTATCAAACGCCACAAGAGTCATTGGAAGAGGGCGTTGAGCGTTCTAAGCAGTTGAATGCGACGATAGAGCAGCTAGAAAGTGCTGCAATGTATGAAGATGATCTTGCAGAACAAGATCAGACAGATGCTCATGAATCTCAAGCTGCTTATCAACAATATATGCAGCAAGAACAGGAATCAGTTAGTCCTGCTGAGCCTATTGTGGAAGAGAGCACTGAAACAGCTCTTGATGAACAATATGCACAACCAGAGATTGAGAATGAAGCTCAAGCGTCTGCAGAATTTGATGCTGACGACGTTCAGCCTGAATCTTTGTATGCTTCACCTATGGGTGAAACAGAAACTGATACTCAAGATGATTTCTTAGTGCACAGTGCACCATTTGATGGGGCTGAAGAGCAAGGGTACGAGCAGCCTTCTGAATTTGATTCTGAAACAGCAGGGAGTGATATCGAAGAACAACGTGAATCATTCTCTTATCAGCAAGAGCAAACAGCACAACCTGCCGTTACGGATGAAGAGCAGGCGATTGATCTTCCTCGGGAAGAAGTAACAGAAGGCGAAGAACTGAATCAGGATAAAGACGTTGCGGCCTTCCAGAATATGGTTTCTGAAGCTCAATCGAATATGGCAGCCGCACAAAACCCATTCTTGGTTCAAAAAGAGCCTAACCTACCTAAGCCAACGTCACCGATGCCGACCCTAGAGCTACTCTATCACCCTGAGAAGCGTGACAACTTTATTGATCGTGATGCTCTGGAAGATATCGCTCGTCTGGTTGAGTCAAAGCTAGCGGACTACAAAATTAAAGCTGAGGTGGTGGATATTTTCCCTGGCCCAGTTATTACTCGATTCGAGCTTGATCTTGCACCGGGTGTAAAAGTGAGTCGAATCTCAAGTCTATCGATGGATTTAGCACGTTCATTGTCTGCGATGGCAGTCCGTGTTGTAGAAGTTATTCCTGGAAAACCATACGTAGGTTTAGAGCTGCCTAACATGAGCCGTCAAACCGTCTTCTTCTCTGATGTGGTGGGGAGCCAGCAGTTTATTGATGCTAAATCACCAACAACAGTTGTGATGGGGCAAGACATTGCGGGTGAAGCGGTTATTGCTGATATCGCCAAAATGCCTCACGTGCTGGTGGCCGGTACCACGGGTTCGGGTAAATCGGTGGGTGTGAACGTAATGATCTTGAGTATGCTATATAAAGCAACGCCTGAAGATCTGCGTTTCATTATGATTGACCCGAAAATGCTCGAGCTGTCTATTTATGAAGGTATCCCACACCTATTGTCAGAAGTGGTTACCGATATGAAAGACGCTTCTAACGCACTGCGCTGGTGTGTGGGCGAAATGGAGCGACGTTACAAGCTGATGTCAGCATTAGGCGTACGTAATATTAAAGGTTACAACGATAAGCTGAAAATGGCGGCAGAAGCTGGACACCCAATCCATGACCCATTGTGGCAAGCAGGCGACAGTATGGATCCTGAGCCTCCATTGCTTGAAAAACTGCCTTATATCGTTGTGGTTGTCGATGAATTTGCCGACTTAATGATGGTGGTGGGTAAGAAAGTTGAAGAACTGATTGCTCGTTTAGCTCAGAAAGCACGTGCAGCAGGTATTCACTTGATTCTTGCAACGCAGCGCCCATCGGTTGATGTAATCACTGGTTTGATTAAAGCGAATATCCCAACTCGTGTTGCGTTCACCGTATCGACGAAAACAGACTCTCGTACTATCTTGGATCAAGGTGGTGCAGAATCGCTTCTAGGCATGGGTGACATGCTGTATCTACCACCGGGGTCAAGTCATACCATTCGTGTTCACGGGGCATTCGCATCAGATGATGATGTACATGCTGTCGTAAACGACTGGAAAGCGCGTGGTAAGCCAAACTACATCGATGAAATCACCAACGGTGAGCAGACCCCAGAAACTCTACTTCCGGGAGAGAAGATGGAAGGCGATGAAGACGTTGATCCATTGTTTGATCAGGTTGTTGAGCATGTGGTTCAGTCTCGTCGCGGTTCTGTGTCGGGTGTTCAGCGTAGATTTAAGATCGGTTATAACCGCGCAGCTCGTATTGTTGAGCAGTTAGAAGCTCAAGGTATTGTGAGCTCACCGGGGCACAATGGTAACCGAGAAGTATTAGCGCCAGCACCGCCGAAAGAGTAATCGCTTAATTGCGTAGATAGGAACTCAACCCTTAATGATCGGTCATAGTTTTATGACCGATTTACCTTATAACAGGATTATCAATGAAAAAAGTATTCGCACTTTTATTTATGAGCTTCTCAGTGTTTGCTTCCCCGAAAGAAGAGCTGAGTAGCCGATTGGCATTGAACGCAGGGTTTAGCGCCGACTTTAAACAAGTGGTCACAAGCCCTGACGGTGAAGTTGTAATGGAAGGTGAAGGCACGGTTGAAATTGCACGTCCAAGCTTATTCCGTTGGGAAACCACTTTCCCAGATGAAAACCTATTGGTCTCTGATGGGCAGAGTTTGTGGTATTACAGCCCGTTCATTGAGCAAGTCAGTATTTATTGGCAAGAGCAAGCGACATCACAAACGCCTTTTGTACTACTGACTCGTAACCAAGAAAGCGATTGGGATAACTACAATGTGGCGCAATCGGGTAACCAATTTACGTTAACACCAACGGCAGTTGACTCTAATCAGGGTGACTTCCAGATTAATATCAATGAAAAAGGCATTGTTCAGGGCTTTAATGTGATTGAACAAGACGGTCAAAAAGGCGAGTTTACCTTCAACAATGTGAACCTGGGTAAACCAGCAGCAGACCGCTTTACTTTTGTAGCACCTGAAGGTGTCGAGGTCGACGACCAAAGAAATTGATCGAAACAAGCCGATCGTTTGGTAGTACGTCAATAGGGTTGATGGAAATTGTTTCCATCAGCTCGATGCCATCAAATAATCAAGAGATTGCAATTGAGTAATTACAGCTTAGATTTTTCAGGGGACGAAGATTTTCGTCCCCTTGCTGCTCGTATGAGACCAGAAACTGTAGAACAGTATATTGGTCAGCAGCACATATTAGGTCCAGGTAAACCCCTTCGCAGAGCCCTGGAAGCGGGCCATATCCACTCGATGATTTTGTGGGGGCCTCCTGGCACAGGTAAAACCACGCTCGCAGAAGTAGCCGCCAATTATGCCAATACAGAAGTGGAGCGTGTGTCTGCTGTGACATCTGGCGTGAAAGACATTCGCATCGCGATCGAAAAAGCGCGTGAAAACAAGCAAGCAGGGCGAAGAACCATCTTGTTCGTGGATGAGGTCCATCGTTTTAACAAAAGCCAGCAAGATGCTTTTCTGCCTCATATTGAGGACGGTACTGTTACCTTCATTGGTGCGACGACCGAAAACCCTTCCTTCGAGTTAAACAACGCTCTGCTATCTCGTGCGCGGGTATATAAGCTGACTTCTCTCAATACCGATGATATTGCGACGGTAATACGCCAAGCGATTGAAGATAAGCAGCGTGGCCTTGGTGACGTTCCTGCTCACTTTGTTGACAATGTTTTGGATCGTTTAGCTGAGTTAGTGAACGGTGATGCGCGTATGTCGCTCAACTACCTTGAGCTGCTGTACGACATGGCTGAAGACAACGACAAAGGCGAGAAGTCGATTACCTTACAGTTGCTTGCGGAAGTAGCAGGTGAGAAAGTGGCTCGCTTTGATAACAAGGGTGATATTTGGTACGACCTAATCTCTGCCGTTCATAAATCGATACGTGGTTCAAAACCTGATGCAGCGCTGTACTGGTCGGCTCGAATGATTGCGGCAGGCTGTGATCCGCTTTATATCGTTAGGCGCTTATTGGCGATAGCTTCTGAAGATATTGGTAACGCTGACCCTCGTGCCATGCAGGTTGCGATGTCTGCTTGGGATTGCTTTACACGTATTGGTCCGGCTGAGGGAGAACGCGCGATTGCACAGGCGGTTATTTATTTAGCGTGTGCACCAAAGAGTAATGCGGTTTATACAGCATGGAAGCAAGCGTTATCCGATGCTCATAACCTTCCTGAGTACGAAGTGCCTCATCATTTGCGAAATGCACCAACAACCTTGATGAAAGACATGGGCTATGGACAAGAATACCGTTATGCTCATGATGAACCAGGAGCCTACGCGGCGGGTGAAAAGTACTTGCCTCCTGAAATGGGAGAAAAGCAATACTATTTTCCAACAAAACGAGGCTTAGAGACCAAAATTGGCGAGAAGCTAGATTATCTGGCGGATTTGGACGCAAAAAGCCCACAAAAACGCTATGAAAAGTAGTCTTTTTTGGATATCGTTACCTAGTCATAAAATTTACATTAAATCGTTACAAATTGGTCGAAATGGCACCAGTTTTAGGGGTTTAGCAGTGATTCAGTAGCAAACTACTGAATATTCAAATAACTAAAGCATAGGATTAGCAATGCTGGATTCTAAATTACTTCGAGCTGAGCTGGATGAAACAGCGGCAAAATTAGCACGTCGAGGCTTCGCCCTTGATGTAGAGACAATTCGTGAACTTGAAGAAAAACGTAAGTCCCTTCAGATGAAAACTGAAGAGCTACAAGCGTTACGTAACTCTCGATCGAAGTCCATTGGTCAAGCGAAAGCAAAAGGCGACCATGAAGAAGCTGAGCGTATCCTTGCTGAAGTAGGCAACTTAGGCGCAGAACTAGACCAAGCTAAAGCAGCACTGGCTGAGCTTCAATCTGATCTAGAAACAATCACTATGTCTATTCCAAACCTGCCAGACGAGTCTGTGCCAGAAGGTAAAGACGAAGATGATAACGTTGAAGTTTCTCGTTGGGGTCAACCTAAGACTTACGACTTCGAAGTGAAAGATCACGTTGATCTTGGCGAAATGTCTGGCGGTCTTGATTTTGCTAGCGCAGTAAAAATCTCCGGTTCTCGTTTCATCGTGATGAAAGGCAAATTTGCACGTCTACACCGTGCGATTGCTCAGTTCATGTTGGACCTTCACACTGATGAGCACGGCTACACAGAAATGTACGTACCGTACCTAGTGAACCACGATAGCCTATACGGCACGGGTCAACTTCCTAAGTTTGGCGAAGACTTGTTCCACACAAGCCCGCTAACTGAGCAAGTAAGTGATGTTCCTCTTAAGACGCTATCACTTATCCCTACTGCGGAAGTACCGGTAACAAACATGGTTCGCGATACCATTACAGACGAAGCTGAACTGCCACTTAAGATGACAGCTCACACTCCATGTTTCCGTTCTGAAGCGGGTTCTTACGGTCGTGACACTCGTGGTCTTATCCGTATGCACCAATTCGACAAAGTTGAACTAGTACAAATTACTAAGCCAGAAGACTCTATGGCTGCTCTTGAAGAGCTAACAGGTCACGCTGAGAAAGTACTTCAACTTCTAGAGCTTCCTTACCGTAAAGTGGTTCTATGTACTGGTGACATGGGCTTCGGCGCTGCGAAAACTTACGACTTAGAAGTATGGGTTCCAGCACAAGAGACTTACCGTGAAATCTCTTCTTGTTCAAACATGTGGGATTTCCAAGCTCGTCGTATGCAAGCTCGTTTCCGTCGTAAAGGCGAGAAGAAACCTGAACTTGTGCACACACTAAACGGTTCTGGTCTTGCTGTTGGTCGTACTATGGTTGCGATTCTTGAGAACAACCAAGAAGCAGATGGCCGTATTGCTATCCCAGCAGTACTTCAGCCATACATGGGCGGCGTAACGCACATCGGCTAATCGTTTTACGATTTAATGAGCTCATAAAATATTGAAAACCCAGCCTATTGGCTGGGTTTTTTATTACATTAATAATTGGTTGATGCATTCCTTAACTACTTTCATTCAATTACTATTACCAATGTGTAATAGTAATTTGTTATTTGTGGTTATTATTACTCAATTGATATCCGGCTATAATGTGCTCTTACCGCGGTAGGTAAAGATTTTCTCGTTTATGTATAGAGGAGGGCTTATGGCCGTAGGATGGGCTGGAGACGACAGTGTCAGCCAGCAAATACAAAATACCATCGATGATGAGATCTCTCGTGTAAGAGGAAACCTTCGAGGTGGTGAGAGTTTGCGTTATTGTGATGAGTGTGGTGACGAGATACCAGAAAAAGACGACTCGCGATAAAAGGCGTTCGTTTGTGTATCGAATGTCAGTCATTATTAGAGCACGACGCACATCGACATTCATTGTTTAACCGTCGAGCAAGGAAAGATAGTCAATTACGTTAAACTGACCGATATCTTCAAAATAGATAAGGCCTTACTTTTATGTAAGGCCTTTTAGTTTTATTAAATTATTTATTACTGAAGATATACGGAAATAATCACCGCTCTTGTTCAGAGCAATAAACGCATTATTTAATGGCTATTTAAAGCAATGAGTATTTTGTAATGCAGTTTCGATAACAGCGACCAATTTTTCGATATGTTGTGGTTCGCTAATAAACGGAGGCATCATATAAATTAACCTTCCGAACGGGCGAATCCAAACACCTTGCTCGACAAAGTGAGCCTGTATAATTTCCATTTCGACTGGCGAGTGGGTCTCTACGACGCCAATAGCGCCTAACCAACGAACGTCTTTAACCAGTTCATGTTTGAGCAACGGTGGCAGTAGCTCTGAGAAGAGCTGTTCAATTTGTCGAGTTTGATTTTGCCAGTGGCCTTGCTCTATTAGGGATAAACTCGCGGCCCCAACGGCACAAGCTAATGGGTTACCCATAAAAGTTGGGCCGTGCATGAAGCAACCTGCTTCACCTCCACATACGGTGTCTGCGACTTCTTTGCTTGCTAGTGTTGCGGAAAGCGTCATGTAACCACCAGTCAGTGCTTTGCCGACACACAAAATATCTGGTTGAATATCTGCATACTCGCAGGCAAACAATTTACCTGTGCGGCCAAAGCCGGTCGCAATCTCATCCAAAATTAACAGCACGTTAAATTCGTCACAAAGCAAGCGAACTTGTTTTAAGAACTCAGGGTGGTAAATACGCATACCGCCAGCGCCTTGAACAATCGGCTCTAAGATCACGGCGGCGACTTCTTGATGATATGCGGATAGCTTTTCACGAAAACTATCAATGTCACTTGGGTTCCAGTCATCCCAAAAGCCAGTCTTCGGTGAGTCAGCGAAAATATGCTCAGGTAAAAAGCCCTTATAGAGACTGTGCATTGAGTTATCGGGATCTGTCACTGACATCGCAGCGAACGTGTCACCATGATAACCATCTCTCAGCGTTAAGAATTTAGAGCGAGGTTGTCCTTTCGCATGCCAAAACTGAAGTGCCATTTTTAGGCTCACTTCTACCGCAACTGAGCCCGAATCAGCCAAAAATACGTGTTCTAGATTGTCTGGTGCTAGCTTAAGAAGCTTCTTACATAAATCGATAGCGGGCTGGTGGGTGATGCCACCAAACATCACGTGTGAAACCTTTTCGATCTGGCTGTGCGCTGCTTCGTTTAAGAGCGGATGATTGTATCCGTGGATCGTTGACCACCAAGAGGACATGCCATCAATAATTCGATTTCCGCCTTCTAGTTCTAGGTAAACGCCGTCTGCATTGGTAACAGGATAGCAGGTCAGAGGTGTTAACGTTGATGTATAGGGATGCCAGATATGCTGGCGATCAAAGGCGAGATCCATAACGATTTCCGTTCTTATTGTGATTAAAAGGTGGCCAGTTGTAAACTTTTGTTGTTACCAATGTGTTGACAGTCTAAAGCTTGTCGGTAGACTAGCCAAGCATAAATGCAATCTCTATTGATAGAGATGCGACATCAAATAATAAAAAGGATCGACATGTGGAAGTTCGTCATAACTGGACAGTCGCTGAAGTAAAGGCACTGCTTGAAAAACCATTTATGGATTTAATGTTTGAAGCACAACTGGTTCACAGACAGCACCAAGAGCACAACCACGTGCAGGTGAGTACGCTGTTATCGATCAAAACAGGTGCTTGTCCTGAAGATTGTAAATACTGCCCTCAAAGTGCTCACTATCGAACTGATGTCGATAAAGAGCGTTTGATGGAAGTTGAGCGTGTGTTGGATGCCGCACAAAAAGCGAAGAATGCTGGCTCAACACGTTTTTGTATGGGCGCAGCATGGAAGAACCCTAAAGCGCGCGATATGCCACACCTCACCGATATGATTAAAGGTGTGAAAGGTATGGGACTAGAAACCTGTATGACGCTTGGCATGCTAACGCCCGAGCAAGCAGGTGAGTTAGCAGATGCTGGATTGGATTACTATAACCACAACCTTGATACCTCACCTGAGTTTTATGGCAGCATTATCACCACCCGTACCTATCAAGATCGTCTAGACACGCTATCTCACGTTCGTGATGCAGGTATGAAGATCTGTTCGGGCGGTATTATTGGCATGGGCGAAAGCACTAATGACCGTGCGGGCTTGCTGGTTGAACTGGCTAACCTTCCGGTACACCCAGAGAGTGTGCCAATCAACATGCTTGTTAAAGTGAAAGGCACGCCGATGGAAAACGTCGATGATGTTGAGTCTTTCGACTTTATTAAATTGATCGCGATCGCTCGCATCATGATGCCTAAGTCTGCGGTTCGTTTATCTGCAGGTCGCGAGAACATGAACGAACAGATGCAGGCGATGTGTTTCATGGCAGGTGCAAACTCTATTTTCTACGGTTGTAAGCTACTGACTACGCCAAACCCAGATGAAGATACAGATATGCAGCTGTTCAAGAAGTTGGGTATCAACAGCCAAGAAGTGGCTCAAAAGCCTGATGAAATTCAAGAAAATGAACTGTTAGATCAAGTGGTAGAGCGCGTTGCGGCTCGCCCTACGAAAGATGACATGTTCTACGATGCCACGGTTTAAATCACGCATTAAAGAAGCCCTTGTTCATCGCCGTGAGCAAGGGTTAACCCGTCAACTTAAGGTGCTTGAAAACAGTAATGGCCCGTTGCTTAGTCGTGAGGGTTCACACTTCATAAACTTTTCGAGCAATGACTATTTGGGACTGGCGAACGATTCTGAGTTGGTCGAAGCATGGCAAAACGGGTTGTCCCAGTATGGTGCTGGCAGTGCGGCGTCGCCATTAGTTACCGGTTTTAGCTCTGCTCATCGAAATCTAGAAGCTCAACTGTGTGAGTGGCTTGGCTTTGAGCGTGCCATTCTTTTCAGCTCTGGATTCAGCGCCAATCAAGCCTTGTTGTTCTCTCTGCTCGAGAAAGATGACGTATTGCTACAAGACAAGCTCAATCACGCCTCTTTGATAGAAGCGGGTGTGCTTTCTCCTGCCTCAATGAAACGCTTTAAGCACAACGATGTGCAGCATCTTGAGTCGTTACTAAGTCGTTCTCAGCAATCGTTAGTCGTGACGGAAGGCGTTTTCAGCATGGATGGTGACCACGCACCCCTCGAAGATATCGCTAGCCTGACCAATGAATACGACAGTTGGTTGGCGGTTGATGACGCTCATGGCATCGGTGTATTAGGCGATAGAGGGGCAGGTAGCTGCAATGCTGTGCAAATCACACCCGATATTTTGGTGGTGACCTTTGGTAAAGCATTTGGTCTTTCCGGTGCTGCAATTCTATGTTCATCAGAGGTGGGTGACTACTTAACCCAGTTTGCACGACATCATGTGTATTCGACGGCAATGCCACCCTCACAGGCTTTCGCTTTGTCCCATGCGTGTCAGATGATTCAAACCCAAGAGTGGCGCAGAGAAAAACTGGTTGAGCTAGGTGGTATCTATGCGGAGCAGATGAAAGGTATACAAGGCTTGGTTAATACCAAGACCTCTATTAAGCCATTTGTGATAGGGGGAACGCAGGTGGCATTATCGATAGCAGAAAAGTTAAAGCGTAATCAGATATGGGTGACGGCCATAAGACCGCCGACTGTTCCGGCTGGGACGGCTCGTTTGCGAATTACATTAACTGCCAATCACACTCAAAAGCAGGTTAACCAATTAAGCCGTTCATTGCTTCAAGCTATCGAATTGAGCTATGCATTAAAGGAAGAGGTTTAGCAAATGTCACAGGAAGCAGTAGTGCATGAATACCTAGGCCAAGATAAAAGTGCGATTGCCGAAGCGTTTGGTAAAGCGGCAACTACCTATGACAAACATGCTGAGTTTCAGCGTCATGTGGGCCACCGCTTACTGGATAAGCTACCAAGCGATCTTTCTGGTCTTAAGGTGCTCGACCTCGGCTGCGGAACGGGTTATTTCTCAGAACAGTTGTTGAGTCGCGGTGCTGAAGTGATTTGTGCCGATCTCTCTCTAGGAATGCTAAAGAAGGCTAAGCAGCGCTGTGGTTCTGCCGTCTCTTTATATCAACAAGCTGATGCCGAACAGTTGCCGTTTGCAAATGGAAGCTTTGATATTGTTTTCTCGAGCTTGGCGTTGCAATGGTGTGACGATTTATCGTTGCCTTTAAGGGAAATGAAGCGTGTTACTGCGGCTAATGGACAAGTAATCTTCTCAACTTTGCTTGATGGATCACTGTTTGAGCTAGAAAAGTCATGGTCCAAAATTGATTCACATCAACACGTTAACCATTTTATTACAATCAATCAGGTAAAAATTGCGTTAGCGCAATCTAGCTGTACGGCTCATCAACTAGACTTGCCCACCATCACCGTTTGGTACGACACAGCGTTTGAACTGATGCGAGACCTGAAAGGCATTGGTGCTAATTACGTAAGTGGTCGCTCACAAGGTTTGACAAGTCGTCGCATGTTGCAGCTTGTTGAACGGGAATATCGAGAGTTTAAAAACCATCAAGGTTTCTTACCAGCAACATATCAAGTTTGTTTAGGGGTTATTCAATTATGATTGATGCAGTATTCATTGCAGGTACGGATACCGAAGTGGGAAAAACTGTGGTTTCAAAAGCGATTCTTCAAGCTTTGGCCGCACAAGATTTATCAACAATTGGTTATAAACCTGTTGCTGCAGGGTGTGAAAAGTACCCTGAAGGGTTACGTAATAGCGACGCGCTACATCTTCAAGAAGCAGCGACAAAAGAGATCGCTTATGAAGACGTTAACCCGTACGCATTACTACTACCTTCATCTCCTCACATTGCAGCTAAGCATGACGGTGTGGTGATTGAAGAAGAAGTGCTATCGGCTAAGCTCGCTGAACATAAGCAGAACTCTGACATCGTTTTAGTAGAGGGTGCAGGTGGATGGCGAGTACCCGTTTCAGATGATGAGTATCTGTCTAGCTGGGTTAAAAAAGAACAGCTTCCAGTGGTTATGACGGTAGGTATTAAGCTAGGCTGCTTGAGCCACGCTCTATTAACTGCAGAAGCGATTCGTGCTGACGGCTTAAACCTAGTAGGTTGGGTGGCTAACCGCATTAATCCAGGCACTGAGCACTACGCAGCTATCATTGCGATGCTTGAAGACAAGCTAGGTGCACCAAAGCTGGGTGAGATCCCCTATGTACCAAAAGCTAAGTCTAAGAACATCGGTAAGTATATCGATGTTCAGCCATTGCTTGCACTGTAATTGGTGAATAAGGCACAGCATAAGAAAAGGGCTGCGATTGCAGCCCTTTTGCTATTTAAGCCTTTAAGGAGTCAAGCGAGGGATTAGTGCTCTTTCGTAAGCCCCATTAGTGCTTGCTGTGTCTCTGTGATGTTTGCTTGCGCAGCTTCTGGCGTAAGAATACCGATTTGTTTTTTCGCTTCTTCTTCAGTAATCCCTAGGTGACAGCACAGTAAATCGATAGCCATTTGAGTGTTATTACCTTCAACCATGATCCTTTCCTTTTGTTACATGAACTAGCCAATACATTAATTAACTGACACTTTAAACGGATCACGATAGGTAGACCATACGACTTAGGTCTAATAGACGATTGCGAATTGCGCTACCCCCGTAATCAAATGTTTCAATTTAATGCTTAACCTTGTTTTCTTAATCTAAGACTATATGTATAAGTAAGTATAAGTCGTCAAGGTTGGAATCTATTGTTGTCTGCCTTGTCTATAACAATAAGTTTGATAAAAACAGCTTTCATGCGGAGATAAGTAATGAAGCGAGTAATGTTGTTCCTTGCAACCAACCTTGCGGTTGTATTGGTTCTAGGTGTTGTTCTTAATATTGTATACGCAGTCACAGGTATGCAACCAGGTAGCCTCTCAGGCTTGTTGGTGATGGCTGCGGTATTCGGTTTCGGCGGCTCATTCATTTCATTAATGATGTCAAAGAAAATGGCACTTCGTTCTGTTGGCGGAATGGTTATTGAAAGCCCGCGCAACGAAACAGAACATTGGTTGATGGAGACGGTAAGCCGTCAATCTCAACAGGTTGGTATTGGTATGCCGACAGTGGCGATCTACGACTCGCCAGACATCAACGCATTTGCGACAGGCGCTAAGCGTGACGATTCATTGGTTGCGGTTTCAACTGGTTTGCTACACAACATGACGCGTGATGAAGCTGAAGCGGTACTTGCTCACGAAGTTAGTCACATCGCAAACGGCGATATGGTGACAATGACGTTGATGCAAGGTGTTGTGAACACGTTCGTTATTTTCCTATCTCGTTTCATTGCCAATATTGTGGCATCGAATGACAACGAGGAAGAGGGTGGTAGTAACACGATGGTGTACTTCGGTGTGTCTATGGTGCTGGAATTGGTATTCGGTTTCCTAGCGAGCTTTATCACCATGTGGTACAGCCGTCATCGTGAGTTCCATGCCGATGCAGGTGCTGCTCACTTGGTAGGTAAAGAGAAGATGATTTCTGCTCTAGAACGTCTCAAGCTGAGCCACGAGCCACAACTAGAAGGTTCTATGATGGCATTTGGTATCAACGGTAAGCGTTCTCTAACAGAGCTTCTAATGAGCCACCCACCGCTAGATAAGCGTATTGCGTCTTTGCGTAACATGTAATCTCTAACGCAATTAGAGAATACTAAAGGCTTCCTTCGGGAGGCCTTTTTTGATCTCAGCTGTTAAGAGTTGGTACTGAAGGGGTGTGGTTTTCGTTACTCAGAGAGTTTAGCTCTATCAAAATGAGTTTCGGGCTGGTTTTGGGGTTCTTGTTTGATAACTCTTGCGTTGCTTGCACGCAACCACAAAAAAGGCTTCCACATGGGAAGCCTTCTCATATCATCTAATTCGAATATCGAATTACAGTTTGTCAGTTAGCTCAACGGCTTGGCCGATGTAGTTCGCTGGAGTCATCTCTTTTAGACGAACTTTCTCGTCTTCAGGGATCTCTAGGCCATCGATGAATGCACGCATGCCTTCGCCATCTACACGCTTACCACGAGTTAGCTCTTTAAGCTTCTCGTATGGCTTCTCGATGCCGTAACGACGCATTACTGTTTGTACCGGTTCAGCTAGAACTTCCCAGTTCTTGTCTAGTTCAGCAAGTAGTGCTTCGCGGTTAACTTCTAGCTTGCTAATACCTTTCAGAGTTGAAGTGTATGCAATGATAGCGTAGCCAACACCAACCCCTAGGTTACGAAGAACCGTAGAGTCAGTTAGGTCACGTTGCCAGCGAGAAACTGGAAGTTTTTGTGCTAGGTGGCCGAATACAGCGTTAGCTAGACCAAGGTTGCCTTCCGAGTTTTCGAAGTCAATTGGGTTTACTTTATGCGGCATTGTAGAAGAGCCGATTTCACCAGCAATTGTCTTCTGCTTGAAGTGGCCAAGAGCAATGTATCCCCAAACGTCACGGTCGAAGTCTAGAAGGATGGTGTTGAAACGAGCAATCGCGTCGAATAGCTCAGCGATGTAGTCGTGAGGTTCGATTTGAGTTGTGTATGGGTTCCAAGTTACACCAAGAGATTCAGTGATGAACTCTTCAGAGAACTGGTGCCAATCTACTTCTGGGTATGCAGAAAGGTGTGCGTTGTAGTTACCAACAGCGCCGTTGATTTTCGCTAGGATCTCAACGTTTTCGATTTGCTTGTATTGACGTTCCATACGGTACGCAACGTTAGCCATTTCTTTACCCATAGTAGAAGGAGAAGCAGGCTGACCGTGTGTACGAGAAAGAAGAGGAATGTCGCGGTATTCGTTCGCAAGTGCTTTGATTGCGTCGATTACATTGCGGATTTCTGGAAGAACAACTTCGTCACGAGCTTCTTTAAGCATAAGCGCGTGAGACGTGTTGTTGATGTCTTCGGAAGTACATGCAAAGTGAATGAATTCGTTAACAGCGTGAAGCTCAGGAACGCCAGCTACTTTCTCTTTTAAGAAGTATTCAACCGCTTTTACGTCGTGGTTTGTTGTGCGCTCGATCTCTTTGATACGTAGAGCATCTTCTTCGCTGAAGTTAGCGGCTAGTTCATCAAGAAACTGGTTAGCTTCTGCACTGAACGCTGGTACTTCTTTGATTGCATCAGTAGCTGCAAGCTTTTGTAACCAACGAATTTCAACGATAGAGCGGTACTTTAGTAGACCAAACTCACTAAAGATGCTGCGTAATGCAATAGTCTTACTTCCGTAACGGCCGTCTACTGGTGAAACAGCAGTCAATGCTGACAGTTCCATGGTGTTCTCCTGAATTGAGTTTTCTAAATTTTGAGAGGTTTATACCAGTAACAATCTCAATTGTCACGCATATTGCGCAAACGTTTGCGTGAGAGTTGTGTTGATACAAAAAACAAGCTCGCGACGAGGCGCGAGCTAATAAGTTACATTCGAGCTAATAGGATTTGAGCCTGCTCGATCATCTTCTTGCGACCGAAGATAAGGTGACGACGTTTGCCGCCTACCTGACGCCATAGAACAGCACTTCGAATCCCTGAGAGTAGTAGGGCACGAACCTTATGTTGGGTCGAGGTTTGTTGAAGTACCGCTGGCGTGCCAGAAACCTGAATGCGAGGGCCGATTGGGCTCACAACATCAAGGTAGATACTCGCTAGGTTGCTGATCATCTGCTCGTCAAACAAGTCGAAGTGTTCACTTTGGCGCTCTGCAGTTTGAATTCGGTCACCAAGCTGAGACATAGAGTCATTGCGAGATGATAGCTTACGTTCAAGCGCCATTAAGCTGATGATGTAACGAGTGATATCGCTACCAGCAGGAGTACTATCGATACCTTTTACTAGGCACTCAAGACCTAATTTTAGGTTAGCTTCACGTCCAAAAACACCAACAGTGTTTGCCGGGCTAGTGTTCAAAATAGCACTGAGTGAAGCTTCGAAGGCATCTTTATCACAATGGCCGTCTTTCGCTACTTGTTGAACCAAAGCCACAGCTTGGCAAATTCCGGCGAAAGCAATAGTACGGTCATAAAGTGTATTAGCCACGTAGTAACTCCTAGTTGTCTTCTATCGTTTGTCGTTCGATCAGTTAGATGCGTTTTTCGATGATACCACCGCCAAGACACACGTCGTCTTGGTAGAATACTGCAGATTGACCTGGGGTCACTGCGATCTGTGGCTCGTCAAAAATAACCTTAATGTTCTTGTCATCAATTGGGATGATTGTACAAGGAATATCGGTTTGACGGTAACGTGTTTTTACCGTGCATGTCATAACTTCAGTAATTGGTGCGCGATTTACCCAGTGAAGCTGAGAAGCGATCAAACCTTCTGATTTAAGAAGAGGGTGATCTTTACCTTGTACGGCAACCAGCACATTACGCTTAAGGTCTTTTTCACCAACAAACCATGGTTCTTCATTACCGCCACCACCTTTGGTTCCACCAATGTGAAGGCCTTTGCGTTGACCCAGCGTGTGGTACATCAAGCCATTGTGTTTACCAATCACTTTACCTTCTGGTGTTTCGATGTCACCTGGTTGTGCTGGTAGGTATTTGCCAAGGAATTCTGTGAACTTACGCTCACCGATAAAGCAGATACCTGTAGAGTCTTTCTTCTTCGCTGTGATTAAGTCTTGCTCTTCAGCAATGCGTCGCACTTCTGGTTTTTCTAATTCACCAACTGGGAATAGGCTGCGCGCGACTTGGTCTGAGCTTAGCGTGTAAAGGAAGTAGCTTTGATCTTTGTTGCTGTCTAGACCACGTAGCATCTCTGGTTTTACGCCAGCATCTAACTCTTCTTGAGTTGGGAAAGTACGACGAACGTAGTGACCCATCGCAATGTAGTCTGCGTCTAGTACTTCATCGGCAAACTCTAAGAATGCTTTGAATTTAATTTCTTTGTTACAAAGAATATCTGGGTTAGGCGTACGACCTGCTTTGTATTCCGCAAGGAAGTATTCGAATACATTGTCCCAGTATTCTGCAGCAAAGTTGATAGTGTGAAGGTGGATGCCTAGTTTGTCACATACCGCCTGAGCATCAGCAAGATCTTCAGCTGCCGTGCAGTATTCTTCGTTATCGTCTTCTTCCCAGTTTTTCATGAAAAGGCCTTCTACCTGATAGCCTTGTTGCTGAAGAAGATACGCCGATACTGACGAATCTACACCGCCGGACATACCGACAATTACTTTCTTTTCGCTGTTTCCAGAGCTGATATCTGACATGTCTAAACACCGTTACTATTACTTGGTAGCAGATTCTAACAGAAAGAGAAACGCCGTGACAGATCCGAGACCGGAATCACAGTTTCATTTGCACAAATAGTGCGCTGACTCTGTTAGTAATCGCATGAGAGCGAGGTGAGTCGCTAGGATGTCAGAAGTATATGTGGCATAGTCGCTCGAAATCCAAGACTTGAGATAAAAAATGTCTGAACAAAATGAATTTATTCAAGAAGAGCAGTTGATTGAAATTATTGAAAATCAGCTAGAAGATGGTCAGCCAATTAAAGTAAAAGAGACTTTAATGCGCCTTATGATGACAGGTACACCGCGTGAAGACGCAATTGCAGCAATGGCATGTGCACTTGCGGTTGAAGTATTTGACGTTATGAAAAATGGCTCAGAGTTTAATCAAAAGCGTTATGCCGAGCATTTAGAGATGCTACCTGATTTAAGCTTTATGGAAGGTGAATAAAAAAATAACTCAGCAAACGTTTGCTATAGTTTGAATGATTGCCGCGTTAAATATAGCGCGGTAGAATCCGCCATCTATTTCCCCTTGACTTAGACTAGCCCTATGAAATTCCCTGGACAACGTAAATCAAAGCACTATTTCCCGGTTCACGCACGTGACCCATTAGTGAGCCAAGCTCAAAGCAGTAAAAGAATGTCACGCACTCATATTATCGGTATTGACCAAACTTTGGTTGATATTGAAGCCAAAGTGAGTTCTGAACTTATTGATAAGTACGGTTTAAGTAAGGGACACTCACTGGTTATCGGTGATGAAGCGGCTGAGTCTTTATATCAAGAACTAAAAGAACAGTGCCTAATTACCAATGAATATGCTGGTGGTACTATCGGTAATACATTGCACAATTACTCAGTACTAGCCGATGATCGTTCAACGCTACTCGGTGTAATGAGCCAAGATATTAAAATTGGTAGCTATGGTTACCGCTATTTATGTAATACATCAAGCAGAATGGACTTGAACCATTTACAAGGGGTAGATGGCGCAATTGGTCGCTGCTTTGCATTAATTACTGAAGACGGTGAGCGTACTTTCGCAATTAGCGAAGGACAAATGAACCAACTAAAACCAGACAGTATTCCTGAAAAGATTTTCAAAAGTGCTTCTGCTTTGGTATTAACTGCTTATTTAGTTCGTTGTAAGCCAGGTGACCCGATGCCTGAAGCAACAATGAAAGCGATCGAATACGCGAAGAAATACGATGTGCCTGTTGTTTTAACACTGGGTACTAAATTCGTTATTCAAGACGATCCTGAATTCTGGAAAGATTTCTTAGAGCAACACGTAACGGTTGTTGCAATGAATGAAGACGAAGCCGAAGCCCTAACTGGCGAAAGCGATCCACTCGCTGCTTCTGATAAGGCGCTAGATTGGGTAGACCTAGTACTATGTACTGCAGGCCCTGTTGGTCTATTTATGGCGGGTTACACGGAAGATGCAGCGAAACGTGAAACATCACTGCCTTTACTTCCAGGTTCAATTGCTGAATTTAACCGTTATGAATTTAGCCGTCCGGCTCATAAAGATTTATGTGAAAACCCTACTAAAGTTTATTCACATATTGCGCCTTATATGGGCGGTCCTGAGAAAATCAAAAATACCAATGGTGCAGGTGATGCGGCTTTATCTGCTTTATTACATGATATGGCAGCGAATAAGTACCACAAAGAAAACGTGCCAAACTCAAGTAAGCACCAGCATTCATTCTTGACGTATTCTTCTTTCTCACAAGTTTGTAAATATTCGAACCGTGCGAGCTATGAAGTATTGGTTCAGCACTCTCCACGTTTATCTCGCGGTCTTCCTGAAAGAGAAGATAGCCTAGAAGAAGCCTACTGGGAAAGATAAGAAATTTTGTTCATCCGCTGCGTACAAGTTAATCAAATACGCAGCAAAGTTTATAAAACACATTAATTAGTAACAAGATATAAAAAAGGCTCCGAAAGGAGCCTTTTTTGTTTCTTGATATATTGAAGCCGTAAATAATATTTTAGTCGACTTAAATATTAAATCTATTGCTTAGTCGGTGATTGGATTACTCACTCTGCAAACTAAACGCTTATATAGCGAAATCTTCTAGAGATTTACCAGCATCTAGTTGTTCTTGGATAGCTGAAGGTGTACGACCTTGGCCTGTCCAAGTTTTTTCGTTGCCGTTTGCATCTACATATTTGTATTTAGCTGGGCGAGGAGCGCGTTTAGCTTTTGTTGATTTAGACTTTGCTTCGCCAGAAAGCGCAGCAATAAGATCAGCAACATCAATTCCGTCTTTGGCGATTTGCTCAGCAATAGCAGAAAGTTTAGCTTCTTGTGCCGCTTTAGCCGCACGTTCTTCAGCTTCAGACTCCTGACGCTCTTGCACAACAATAGTTAGCTTGTCTAGCGCCTCTTCTAGTTGCTCAAGAGTTAATTCACGTGAGAATGCGCGAAGGCTACGGATATTTAATAGAATTTTTGTTAATTCAGACATGATATTTTCCATCAAGGTAAACTAAATAATCCCCCTAATAATAAACAGAGCTTGGGAATAAAACAAACAGTATTTTTTTTATTACATATTTAAATATAAAAGTGAGATGAATAGTTGAAAATTCCCATGCTCCTTTCTATTGCATTTACAATAGATATTAATAGTCTCTTAATATCTGATATGTGACTGGTAGAGTAATTCCACTATGTTGACTATTCTTTGGTTGATTAGTTCATAAATAAAAAGCTACTTTTCTTGGAGTGGTATGTTGCATTGTTGCTCTTGATGGGTACAATTGCGGACACCTGATGCGATGTTTTGGTTAATCATTTGTTAAACTATTGTTTGAGTGGTTAATAATGTTGTCGCACGTAGAGGTGCAATTATAAAAAGTAGTTTTCGTTGGGGTGATGCCAATGAACGAAGATGAAAGGTGTAATTGCCGAAGTAAATTGTATATCTAAGCAATTTGCTGGGGTTGTGCTCAATAGGTACAACACTGCCATAGTCTTAATTTTAAACTATGGAGCGCTACTGTAGGGTTGGGTGAAGTGTTCACTTCCCTTTCGCTTAGTTCAACATGAACTTGGTTATCTGTATCAAGTTTGTCTGCAGTAGATCTCTAGCCAAATAAAAAACTGGTTTTTGAAGATCATGAATTTAATAGATTTTGCAACATCTCCTTTATCTTTGCTTCCGCCACTTGTGGCTTTGAGCCTTGCTATCGTTACCCGCCGTGTATTGGTTTCTCTGGGTATCGGTATTGTTATGGGTGCTATCTTACTTTCTGATTACTCAGTGGGTAATGCCGCCAGCTACGTATTTACTAAAGCATCTGGTGTTTTCATTGAAGATGGCGGTATCAACACTTGGAACATGAGCATCATTGCTTTCCTAATTATCCTGGGAATGACAACGGCGCTATTAACACTATCTGGTGGTACTCGCGCATTCGCTGAATGGGCTCAGTCTCGCGTTAAAAGCAAACGTGGCTCTAAACTGCTTGCAGCTTTCTTAGGCGTATTCATCTTTGTGGATGATTACTTCAACAGCTTGGCGGTAGGTGCAATCTCTCGTCCTGTAACAGACCGTTTCTACGTATCTCGCGCTAAGCTAGCTTATATTCTTGATTCTACAGCAGCTCCTATGTGTGTGATCATGCCAGCTTCTAGTTGGGGTGCTTACATAATTACTATTATCGGTGGCATCCTAGTAACACACGGTGTGACTGAATATTCAGCTCTTGGCGCTTACGTTCGCCTAATTCCAATGAACTTCTATGCGGTATTTGCACTTCTTATGGTGTTCGCAGTGGCGTGGTTCGGTCTGGATGTTGGTAAGATGCGTGATCACGAGATCGAAGCGTCTCAAGGTCGTGGCTTTGAAGGTGGCAACGACAGCCAACAAGCTCACGATTTAAGCGAAGAGCTAGATATCGAAGAGAGCGAGAACGGTTCTGTTTCTGACCTAATCATGCCGATCGTTTCATTGATCGTAGCGACGGTAGCAGCGATGCTTTACACAGGCGGTCAAGCATTAGCTGCTGATGGTCAAGCGTTTAACCTACTTGGTGCATTCGAAAATACAGATGTTGGTAAGTCTCTTGTCTACGGTGGCATCATCGGTCTTCTTGTTGCGCTAGCGACTGTATTTAAGCAGAAGCTATCTATGGCAGACATCGCAAGAACGATGTGGATCGGTGCAAGCTCTATGTTTGGCGCTATCCTAATCCTTGTGTTCGCTTGGACTATCGGTTCTGTAATCGGTGACATGAAAACAGGTAAGTACTTGTCTTCTCTAGTAACAGGCAGCATTGATTACCACTGGCTACCGGTTATCCTGTTCTTACTTGCAGGCATCATGGCTTTCTCTACCGGTACTTCATGGGGGACGTTCGGTATCATGCTACCTATCGCGGGTGATATGGCTGCAGCATCGGATATCGCACTGATTCTTCCTATGCTAAGTGCGGTTCTAGCGGGCGCGGTATTTGGTGATCACTGTTCTCCAATTTCAGATACAACGATTCTGTCTTCGACAGGTGCTCGTTGTAACCATATCGACCACGTATCAACACAGCTTCCATATGCACTATCAGTAGCGTTTGTATCGTGCATTGGCTTCATTACCTTAGGTATGACAGCTTCTATCGGTATCGCATTCAGCGCGGCAGCTTTAACGTTCGTTGCTGTGTGTTTCGCTCTGGCTTATTTCTCTCGCTGCAAAATGGCGACATGCAAAAGCTAAAAACGAAAGTTAATCAGTAAACTATCAGGGAGGCGTTGGCCTCCCTTTTTTGTGCCTGTTAATTTAATTTTAGTTTTCGTGAAAAAAGTTCGAATTAATGGTTGAAAAAGGATCTTACCTTGGTTAGTGTGGAGACAAGACAGCAAACAACTTAAGAGCTGATAAGTATGCGTAAATTAGTAATGAACATTCATCACCATCATCACCCTATCTAGACTTTCGGGGAGATTTACGTATACCCGGGAGCAAGGTTACTCCCGGAGGTTAATTCAAAAGAATTTAGATTTAAACCCTCGGGATGACAGAGTCTTCCGAGGGTTTTTTGGTTTTATCGTTTTAAATAGTCAATAAATTCAGATATTTGCACAGGGATACAGCAATGCAGACACAACGCCTAAGAATCGCAATTCAAAAGAAAGGTCGCCTAAGTAAAGAGTGCCAAGACCTATTAAAAAAATGTGGTGTTAAATTTAACATCATGGGTGAGCGCCTAGTCGTTCATTCACTAAATATGCCAATTGACCTATTATTAGTTCGTGATGACGACATCCCAGGTCTCATCATGGATGGTGTGGTTGACCTTGGTTTTATCGGTGAAAATGAGCTTGAGGAAGTTCGTCTAGATCGCCTTGCTCTTAAAGAGCCTGCAGAGTTCCAAACACTACGTCGTCTAGATTTCGGTGGTTGCCGTTTATCTATCGCTATCAATAAAGACGAACAGTACAACGGCCCACAAGACCTAGCGGGCAAGCGAATTGCAACAACCTACCCACAACTACTTAAAGCCTACATGGACGAGCAGGGTGTTGATTTCAGCACTTGTATGCTAACAGGCTCGGTTGAAGTAGCTCCTCGCGCTGGTCTAGCTGACGCAATCGCGGACTTGGTTTCTACCGGTGCAACGCTAGAAGCAAACGGCCTAAAAGAAGCGGAAGTGATTTTCCAATCTAAAGCGACATTGATTCAACGCACAGGTGAATTCGACGCAGACAAAACAGCATTGATTGAAAAACTATTGACTCGTATGCAAGGTGTTCAACAAGCGAAAGAATCTAAATACATCATGCTACACGCACCAACATCTCAGCTTGAGCAAATCAAAGCACTACTGCCTGGCGCTGAAGATCCAACAGTATTGCCACTTTCAACAGATAAAGACAAAGTTGCTGTTCACTTAGTAAGTACAGAGAACTTGTTCTGGGAAACGATGGAACAGCTGAAAGAGTTAGGTGCAAGCTCGATTCTAGTACTACCAATCGAAAAAATGATGGGGTAATGACGATGAGAACCGTTGTTTGGCAATCTTTAAGTGAATCACAGCAAGACTCGGTATTAGAGCGTCCCGCTATTACTGAAGGTGCAAACATCACAGCGACAGTTTCTGATGTTATTGCAAAAGTACGAAATGAGGGCGATGCTGCGCTTAAAGAACTGACTGAGAAGTTTGACCGCGTTACTCCAGAATCAATTCGAGTAAGTTCAGATGAGATTGAAGAAGCGAGCGCTCGTCTAACTCCAGAAATGAAGCATGCGCTAGAACAAGCTTACAGCAATATTGCTAAGTTCCACGAAGCTCAGAAACCTCAGCCAATTAAGGTTGAGACGCAACCAGGTGTTGTGTGTGAGCAAGTGACACGTGCGATTAACACGGTTGGTCTGTACATCCCGGGTGGCAGTGCGCCGCTTCCGTCAACGGTTCTTATGTTAGGTGTTCCCGCTCAAATCGCAGGTTGTCGCAAGGTTGTTCTTTGTTCGCCTCCGCCAATCGCTGACGAAATTTTGTATGTCGCTAAGCTTTGCAAGATCGATGAGGTTTACAATATTGGTGGTGGTCAAGCGGTTGCTGCGATGGCCTACGGTACGGAAAGTGTTGCTAAAGTTGATAAGATTTTCGGCCCAGGTAATGCTTTTGTGACTGAAGCAAAACGCCAAGTAAGCAACGACTTTCGCGGCGCAGCGATTGATATGCCAGCGGGCCCATCAGAAGTGCTAGTCATTGCTGATGAAACAGCAGACGCAGACTTCATTGCTGCTGACTTGTTGAGCCAAGCTGAACACGGTCCTGATTCTCAAGTGGTGTTAGTAACACCTTCGCCATTGATTGCGGATCAAGTGACCGAAGCCGTTCAAAAACAATTGAAAGAGTTGTCTCGTGCGAGTATCGCTCAGCACGCATTGGCATCAAGCCTAATCATCATTGCTGAATCCATCACTCAAGCGATTGCGATTTCAAACTTCTACGGTCCTGAACACTTGATCGTTCAAACTAAGAACCCACGTGAATTGCTGCCATTGCTAGACAATGCAGGTTCTATCTTCCTTGGCGATTGGTCTCCAGAATCTGCAGGCGACTATGCCTCTGGTACTAACCACGTATTGCCGACGTACGGTTACACCAAGACATACTCTAGCCTTGGTTTAGCTGATTTCTCAAAACGTATGACAGTACAAGAATTGAGCGCTGATGGCCTAAAAGGCTTAGCTCCAACAGTTGTTACTATGGCGGAAGCCGAAGGCTTGGATGCTCACAAACGTGCTGTGACTATCCGAGTTGAAAAGTTAAACCAAGCTAAATAAGGGCAGGACATGGAAAAGTTAGCAAGAAAACAAGTTCAGGCTCTCACACCGTACTTGTCTGCAAGACGCATTGGCGGCACTGGTGATGTATGGTTAAACGCCAACGAATCTCCGTTTGATAACGAGTACAACTTAAACCTGTCTCGTCTTAATCGTTACAGCGAGTGTCAGCCTAAAGAGTTGATTGATGCTTACGCGCAATATGCAGGTGTGAAATCAGAGCAAACTCTTACGACACGGGGCGCTGACGAAGGTATCGAACTGCTGATTCGTGCTTTTTGTGAGCCGAATGAAGATGCTATCCTTTACTGCCCACCAACCTACGGTATGTACGCAATCAGTGCAGAAACCATCGGTGTTGAGCGTAAAATGGTGCCTCTAACCGCAGAGTGGCAACTTGATCTCCCTGCGATTGAAGCTCAGCTAGACAAGGTGAAAGTGGTGTTTGTGTGTAGCCCAAATAACCCGACTGGTAATTTGGTTGAACGTAAGGACATCATTAAGCTACTTGAGATGACTCAAGATAAAGCAATTGTTGTGATGGACGAAGCGTACATCGACTTTTGCCCAGAAGCGTCAACCGCTGATTTACTTGAGCAATACCCGAACCTAGCGATTCTGCGTACTCTGTCTAAAGCTTTTGCATTGGCTGGACTACGCTGCGGCTTTACGCTAGCGAACCAAGAGCTTATCGATGTACTGTTGAAAGTGATTGCGCCATATCCAGTGCCAACCCCTGTTGCTGATATCGCGGTTCAAGCACTCTCAGAGCAAGGTCTTGCAAGAACGAAGTTTCAAGTTCTGGACTTAAGCGCTAACCGAGCGTACCTACAGGCTGGTCTGATGGGGATGCCTAACGTTACGGTATTCGATGGTTGGGGTAACTACCTTTTGGTTAAATTCCCGAACGGTGACGAACTATTTAAAGCGGCATGGGACAGCGGCATTATCTTACGGAATTCGCCAATTGAAGATTGTGTTCGAATTAGTATTGGTAACCGCGAAGAGTGCGAAAAGACACTTGGATTCATTCGTAACTTTTACCAGTAACGAAAGACTTGCCAGTAATAATATTTGTCAGCTTTTATTTGATAAATAACAGCCTGACAAATGAAACCAATATTTTGGGTTAGCGTTTAATTTTAGCTAGGCCACAAGATTTAAAATTAAAAGGAAGTTCAAGTGAGTAAACAACAAAAAATACTGTTTATAGACCGCGACGGCACCTTAATTGTTGAGCCGCCAGTCGATTTTCAAGTAGACCGTTTAGATAAACTGAAATTTGAACCGCTAGTGATTCCTAGCCTGCTTGCATTGCAAGACGCTGGCTACCGGTTAGTTATGGTAACCAACCAAGATGGCCTTGGTACTGATAGCTACCCACAAGAAGATTTCGATGCGCCACATAACATGATGATGGATTTCTTTGAATCTCAAGGCGTAAAGTTTGATGACGTGCTTATTTGCCCTCACTTTGACGAAGACAACTGCTCTTGCCGCAAGCCAAAACTGGGTATGGTTAAAGAGTACCTGCAAGGCGGTAAAGTAGACTTCCAACACTCTGCTGTGATTGGTGACCGCGTGACTGACCTGCAATTAGCCGAGAACATGGCAATCCGTGGTATCCAGTACGGTCCGGATCTTGAAACAGAAGGCACACTTAACTGGCCACAGATTGTTAAAGACTTAACGGTTAACGCTCGTGTTGCTGAAGTGGTTCGAACAACGAAAGAAACGGACATTAAGGTAGCGGTAAACCTTGATGAAACGGGTGGTAACAAGATAGACACTGGCATGGGTTTCTTCGACCATATGCTTGATCAAATTGCAACGCACGGTGGTTTCCAAATGAACCTGACTGTGAAAGGTGATCTGCACATTGACGATCACCACACAGTAGAAGACACAGCACTAGCGTTAGGCCAGGCCCTGAAAGATGCGCTAGGCGACAAGCGTGGCATTGGCCGTTTTGGTTTTAGCTTGCCTATGGATGAGTGTTTAGCTCAGTGTGCGTTAGACCTTTCTGGCCGTCCATACCTGAAGTTTGATGCAGAGTTTAGTCGTGAGCAAGTGGGTGATCTGTCAACGGAAATGGTGGTTCACTTCTTCCGTTCTCTAACTGACACGCTAGCTTGTACGCTACACCTTTCTTCTGCTGGCAATAACGATCACCACATTATTGAGAGCCTATTCAAAGCATTTGGTCGTACTCTGCGCCAAGCAATTAAAGTTGAAGGTAACGAGTTACCAAGCAGCAAAGGCGTTCTGTAAGGAATCGGTATGAAAGAGCAGAAAGTAGTTATTATTGATACTGGTTGTGCCAACGTCTCATCGGTTAAATTTGCGATTGAACGTCTGGGGTACACTGTTGAAATTTCAAAAGAACCAGAAGTGGTTCTTGCAGCCGACAAGCTATTTCTACCTGGTGTAGGTACAGCAAGTGAAGCAATGAAAAACTTACAAGAGCGCGATCTTGTCGCTCTTGTAAAGCAAGTAGAGAAGCCTCTGCTTGGTATTTGTTTAGGCATGCAGCTTCTTGGGAGGTTATCTCAAGAAAAAGGTCAAAAGGCCGACGAGCTAGTTGAGTGTTTAGGCTTGTGCGAGGGGGAAGTTCGTCTTCTGGATACGGGCGATTTACCACTGCCACACATGGGTTGGAATACAGTCACTGCAACACCTAATCATCCTCTATTCAAAGACATTGAAGAGGGCGAATACTTTTACTTTGTTCACAGCTTCGCAATGCCAGTAGGTGACTACACCATCGCACAGTGTGATTACGGTAATCCGTTTACCGCAGCGGTGCAAAGCGGTAACTATTATGGTGTTCAGTTCCACCCAGAACGTTCATCAAAAGCTGGTTCTAAATTGATTCAGAACTTCTTGGAATTGTAATAAGGATTAGGCAGCGGTTAACGTTGCCATATAAGGAATGTAAATGATTATTCCCGCATTAGATTTAATTGAAGGCCAAGTAGTTCGCTTATTTCAAGGGGACTACGGTCAAGTAACAGAATATAAAGTAGAACCAGCAGAGCAGTTCAACCTATATCACCAAGCTGGTGCTGGCTGGTTGCACCTTGTTGATTTAACAGGTGCAAAAGACACGACAGCTCGCCAGTTAGACCTGATCGCTAAGCTACTTGATAGCACGCCGGCTAACATTCAAATTGGCGGCGGTGTGCGTAATGAGCAAGATGTGATTGATCTACTGGAAGCTGGAGCACAACGTGTTGTTGTTGGTTCAACGGCAGTTAAGAAGCCAGAGCTTGTTAAAGGTTGGATGGAAAAGTACGGTGCTGAAAAAATTGTTATTGCTCTGGATATCAACATTGACGAAAACGGTACTCGCAAAGTTGCGATTTCAGGTTGGCAGGAAGATTCAGGTATGACCATTGAAGCGCTGATTGAAGACTACTTGACCGTTGGCCTTCAGCACGTTCTATGTACTGATATCTCTCGTGATGGCACGCTAGAAGGATCAAACGTTGAGCTTTACGTGGATCTTTGTAAGCAGTACCCGAAGGTTCAGTTCCAATCATCGGGCGGTATAGGCAGCCTAGCAGACATCGAAGCTCTAAAAGGTAGCGGTGTGGCTGGTGTGATTGTGGGTCGTGCGCTACTTGATGGTAAGTTCACCGCAGAGGAGGCATTTGCATGCTGGCAAAGCGAATAATCCCTTGTTTGGATGTCCGTGACGGACAAGTGGTTAAGGGCGTTCAGTTCCGTAACCACGAAATCATTGGCGATATCGTTCCTCTAGCACAGCGCTATGCAGAAGAGGGCGCGGATGAATTGGTATTTTACGATATCACGGCATCAAGTGATGGCCGTGTTGTTGATAAGAGTTGGGTAAAGCGTGTTGCAGAGGTGATTGATATTCCTTTTTGTGTCGCTGGTGGTATTAAGTCGGCTGAAGATGCAGCGCGTATTCTAGAGTTTGGAGCTGACAAAGTATCCATTAACTCGCCAGCATTGGCTAACCCTCAATTGATCACTGACCTAGCTGATAAGTTTGGTGTGCAGTGTATCGTTGTTGGCATCGACTCATACTTTGATAAAGAAACCGGTAAGTACCAGGTTTACCAATTCACTGGTGATGAAGCGCGTACTAAAGCAACTAAATGGGAGACCAAAGATTGGGTACAGGAAGTACAAAAACGTGGTGCTGGTGAAATTGTGTTGAACATGATGAACCAAGATGGCGTTCGCAACGGCTATGACCTTGAACAGCTCAACATGGTGCGTGAAGTATCTAACGTACCATTGATTGCTTCGGGTGGCGCAGGTGCAATGGAGCACTTCGAAGAAGCTTACAACAAAACTAATGTGGATGGAGCGCTTGCGGCTTCGGTATTCCACAAACAAGTCATCAATATTGGTGAATTAAAGCAGTATCTAAAACAACAAGGTGTAGAGGTGCGTCTATGAGTTTTGCATCGACAGAAGTAAATACGCTAGCTGAACGTATCAATTGGGATAAAGTCGACGGTCTCGTTCCTGCGATTGTACAAGATTTCCAGTCAAGCCAAGTGCTGATGATGGGTTACATGAACCAAGATGCGTTAGCAAAGACGGGCGAAACAGGTCAAGTGACCTTCTTCTCTCGTACTAAAGAGCGCCTTTGGACTAAAGGTGAGACGTCAGGAAATGTTCTGCAACTGGTGAATATGTCACTGGACTGCGACAACGATACCTTGCTAGTCAAAGTGAACCCAATTGGTCCTACGTGTCACTTGGGTACGACAACATGCTGGGATTCTGATCCACAGGAAGAGTCTCAGATGGTGTGGCTTCATCAACTTGAGCAGTTACTGGCTGCCCGCAAGGACGCAGATCCTGACTCTTCTTACACTGCCAGCTTATATGCCCGTGGCACCAAGCGTATATCGCAAAAAGTGGGCGAAGAAGGCGTTGAAGTCGCGCTTGCGGCGACGTCGGGTGATAAGGCGGAATTAGAGTGTGAATCTGCAGATTTGATTTACCACTTGATGGTGCTCCTTCAAGACCAAGGCTTATCGATGAACGATGTGGTGAATAAGCTAAAAGAGCGTCATAAGTAAGCTATCTTTCAGATACATCTAGATAAGCTAAGGCCCCGTAAACAACTATGTTTACGGGGCTTTTTTAGTGTTCTATCCTGTGTGTCTCTTTCACATTTAGGCCTCATCATTCCGAGAATCCTAAGCGACATCAGGAATCTCTTCTTATAATCTGACTTCCTATGCGTACGAGTTAGCCGCAGCACTTCTTGTATTTCTTACCGCTGCCGCAAATACACGGGTCATTGCGGCCGATCTTAAAGCTCTCTACGGTTTGGTTTAGGCGAGGGTCAATATCAGGCTCAGGTTGGCTCTGTTCTGGAAACTCACCATCGATATAGAACCAAAGGCCGTTTTCATGAACGAAACGAGAGCGTTCTTGCATACAGTATTGCGAGCCATCTTCATTAAAATAGGCTTTAAATTCAACATAGCCCTCGTTTTCGTGGGAACCAGCAGCAGTGTCGATAACTTCTAAGCCTGCCCAATCACTGTTGATCGAATCAGCAATGCCTTCTCTTTGTGCTTCAGCATTGCAGCTAGGATGGTAGGTAGCAACTACATAATCGACCAACCCTAAAACATGCGCGGAATAACGCGAGCGCATCAACTGCTCTGGGGTTTCAACTGAACTGTGAGCAAGGTGTGCTGATTCACAGCACTGAGGGTAAGTATTGTTGCTACCACATGGGCATAAAGACATAATCAGATCCTGTAAAAATGGCCTCTGAGTAAGAGGCCATAAATGAATGCGTTGGAGTTTAACAAGAAATTAAGGTCCACTAAAGAGGACGTTTCTAGCAAGCCAATGGTTGATTAAGCAGGAGCTAACAAATCTTGCGCCCAAGCTGTCGCTTCGTCATAGGCGAGGCCGAGTTGAGCTTCACTGAGTTTGAGGAGTTTACGAATGCGGGTCGCTTCTTCCCATCGAGCTTGTTCGTAAGCAACAACCATGGCTAAGACCGCACCTAATACACCTTTGCGCTGTATTAGTGCTTGTTTTATCTCTTCGTCAATTGGCACAGAATCCAGAACCTGTTTTAACGGTTGATCGAACAATGAATCTAATAACGAGAACATACCGGTTAAGAAAGCTTGTCCTGGCTCCACTTTAACGTTCATCTTTTCGACTAACAGTTCACACTGGCGAGCGCGAATGACAGCTAAGCCGTAAAGTGAGTCAGGTTTGTCCTCCTTCGCAGACGCAATCGCCACAAGAGAAACAAATTTACGCAGCTTCTGCTCTCCTAGGTAAACTAATGCTTGTCGGAAAGAGCGGATGGTCGTTGCTGAGCCACCTGCCGAGTTCACGTAGGTAAGCAGCTTATATGAAAGCGTAACATCTAAGGTGATCAGGCGTTCTACTTCGCCAAAATCAATAGGATCGATGGCGATCTCTTTCAACAGTTGCACGATAGTTAAAAAAGCAGGATTGAGTGCTCGAGTTTGAATCATCTCTGGCTTGCTAAAAAAGTAGCCTTGGAAGTAGCTGAAACCCACTCTATTTGCTTCTTGATATTCCTCATAAGTCTCTACTTTTTCAGCAAGAAACTTAATATCTAACCCTTTCAATGAGTTCATGAACATCGAAGCTTTTTCAATAGAGACTAAACGAATATCGAATTTGATAATCGATACGTAAGGTAGGAAACGCTTCCAAGCTTTACTTGGCACAAAGTCATCTAATGCAATAGTGTAACCAGCATCATAGATGGCCTTGATCGCCTCAAGTAACTCGTCAGTTGGTTCGCAGTCTTCTAGAACTTCAACGACTAAGCTTTCTTTGGGGAACAGAGTAGGGACTAAGTTGATTAGGCTTGCATAAGGGAAGTTAACGAAACCAAACTTATCACCCAATGTGTTGTAGTGAGTCGATAAGAAGTGGTCAGATAGCAAACGACTAGTAGCGAGTTCCGGTTCTACTTCAGGGAAAGTGTTTTTAGGACCATCCCTGAATAGCAACTCGTAACCTATGGTTTTCTTGTCTGCATCGAGTATTGGTTGACGCGCTACGTATGAATATTTCAACTTGGTACTGTGTTCGGTTTATTTAAGATGAAGAGATAATAGCTAATTCACTAGAAATTACCATACACAATCTAAGAAAGTCTGACCCACTATAATAATCAAATTGAAAGTTTAAGGCTGTTGTTGAAAGCTATTGCTAAACGCTCGATTCTGTAGTTCAAAACTTTGCGGAGTAAACACCAATACAGAGCCTTGTGTATACCAATCACCAAGTACAATACGAGTTTTAGTGCAATTGTTAGCATCAAAAGTGTGGATGTTTGGACGATGGGTATGGCCGTGGATCATGAGGTCAACATTGTTTTTCTCCATCACGTTTTCGACCTCTTGCTGTGTCACATCCATGATTTCTAGCGACTTAGTCTGCTTATCATCTTTAATATCAGACTGAACTTTTGACACTATTTTCTTTTTAATAAAGAATGGAATTCTGTTGAAGACCCACTGTAGCCAAGGTTGATGTACTTTCTCACGGAAAGCGAGGTACTTTACGTCTTCAGTACATAGAGTGTCACCATGCAGTACCACGGCTTTTTGCCCGTAGATATCGATAGTCGTCACTTCGTCTAGAAGCTTCACACCAGTCTGCTTGGCAAATCTTTTCCCAACCAAAAAGTCACGGTTACCTTGCGTGAAGTAACAAGGGACACCAGCTTTCACCAAATCGATAAATGCTTGGCGAATAGAATTGGCGAATTCACTTTTATCGTCGTCACCAATCCAGAACTCAAACAGATCACCCAATACGTAGAGTGCATCCGCTTCTACCGCTTCATTTTTCATGAAGGTTAGGAAGCAGTCCGTGATGTCTTGTCGTGACGGAGCAAGGTGAAGGTCTGATATAAAATATGTTTTCATACAGTTTTAAAAAAAGGGAGCGAGTGCTCCCTTATCCTAATTATTGATTGTATCAATGGTGAATGCGAATCGAAAGCAAGTAATTAAGCTTCGATTGTAGTACCAGTGATGATCACTTCTTCTAGTGGTACGTCTTGGTGCATACCCATAGAACCAGTGCTAACACCTTTGATCTTGTTTACTACGTCCATGCCTTCTACAACTTCTGCGAATACACAGTAACCCCAACCGTCTAGGCTTTCGCTGCGGAAGTTAAGGAAAGAGTTGTCGTTTACGTTGATGAAGAATTGAGAGCTCGCTGAGTGCGGTTCCATAGTGCGAGCCATTGCTAGCGTACCAACTTTGTTTGCTAGACCATTGTTTGCTTCGTTCTTGATAGTCGCGCGAGTTGCTTTTTCTTTAAGGCCAGAAGTCATGCCGCCGCCTTGAATCATGAAACCATCGATAACACGGTGGAATAGTGTGTTGTCGTAGAAACCGTCACGGCAATACTGTAGGAAGTTTGCGCTTGTTTCTGGTGCTTTTTCTTCGTTTAGTTGAACTTTGATGTCACCAAAATTTGTGTGAAGGATGATCATGATTGTTACCTTACTGTTTTTTTAATATGAAAGGCGATTCTAGCCTAGTTTGATTGAGTTTCAAAATACGAAATCGTCAATAGATAGCAAGGAGTTTAGCTGATTTGATGGTGAAAGGTATTACCTATTAAGGTATGACTTGTTATACTGCGAGCTTATTTTGATTAATCCATAAAATAGATAGAGATCATGCTAAAGATATATAACACGCTCACAAGACAGAAAGAGGAATTCAAACCAATTACAGCTGGCAAAGTCGGCATGTATGTCTGTGGGGTAACCATATACGATCTCTGTCATATTGGTCATGGCCGTACGTTCGTTTCTTTCGACGTTGTAACTCGTTACCTGCGCTACTTAGGTTACGACCTAACGTTTGTTCGTAACATCACAGATATCGATGACAAAATCATCAAGCGTGCGAGCGAAAACGGTGAGTCATGCGATTCTCTGACTGAGCGCTTAATCGGTGAAATGCACGCTGACTTCGATGCGTTGAACATGAAGCGTCCAGACGTTGAGCCTCGTGCAACGGAATTCATTACTGAAATCATTGAGCTTGTAGAAAAGCTGATTGAACGTGGTTTTGCTTATGTTGCAAGCAACGGCGATGTAATGTTCGAAGTTAAGAAGTTTGACGAATACGGCAAGCTTTCTAAGCAAGACCTAGATCAGCTACAAGCTGGTGCTCGTGTTGATGTTGACTCTGCAAAACGTAGCCCGTTAGATTTCGTGGTTTGGAAGATGTCTAAGCCGGGTGAACCAACATGGGAATCACCATGGGGCCCAGGTCGTCCAGGTTGGCACATTGAATGTTCAGCAATGAACTCCTCTATTCTTGGTAATCACTTCGATATCCACGGTGGCGGTTCGGATCTGCAGTTCCCACACCACGAAAACGAAATCGCGCAATCTTGCTGTGCACACGGTACTGACTATGTAAACACATGGATGCACAGTGGCATGGTGATGGTAGACAGAGAGAAGATGTCTAAGTCTCTAGGTAACTTCTTTACTATCCGTGATGTCCTGGCACACTACGATGCGGAAACGGTTCGTTACTTCCTAATGTCTGGTCACTACCGTAGCCAACTTAACTACAGCGAAGACAACTTAAACCAAGCTCGTGCATCACTTGAGCGTCTGTACACATCACTTCGTGGTCTAGATCTTACTGCAGCACCCGCTGGTGGTGAAGAGTACGTTTCACGTTTTACCGCAGCGATGAACGATGACTTCAATACGCCAGAAGCTTACTCAGTGCTGTTTGAAATGGCGCGTGAAATCAACCGTATCAAGACAGAAAGTATTGAAAAAGCGAGTGGACTTGGTGCATTGATGCGTGAGCTTGCGGATATCATCGGTATTCTTCACCAAGATCCAGAAGCTTTCTTACAAGGTGATGCTGCAGGTAACGATGACGAAGTGGCTGAAATCGAAGCGCTGATCAAATTGCGTAACGATTCTCGTGCTTCTAAGGATTGGGCAAATGCCGACCTTGCACGTGATAAGTTAAACGAATTAGGTATTGTTCTGGAAGACGGCCCAGAAGGTACGACTTGGCGTCGCAAGTAAATCTTATTAAAAAGGGCTGATTTTCAGCCCTTTTTTCTAGCAAAAATTCTCGAATTTCATCTTTTCAATATTCAACTTTATTAAACAGGAATATTTCTGTGGCTCAGATGTATTTTTATTACTCAGCAATGAATGCGGGTAAGTCGACAACGCTTCTTCAATCTTCATTCAACTACCAAGAGCGCGGCATGACGCCAGTTATTTTTACAGCAGCACTCGATGATCGCTACGGTATTGGTAAAGTGAGTTCTCGAATTGGTCTGCAATCTGAAGCGCAGCTTTTTAAGAATGACACGAATCTTTTCGAGGCGATTAACGAGCTGAACGAGCAAGAAAAGCGTCACTGTGTACTGATTGATGAGTGTCAGTTCTTGTCGAAAGAGCAGGTATATCAGTTAACTGAAGTGGTTGATAAACTGCATATTCCTGTACTGTGCTACGGTTTACGTACCGACTTCCTAGGTGAGTTATTTGAAGGCAGCCGTTACTTGCTGTCTTGGGCTGATAAACTGGTTGAGCTTAAAACTATCTGTCACTGTGGGCGTAAAGCTAACATGGTAATTCGTACTGATGAGCACGGTGTCGCGATCGCGGAAGGTGATCAAGTTGCAATTGGTGGCAACGACAAATACGTGTCTGTTTGTCGTCTTCACTACAAAGAGGCGCTTGGTAAATAAACACGTCTTAAATCCTGTGGCAATAGCTGAAAGGCAAAGTGATAAAAAAGAAACGGTGGCTTAGTGTCACCGTTCTTGTTTTCTTATTGGTTGTCGCGATCTATTCAAAGCCGAGCTTCTTAATCGCTTGATAGGCGTTATCCACTTCCTCAGGGATAGGCATTTCAATCTGAAAACCTTTAGCGGGGTACGATTTGATGCGTTCAAAATCCGCTACCAACGCGCCTAGCACCATGTCTAATGGCAACTCCTCATTAAAGTAATCGACCCATTCCTGCCATTTGGAGGTTACGGTTATTTGCGTTGTCTCTTCAGGCCATTGTTTACTGAAGGTCGCGTAGGTTCTTTTCTCCATAAAGGGCTTCTGCACTAAGGTCAGTTTTTTAGGAGATAATCCTAACTCAGTAAGTCGCTCGTGTGTGAAACGGACATTTTCTCCAGTATTTGTCGCGTGTTTTTCGATGACGATATCAGAATCAGGCACACCACAGTCTCTAGCAATGGCTGCAAAGGTTTCTGCTTCTGAGCGTTCAAAACTGCCTTCAGTAAATCGTCCGACGCCTCCAGAAAACACGATATAAGGTGCGACATTCTGTTGGTAGAGCTCCGCTGCATATTCAGCAACGCGAGTGTCGTTACTGCACAATACAAAAATACAATCTGAGGGCTCAACCTTGTGCCCCATCGACATGAAATTCCAAAGGGTATCGATTGAGCGGTGAAGATTCTTTGGGGATTGCTTAGTCATGAAGAGCGTCCAATGTGGATTCAAATTTAAATGAATAACCTAAAGCGAGGATCTTTTTCGAAGAAATCAGTTTATCTGGTTCATTAACGACAGGTGGGAGTGGCTCATTACTGTTGGCGCTTTTTAAAGCGGCAGCGTAGAACTCAGCTTTGCTTACCGTGTTTGGTGTCGTCACATTTGCGATTTCGTTATGTAGGTGGTTAATCGCAAAATAAACCGCGCCAATGGCGTCATCAAGGTGCAGCATATTCGCAGGGGCTTGGTTGCTCACTTGTTTTAGTTTACTGGCAAAGCGCGATGGGTGGCGATTTGGACCAATTAATCCACTAAAGCGAAGAATGGTGTAATCAATATCAGAATCCATCACTGAATGTTCAGCTTGAAGCATAATTCGCGCGTTATCGGAGAATGTGCAAGCGTCATCGCTGTCAGCGTTCGCAAGCGCAAGTGATGCATCCTGCTCGTATAAGATACCTGGCTTGGTTGGATACACCGTTGTTGAACTGACCATAATCAGTTTCTTAATATTGGCTTGCTGACAAGCTTTCGTAAGTAGCAGCCAATAATCGGCATACTCTTTTCCTGCGCCTTTTCTAAAACCAGGGGGGAAGCTACCAATCACGATCTCGGAATTGTGTTCGAGAAATAAAGAATAGAGTTTTCCAACGGTTTGCTCTGGGTTTGACGAATCAAAGCTGAATACTTCGCAGGGAATACGTTCACTACTGATCGTATCTGCACCTGCTTGGGTCGTTTTAGTGACGACGACGCGGTTACTATGTCTCTCTAGGTGTTCAGATAAAGGTGCGCCTACCCATCCAGCACCAACAATAAATATAGAAGCCATCTGTTCCTCACAAAGACAAGCTATGGATTTAATAAGCCTAACAAACCTTTGGTCAAAAATGAAAAAACTCCACGGCCGAAGCGAGTGGAGTTTTTACTATAACCGTCGCGTTTTATTTAAGTACGCGAAGTAGCTTGTCTGCACGCTCTGCCATCTCAATACCTTCATCGGTCAGGTAACCGCCGTCTGGTTGAGTACAAAGGTTCTTTTCGAACAGGCGCTTAACAGCGTCTTGAGTTTCTTGGCTAGCCTCTTGATGAACTTTAATACCTGTAGCCGCGCTACTTACATCAAATTGAAGAAGGAGGTTTAAATCAGCAATATGTTCAGCGGTGTACTTCATAATTAACCTATATATTCATAACGTTCTCTACCTTCACCTTAGTGCGCATTCTCGGCTCAGACAACAGCAAATAAATAGATTTGATAACTGATACCAAAGTGAATGATTAATTGTCGTATGGTGAACTTATTTTGGGTGCATTGAGCAATTTGTGCCCACTTAAATGGCGAATGATGTTTATTGCTAAGTGGTTGTAATATATTGTGTGACTAGAAATATATTGCATTCGGCTAATATGGTACAAAAAAGGAAATGCATCAGGTGAGAGCGAACAAATTAGCGTTAGTAATTAGTATGCTATTTGCAATCTCAGGTTGTCAAAGCACACCCTCAGAGCATACAGACGCAAGTCAAACCACAAACAACAATGAATCTGCAGTAGAGATCCGTTCGTTTCATTCTGTACAAGGTGTCTATACAGAGTGGCAGTCAAAGTTGGAAGACCACACTCAATTGTCTATTTATGCTCCAGAGAATTACAATGAACTGCTCGATGCATGGGAAGACGCGAAAAGTATTTATGCCGATTTACTCAAAGACGAGACGCGTCTTACTAAGAGTTATTCAATCTTCTCGAGCTTAACTTATGCTGAAGCCTTCGATGAGAAGATCGCGTTAATCAAATCAAACTATGATGCGATTCTCGTACTTAAGGAAAAGGCGGATAGGGTACTTGCCGATTCGATCGTGCAAATGGCGTACCTCAAAGATCTTGGTGCTGACACTATGTTCGCTTCGAGTTACAAACGATTGTATTCAGAATACAGCGAGCTATTTGAGTATGTGTTAGTCGATGAACTAGAGGACGCTCAAGAAGCTCAAGTTGAGTTCCTTAATAATGCACGCTTGTTGGAAGTGAAAGTCGCACACAAGAAATATATCGAACCGCTCAAAGACGAATTAGAGTATTTAGAAGATGAAGACTTTGATGATGTTGTACCGTTGACCTTTGCTAAGGCCGCTGCACAAATTGCATTAGCTGAGAATCAGGTCAAAGCGAGCCCTCGTGAAAAGTCCATTATCGAAGACGCAGCAAAAGCCGCAGAGTTTGAGTTGGACCACGTACGAAGCGTTGCTCATGAAGTAAAAGTACTTGCGAGTGTTAAAGGGGACAAGTTCGAACAATCGGTGCTGAATGCTGAGAATCAGTTATTAAGCATCTCACAGGCGATCAATGAAGAAGATTATCGTGACGTAGTACTGCGTCTTCAGTCTCAGAAGATTGTTTCAAGTATCAATGAGCTTAAAAGCTCAGATATGACAGCCATGCTTAAATCTGAGATTGAATCTTTAACTGGGCAGCTCGCGCAGTTAGAAAGAGAAAACCAGCTACAGGCGCAACAATTGTCTGAGGCAACAAAACGTAGTCAACTTCTAGACGAACAAGTAGCGAAGAGTGAGGCACATATTAAGAGCTTGGAAGAGCTAGTGGATAGTTTGAAGACTCCAGGCGGGAAGGTTGCTAATGAAAGTGATTCTGAACTGATGCCCACTAACACTGAATCAGAGCTTGAAGATACCAGGTTAGAATCGGTATCAGATGAAGTGGTTGACCCGTCGGTTTAGGACAACTAATCTCTTAATCTGCGACTGAGTTAAAAGCGCCTGAGAGCGCTTTTTTACGTTCTGTTGATCTATGTCAAAATCGGGATGCAAAAGCCCTAAAAATACGTTTTTAGTGTACGATATGTTTATTGGTTTGTCGTAACTGGTTGATATTTATGGGTGTTTTGTTTTTGTTGGTAACAGGTTTTCATTCATCACAATTTTGCTTTTACTACTAAAGTCGTATGAAATTTCAATATTATTGTGAGTTTTGCATATTTTTGGTTGTTGAGCGGAATTTGAGTCAAAAATAGCTCTTGAATTCAGAAATGAAAGAGAGGATTATCGCGCTCCCGACGACATGTTTCAAAATGTAAATCATCATGAATCTAAACCAATTCGACTCATTATTACCGCCACAAATGGCAGAGCGCGCTGCAGATATTGGCGTAGGTAAAGCAACTAAAGATCCAATCAAATCTTTTCTACTAGCGATTTCAGCTGGTATTCATATCGGAATTGCGTTTGTGTTTTACACTATCGTTACTACCGGTGCTGGCGATTTGCCATGGGGTATCACTCGCCTATTGGGTGGTCTAGCATTTAGCTTGGGCTTAATTCTTGTTGTTGTCACTGGTGGTGAACTGTTTACAAGTTCAGTACTTACTTTGGTGGCTCGTGCAAGTGGTAAAATCACTTGGAAAACACTGATTAAGAACTGGGTGACGGTTTATGTTGGTAACCTGATTGGGGCACTATTGCTCGTAACTTGTATGCTATTGACTAAGCAATACATGTTTGATCATGGGCAAGTTGGTTTGAACGCGATGGCGATTTCTCAACATAAGATGCATCACGATTTTATCCAAGCTGTCGCACTAGGCATCATGTGTAACGTGTTGGTTTGTATTGCAGTGTGGATGACCTTCAGCGGGCGCACGCTGACTGATAAAATCGCGGTAATGATTTTGCCAGTTGCGATGTTTGTATCATCAGGCTTTGAGCACTGTATTGCGAATATGTTCCAAGTACCGCTTGCTGTTGGTATTAAGACGTTCGCTCCTGCTGAGTTCTGGACTATGACTGGTGCTAACCTTGCGGACTATGTTGACCTTAACATGATGGACTTTCTGACCAATAACCTTCTGCCTGTGACTCTAGGTAATATCATCGGTGGTGGTATCTTTGTCGGCATGTGGTATTGGATGATTTATCTGCGTGACTGATTCAAATTCGGTGATTGCGCCGAACTGACTGTGACACTAAAAAGACGGCCTGCATCGCAGGCCTTTTTTATGTGTGGAAAACCATGCCATAGGGTTCTTTCTTGAATAGCAGAAGGCTTCGTAACTACGATTTATAGATGTGTATATGTCGTTGAAATTAACCACGGATCAAAGGTAATGATCTTTTGGGAGGGTGAACTGAATAACAAAGGATCTATATTGATTTGGTTATCCACAGTTTCTGTGGATAACCTGTCTCAAATTCAGTGAGTAACCAGAGCTCAAGGTAGGGGAGCGGTTATTTAGAAGCCTGATTTTGTGCAAGAACTCGACCTTCTTTGGTCAGTGATGTCTTCAAAGATAGGTGTAACGCAAGCGCCAAAGAGCAACTCATCATGACAAAAATAGCCAGCATGATCATCAGTTGATATTTAATAGCGATCATTGGTGAAGCCCCACCTAGAATCTGACCAGTCATCATTCCTGGGAGCGTGACTAAGCCTGTAGTGGCCATCGACGCCATAATTGGTGACATCGCTTTCCCTATTGCGTTGCGTACAAATGGTGCGGCTGCGTAACTCGGTGTGGCTCCTAGGGCTATAGCTGCTTCATATTCTGATTTCTGTGTTTCGAAAGCGCCAAACAAGTTCTGTAATGCCACTATATTACTGCCTAAACTATTACCTAATAGCATCCCTGCAATGGGGGTAAGGTATTGTGCACTAAACAAGGGTGTCGGCTTGATGATAAAGAAGCAGATAAACAAAACAATGGGTACGCACGTTACAGCAAGACCAACAGCAACTGGGCCAAGTAGCAGCTTTTTAGGTAGCTTGGATTTTTCGACAATCGAACTTGCTCCGACGACTATCATGGCAAATAACCACAGTAAGTTGACCCATAAGCTATTTAGAGTAAATAGGTACTCTAAATAAAGCCCTACCAGAAAGAGCTGTACAGCCATACGCACAATACTAATAGAAGCCTCTTTGCCTAGACCTAATTTCAGTTTGTGATTAATGGTGATTGGTAAGAGGAGAAGTGAGCTAAACAGCAGTAACTGCCACCAAGATATGTCGATAACGTCTTGCATAGTGCTTCCTTTTTATTGGACACACATCATATCTGAAAGTGCCAAATGATGAATTTCAGTATGCCAGTTTTTTCTTCAATTGTTACGCAATAGCTTTAAAAATTACAGCCCAAAATATTGGTTATTTTAGGTATTGTTAGCTACTACTTAGTAAGTAGAACGTTAAATTTGGTTACAGCACAGTTTCATAAGTGTTAGCGTTTGATGCTTTTGAAATGTACTTAATTCTTCATATTTGTTAATGCTTTTTAATATGTTTCTTTAACTGAAAACAAAACTGGATGAACTCAAAAAAGTATTGATTAACAACAATTAAAGTATGGATTTCGTTGAACCACACTTTGTGTATGGTTTAATATTCGTGAGTAGGTAGCTAAGAAAATGTTCCCAGTAAATTAGCTCCGCAAACGGGTTAATCGGAATTACTAAATACAAAATAGGCACAGTGTATGAGTGATGTTAAAAAAGTTGAAGCGGGCGAAAAACGCTCGCTAGAGTGGAAGTCATTCCTCTTTATCGCGGTAGTTCTCTTTCCAGTATTGAGTGTAGCGTTTGTAGGTGGGTATGGGTTTATCGTCTGGGCACTTCAGGTATTTTTCTTCGGTCCTCCTGGTGCGCATGGCGTTTAACTCCTATCAAGCCTCGTTAGCATTTAAAAGTTTAAGAGAGTAAAAAATGAAATCGTTAATCATTAAACTGTGGCGAACTATGTCTCGCCCAGCCGTCCACATTAGCCTTGGTGTGCTTACCATGGGTGGATTTATAGCTGGTGTTATTTTCTGGGGTGGTTTTAATACAGCCCTAGAAGCTACAAACACTGAAAAGTTCTGCATCAGCTGTCACACCATGCGTGATAACGTATACGTTGAACTGCAGGAAACGGTTCACTGGAAAAACCACTCGGGGGTTCGAGCTACTTGCCCTGATTGTCACGTACCTCATAATTGGACTGATAAGATTGCCCGTAAAATGCAAGCTTCAAAAGAAGTGTTTGCACAGGTATTTGGTAACTATGGTGAACCGGGTGTTTTCGAGGAACGCCGCATTGAGCTTGCCAAGCACGAGTGGGACCGCTTCTCGGCGAATAAATCTTTAGAGTGTAAAAACTGTCATAACTATGACTCGATGGATTTTAACCAGATGTCCCCAACGGCTCGAATTCAGATGAAACAAGCAGCAGAGAAAGATCAGAGTTGTGTTGATTGTCATAAAGGTATCGCCCACCATTTACCTGCGGGCATGGATAGCATTGGTGGTATTGTTGGTGATCTTGAAGGTATGACCTCAAACACTGATTACGGTGTAGGTCAGCAACTAGTAAGTGTTCGTCACTTGCCAATCTACTTTGATGACAAAGGTTCTAAAGAAGCGGGTTTACTTAACCCAGCATCAACTGTAAAAGTTCTTGAAGACAAAGGCGACTACGTTGAAATTGAAATCGACGGCTGGCGTAAAGCGAAAGGCTTCGGTCGTGTAATTCAAGAAGACTTCGGTAAAAACATCGCAGTAGCATCTTTAATGAAAGAAGCATCAACAGACGCAAACGTTGTTACGACTGGTGAGAAGAAAGTTGATGAGCTAACTGGTCTTCCTTGGGAGAAAGTAGCTGCGACAGTATGGATCAAGAAAGAATCTATGCTGAATGACATCAACCCTGTATGGGAAAAATCGAAAGAAGCTTATAAAACTAACTGTTCTGTATGTCACACACAACCAGCTGAAGCGCACTTCGATGCGAACACATGGCCAGGTATGTTCGACGGTATGCTAGCGTTTGTTAACCTAGATACAGATAGTGAAGCACTGATCTTGAAGTACCTACAGAAACACTCTTCAGATTATGCTGAAGGTCACCACTAATAAGCGTCGGATTGGAGTAAAAATAAATGGCTATTACACGAAGAAGTTTTCTTAAAGGTGTAGCAACCACAAGTGCAGCGTCAGTTATCGGTCCAAGCTTATTGGCTTCAGCATCCGCAAACGCAGCAGAGTCTACAGGTACTTGGAAAGTAACAGGGTCACACTGGGGCGCGTTCCGCGCCCACATCTATGCGGGTAAAGTTCAAGAGATCAAACCGCTAGAACTAGACCAGAACCCAACAGAAATGTTGAATGGCATCAAGGGCATCATTTACAGCCCATCACGTGTTCGTTACCCAATGGTTCGTCTAGATTGGCTGAAGAAACACAAATACAGCGCTGAGACGCGCGGTAACAACCGTTTCATCCGTGTAACTTGGGATGAGGCTCTAGACCTGTTTTACCGTGAGCTAGAGCGTGTTCAGAAAGAATACGGTCCATGGGCTTTACACGCAGGTCAAACTGGTTGGAACCAAACTGGTGCGTTCAACAACTGTACTGCACACATGCAACGTGCTGTAGGTATGCACGGTAACTTCATCACTAAAGTAGGTGACTACTCAACTGGTGCAGGTCAAACCATCATGCCTTACGTACTTGGTTCAACTGAAGTTTATGCACAAGGTACGTCTTGGTCTGAAATCCTAGAGAATTCAGACAACATCATTCTTTGGGCAAACGATCCAGTGAAAAACCTACAAGTAGGTTGGAACTGTGAAACTCACGAATCTTTCAACTACCTAGCGCAGTTAAAGGAAAAAGTAGCGAAAGGCGAGATCAATGTTCTTTCTGTCGACCCAGTTAAGAACAAGACTCAACGTTACCTAGAGAACGATCACTTATACATTAACCCGCTAACAGACGTAGCATTCATGCTTGCTGTTGCCCACGTGCTGTACAACGAAGACCTGTACGATAAGAAGTTCATTGAAACTTACTGTCTAGGTTTCGAAGATTTCATCAAGTACGTTGAAGGTGAAACGAAAGATAAAGTTGTTAAGACACCTGAGTGGGCTGCACCTATCTGTGGCGTGCAAGCGGATAAGATTCGTGAATTCGCCCGTATGCTAGTGAACGGTCGTACACAGATCCTTATGGGGTGGTGTATCCAACGTCAAGAGCATGGTGAGCAGCCATACTGGGCGGCAGCAGTAGTGGCAGCAATGGTTGGTCAAATCGGCCTACCTGGTGGTGGCATCTCTTACGGTCATCACTACTCAAGTATTGGTGTACCTTCAACTGGCTTCGCGGGGCCCGGTGGCTTTCCTCGAAACCTAGATACAGGTATGAAACCTAAATGGGATAATAGTAACTTTAATGGCTACAGCCGCACTATACCGGTTGCAAGATGGGTCGACAGTTTGCTAGAACCTGGCAAAGAGATCAATTACAACGGGAGTAAAGTTAAACTGCCTGGTTTCAAGATGATGGTTATTTCAGGAAATAACCCATGGCACCATCACCAAGATCGAAACCGTATGAAGCAAGCGTTTCAAAAGCTTCAAACTGTCGTCACTATTGATTTTGCATGGACAGCAACTTGTCGTTTCTCTGATATCGTTCTGCCTGCTTGTACGCAGTGGGAGCGAAATGATATTGACGTATACGGATCTTATTCAAGCAAAGGTCTGATTGCGATGCATCGCCTGGTTGATCCATTGTTCCATTCTAAGTCTGATTTTCAAATCATGAGCGAACTTACTCAACGCTTTGGTCGTCGCGAGGAATACACTCGTGGTATGAGTGAGATGGAGTGGATTCGCAGTCTTTACAACGATTGTAAGAAAGCGAACGACGGGAAGTTCGAAATGCCAGAGTTTAATGAGTTCTGGGAGAAGAGTGTACTAGACTTCGGTCAAGGTAAGCCTTGGGTGCGTCACGCTGACTTTCGCCAAGACCCAGAAATCAACCCACTGGGTACACCTTCTGGCTTCATCGAGATCACTTCTCGTAAGATCGGTCGTTACGGTTACGAACACTGTCAAGAACACCCTATGTGGTTTGAGAAATCAGAACGTTCACACGGTGGCCCTGGCTCTGACAAACATCCGTACTGGCTACAATCGTGCCACCCGGACAAGCGTCTGCACTCTCAGATGTGTGAATCTGAAGATTTCCGTGCTACTTACGCTGTTCAAGGTCGTGAGCCTGTGTACATCAACCCAGTTGATGCAAAAGCAAAAGGTATTAAAGACGGCGACTTGGTGCGTGTATTTAACGACCGTGGTCAGCTTCTTGCTGGTGCCGTCCTTACTGACAGCTACCCACGTGGAGTTGTCCGTATCGAAGAAGGTGCTTGGTATAGCCCTCTAAACGAAAAAGTAGGTGCAATTTGTACTTATGGTGACCCTAACACGCTTACTCAAGATATCGGCTCTTCTGAGCTAGCACAGGCTACTTCTGCGCACACATGTATTGTGGACTTTGAGAAGTTTGTTGGTAAGGCACCTCCAGTTACTGCTTTTGGTGGACCTATTGATGCATCTTAAACAAATTACTTAAGCAGCCAAGTTTAAGTTAAAGCCCCTGTAAGCCAAGCTCACAGGGGCTTTTTTGATTTTGACAATTACGTATAAGTATTCATGGTTAGACGCCTTTGGAGCGCATCCGGAAGAGTATGGATAGAGGAAAGACAGTTAAGCTTCCAGGCTAGAGTGTGTTGATAGCTAAGAGTTGCTGTAAGTGGTAATTAGGATGACAAAGTAAAAGGGTCGATACCAAGTACCGACCTAATAGAAACCTATCGAGCTGCGAGATTTAAATCTCGAACATAAACCAATAACCGTACGCACAGAGTAAAGCGGGTATACTTGAGTACAAGGTTGCGACTAGTGCGGCTTTAGGTGCCATCGCAATGGCAGGGAACAGGGCATCACCATCATTTGAAATTGCATTGCCTACCTGAGCTGATAGAGGAAGTGCGCCAGAAAGGTAAAGGCTAGTGACCAATAATTGTGGTCCACAGCCCGGTAGCAAACCCATCAGGACCCCAGCCAGGGGGAGCATAATTCCCCAGTTTGAGAATAGCGAAGCAAAATCAACATTTGCTATCACAGAGCCGAACTCAAAAAACAGAAAAGCAACCACGACCCAGGCCGTAACGAAGTTCGTATCCTGCGCTGTTTTTTGTAGTGGGTGAGAGCCTAGACACTTTTCGTCCTCACTTACCGCTGATTTGTAGTCTTTAATCTCACGAGTAAGACCCCACAAAAACATTGAGCTAATCAATAATATAGCGCCAAGCCATTCCATCGACATCTCCGGTAAAGCGAGCAGTTGATTGACATCGACTTGAAATGAGCCGAGTAGGGCAACCGCAGCGCCTGGGATAATCAATACTGACCACAAGTAACCTTGTAAATTGATCGCTTTTTTAGAAACGGTTTCTTTGTCTTGTGATTGCGATGAACAGCTTCTAACAGGTTCATTATACTCAACTTGTTTAGGGCGTAAAAAGTCATCGGCGTGGAATAGGTTGATGATTCGACCTGAAGCCGTGCCGACAATGACACCCATCGCCATCATAGCGAGACCTGTTTTCGGTTCGCTAGCGATAAGAAGAAAGGCCGCATCGCCCATAGTGGAAACCAACACAGCGACAACAGCACCGAAACCGAGCTTACCCGAGATAAATTGTGTGGTTACCACGATAGCACCACCACAACCGGGCAGCGCACCCATAAGGGCGGCAAATACAACTTGGTTAGAGCGGGATTGATGGACTAACTTACTGAATACGTTGTCTTTGTTGATGTAGAGTGCTAGCCAGTGGTAAACCGCTAAGGTTAGAGCAACATAACAAGATACGGCCCAGAATGCGTCAGATAAGGTGGTTACCGTAAGCTCTCGCGTAGCCGGTGCTGCGACAAGAGCGGCAAGTGAAATTGGCAAAAGTAGTCGTTTGAAAGAGAGTGAAAACTGAGTGGTTTTCGCGGTGCTACTGCTTGGTAAAAATGAGATTAGTCGATCCATAGGTGATACTCAAAAATAGGTGTCTAATGATTAATATATACGAATGATAATAATTATCAATTGCATTCTTGGTTTTTTTCTCTATTCTTGAGGTCGGGAAAATCGACGAAACATGACCAAACTAAAAAAATAAGGTAAAGTGTGCTAATAAAGAAAGGCTCTATAGGTAGAGTCGTAATTGTTAGTGTAATAGGAAGAAACATGATTTTAGTTGTTGGTCACAAAAACCCTGATAGTGACAGTATTTGTAGTGCGTTAGTTGCAACAGAGCTTCTTAAAGCTCGTGGCGAGGAAGCGACACCAATTCGCCAAGGCGAGATCAACCGCGAAACTCAACACATTCTTGAAGTTGCTGGTGCAGAAATGCCAGAACTTCGTACTTCTGTTGCTGGTGAGAAAATCTGGCTAGTAGACTACTCAGATCTAGCACAAGCACCAGACGATGTTGCTGACGCAGAGATCCTAGGTATTGTCGATCACCACCGTCTAGGCGACGTGATGACAGTTAACCCAATGGAAGCTTGGATCTGGCCTGTTGGTTGTACTAATACAGTACTTTTCAACATGTTCAAGATTGAAGGTCACGCTATCTCTCAACAAATCGCTAAGCTAATGATGTCTGCAATCCTTTCAGACACTGTTGGTTTCGCATCTCCAACTTGTACTCAAAAAGATAAAGACGCGGTTGCTGAACTTGCTGAAATCGCTGGCGTAGACGACGTTGATGCTTTCATCAAAGCACTTCTAATCGCTAAAACAAACATCGAAGGCCTATCTGCTGCACAGCTAGTAGAAAAAGACCTTAAAGGCTACCCATTTAACGGTCGCGATGTTGTTGTTGGTCAAGTTGAACTTGCAACTCTTGAGCAAGTAGATGGCATGATCGAAGCACTTGAAGCGGATCTTGAAGAGCGTTGTGAGAAAGACGGTCTAGCATTCGCTGCTGTAATGCTTACTGACATCACGACTGCTCAAACTCGTCTACTTTACAAAGGTGAGTGGGCTGAGAAATTGGTTAAGCACGAAAAAGACGGCATGCTCATGATGGAAAATACATTAAGTCGTAAGAAGCAAGGCTGGCCTTGGCTACAAGGTGAGCTTGTTTAATCAAGTCACTTAATAATAAACGCCTGCTAAGTTAGCAGGCGTTTTTCTTTGAAGTAAGCACTTTTCTTCATCGATAATATTTGCAGTTAAAAGCACTCCGCATAAAATAACTTTAAGCGCAAAGTTACTGACTAAAGGAGGAAATTAAGATGACTACACAGCTAGACGATAAAAGAATCGCTGAAATCAATAAGTACACGGGTGAGCAACGCCTAAAGTACTGTGTGAAAGAAATCGTAGCAAACCGTGAAGTATGGATCTTAACCGATGAGCACGGTTGTGTAATGCTAAACACAGAAGACGAAGACTGTGTTCCTGTATGGCCAAACCAAGAGTTTGCTGAGTCATGGGCGACAGGTGACTGGGCTGAGTGTAAGGCTGAGTCTATCTCATTAAATAAATGGCACAGCCGCTGGACGAAAGGTCTAGAAGACGATGAACTTGCTGTGGTTGTATTCCCTAATGAGCAAGAAGAAGGCGTTATCCTGTTCCCTGATGAATTCGACTTTGAGCTGAAGAAACAGGCTGCTAAGCGTTAATCTTCTCGTTACATCATAATTTAGCGTTGCCTTCTGTTAGGCAACGCTTTTATTCTGCATGCTGCCCAAGCGCTTCCCAAATAACACAACCACTATCTCACGTACTAATATCCAATCAACTGATACAAAGGTGCTTGTTGTGCTGCCTTTGGTGCTCGTTTAAGTACACCCGCCTCTTGGTACCTTTTTAAAACTTTTCGCACAATGGGCTTTACTTGTGCTGTGGTTATTCCAGGTTTTAACTCTGATTCGTAGAGTAATTGAAGTAGCACCACATCTAACGGTGAAAGTCGATCTTCTGGCGTATGATCGTTGAAGATGGAAGGGTAGGCTGTATCTGAATCATTGGGTAGCCCAAGAACTTGTGTGACTTCTTTTACGATACAGGCGACAAGCCTTTCTCTTGATCTTGCCTGATCAACAGGAATAATGATTCTTGCATACACAATTTAACCTTTAGTGTTAGTTCGATAGCCCGCTGTGCAAATCGCACTGTTTTAGTGCTCCGCCTATTTGATATTGAGTACGCGTTTGGATTCCGAAATCTACTTGCTCTGTCTGGTGTATATCCACTTAACGTTCGCTTCAGACTCTTTATTGACGTGTGAGATGGGGGTTGGGTCACTTGAGCTAAGTGCTGTGTATGCAGCTCTATGGGCTTGATGAAGCTCTTGATCACCGACACGATGGTCAATCCAAATTTTGATCGGTTGCTGCCATTTGGCGAGTGGTTTAGGCCCTGAGGAATATTCGTGTTCCAATGCCACGTTATAAAATGCGGCCTCTATGAAGGTTCTATCTAACCAAGTAAGCGGCGTAGCTACCACTTTTAACGAGAGACTAACAAGCAAGAGGGGAAATATTGTAGCGGTTCGTAACATACTTTCCCTCTTACTCAACATAGTGTGTTTTCAGCTTAGTGATTTGGCGCTTTGGAGAAATGGCTCTCAACCAGTCTTTGGGTGATTTGGTGGCTTGGGTTGGTTAATACTTCATCGGTTTCCCCGCTCTCAACCACATCGCCTTCGTGCATCACAATGATTTTGTCGGTGATGTGTTTAACAATGCCAAGGTGTTGAGATACGTAGACGAAGGATACGCCCATCTCTTCTTGCAGTTCTAAGAACAGGTTGATGATCTGAGAACGCATTGCCATATCAAGACCATTCAAAGCTTCGTCAGCGACAATGATTGATGGCTGAAGTATCAAGGCACGAGCTAGACAAACCCTTTGTTTCTGACCTGCAGCAAGCATCTGAGGGTAGAAATAAGCATGCTCTGGTAGAAGGCCTACACGTAATAGTGTGTCCTTTACACGGCGCATACGAGCTTCTGGCGTCATGTTGGTGTTTCGCTTTAAAGGGCCTTCCAGAATACGACCAATCTGGATGCGCGGGTTAAGCGATGTGTTGGGATCTTGGAAGATCATGCGAATTAACTTACAGCGAGTTGAGTAGTCTTTGTGTTCAAGCTTTTCACCGTTTACACGAATTTCACCAGCAGTCGGTTCTACCATGCCTGCTAGCATTCTTGCTAACGTCGATTTCCCAGAGCCGTTCTGACCAATAAAGCCGATCGTTTGGCCTGCTTCAAGCGTAAAGCTTACCGGCTTCACCGCTTGATGAATTTTTTTACGGAAAAGACCAGAGCGAGTCGTAAAGTCTTTGGATAATTCACTGACTTCTAATAATGCACTCATGATTTCTTTTTCTTCTCCATATTCAGAGGGAAGTGGCAGTTAAACTTATGGTTCTTAATTCGCTTGGTATGTGGGATTTCCACACACTGTCTTTGCGCATAAGGGCAACGTGGACCTAATCGACAACCAATAGGGAGATGCTGTAGTGGAGGAATCGACCCTGGCAGTGATTGAAGCTTCTCTTTGTGTGGGATCCAGTCGTTAAAGTCTGGCATTGCTTTCAACAGAGCCACAGTGTAAGGGTGCTTTGGGGCATCCAACAGTTTTTGCGTATCCGCAGATTCAACAGACTGGCCACAGTACATAACAGTAATTCGAGTCGCCCATTGAGTGATGGTCGTTAAGTCATGGCCGATCAGGATGATGGTCGTATTATGGAGCTGATTCATTCGGCTCAATAATCGTAAGATCTGAGACTGGGTAATCGGGTCCAAGTCGTTCGTAGGTTCATCGGCAATCAAGACTTTCGGCTTGGCAGCAATCGCCATCGCGATCATCACCTTTTGACACTCACCATCGGTAAGCTCATAAGAGTAGCTGTCCATTAGACGCGAGTGATCTTTGATGCCGACTTTGTGCAATAGAGCGATGGCTTGTTTCTTGCGCCACTTAAATCGTTGCCACCATCGACCTTCAAAGGCGTGTGAGGGAATGGCTTCGAGCAGTTGATTGCCCACTTTTTCCGAAGGATCAAGACACGTCGATGGTTCTTGGAAAATCATCGCGATGTCACGAGCAATAACACGTCTGCGCTCTTTCGGTGTCAGTTGAAGCAGGTCAACATTCCCCAGTCGCATACGGTCAGCGGATACCTTCCAGTTTTCTTTACAAACACCAACGATCGCTTTAGCAACCAAGCTTTTACCAGAGCCTGATTCACCTACTAAACCACGAATTTCTCCTTCATTGAGGGTAATACTCATTCGATCTACCGCTTTAACCATCCCTTGAGGGGTCTCAATTTCAATGGTTAGATGTCGAATATCAAGTAACGGCATTATTCGATTCCTGCATTTAGCGCTTGGCGAACACCTTCACCGACGAGGTTAATCACAATCACTGCAAACATAATGGCTAGGCCTGGTAGGGTTACTGTCCATGGTGCGAGATAAATAAGTTCTACAGAATCACCGAGGATAGAGCCCCATTCGGTGCTTGGTGCTTGAGCACCAAGACCAAGGAAGCCTAAAGCAGTAATATCAAGAATTGCGACCGATAACGCCAGCGTAATTTCTAGTGCCACCACAGTAAGAATATTTGGAAGAATCGAATTCCACAGCAGGTAGAAGTCGTTCGCACCATCAAGACGAGAAGCAAGGATATAGTCTTTCTCCACCTCGGCATGCACAGCAATGTAGACAGAGCGAATAAAACGCGGAATCAATGCCAAACACAAGGCTAGCAAGATATTGAATTCGCCAAAGCCAAGGAATGCTACAAAGATGATGGCTAGTAGCAGAGACGGAATCGACATCACTGTATCAAGCAGGTGGTTTAGAGTACTTGATAGCAAACCGCGCGTCATGCCCGCAAGTACGCCAATGAGACAGCCAATGACAGCCGCAATGAAGGTAATCACGACCGCAGCGCCAAAGGTAAGCTGAGAGCCAATGATCAAGCGAGAAAGAATATCTCGACCTAGATCGTCTGTACCTAAGAAGTATTCAACAGTACCTGCTGGATCCCAAGATGGCGGTGTTAAAAGATGACCTGTTTGCTCTTGTGCATCATGGGGCGCTAACCACGGAGAAGTGATCGTCACCAGAATGATCAATATCAAACACCACAAGCCAAACATCGCAAGGTTGTTAGAGCGGAAGCTACGCCAGAAACGCTCAAACTGGGTAGGAACCTGTTCTTCCTGGTAGACGTTATTTGTTAGCATACCATTCCTTCCTTACCAGTGGGTTGACCATTGCGCCTAACAGGTCAGACAGAATATTTGCAGTCAAAACCAGAGTTGCCACCACTATTACTCCAGCTTGAATAGAAACGTAATCTTGATTCGATAAAGCGTCCAGTAACCAGCGCCCAATCCCCGGCCAGTTAAAGATTGACTCGGTAATGATCGCAAGCGTTAACATACTCGACAGTTGAACACCGACCTTAGGAATAATCGGTGGAATCGCATTTCGTAATACGTGTTGAGTCACGATCTCTCTTGTTGATAGACCTTTAATACGTGCTGCACGGATGTAGTTCTGCGTCATCACTTCAGCCACAGACGCTCGCATTAAACGGATAACCTGAGTCGTCGGTGCCAATGCTAAAACAAGACACGGCAGCGCCATGTGCTCGATGACACTTTGCAAAGCGTGCGCGCGGTAGCGACCTTCAGCAAAAAAGGCATCGATGATCGCAAAGCCTGTCACGTGTTCAATCTCATAAAGTAGATCGTATCGACCGCCAACAGGGAACATCTCAAAATGCAGAGAGAACACCATGATCATCAAGAGTGCGACCCAGAATATTGGTGCTGAGTAACCGGCCATCGAGGTGAACGAGATAGTGGTGTCGACAAATTTACCTTGTCTCATGCCTGCGATGGTCCCAAAAGGGATGCCAATCAAAAGCGCTAACACAAACGCAAAGAAACACAGTTCTAATGTGGCTGGGAACACAACCACAAGCTCCTCAATGATAGGGGTGCCGTGTTTGCTCAAGCCAAAATTCAGCGTCGACAATTCAGTGACGTAGCTTATCCAGCCCGGCCAGAAATCTTGAATCGCCCACGGTGAGGTTTGGTCGAGTCGCAGTAACGAAAAGCCGACCATCGTCAGGATCGCGAGCGTGATAAAGAACAAGTTAATACGTCTTAATGTATACCAAAACATCAGTGCACCTCTCTTCTGACTTGATCAAAAGGTTGGGCATTGAACGGACTTTGTTTAAAGCCGGTTAGTGAACGATCATGAACGCGGAACTGCACTCCGTGAGCCAGAGGGATCACAGGTACTTCCTCGTTGAGAATGTTTTGGGCTTGGTGATACAAGTTTACACGGTGCCTTTGTTGGTTGATCTCTAAGGCTAAATCCAGAAGGAAATCGAAATCTGAATTACACCACATCGATACGTTGAGTCCTGCGCGCTCAGAGCTGCACGAGAGTAGCGGACGCAAGAAGTTATCAGGGTCACCAGTATTACCGATCCAACCTGTTAATAGCAGATCTGTTGAGGCGATTGAAGACAGCTTTGTACGGTCGAATCGATCGTCAGTATAAAGTTTCAATTCGATGCCGATGTCCGCTAAGTTAGCTTGTATAAGCTCAGCGGTCTTACGCGGGCTTGGGTTGTACGCTCTTGGTTCTAGCGGTACCCACATTGAAAGCTCTAATCCTGGCTCTACGCCGGCTTCTTTGAGAAGGGCTATCGCATAGTTTCGGTCGTAGCGTACTTGAACTTTGTCTTTCTGATGAGCCCAAGATGTTGGAGGCAGCAGCGTATAAGCCTTGGTACCTGTACCGTAGTATACCGAATCAAGAATATTCTGGCGGTTGATGGCCAAGTTCAGCGCTTTACGTACACGAGAATCACGCAGGGCAGGGTGCTCAGTATTAAGGGCGATGAAAGAGACATTCACCGCTGGTGTCGCGGATATCTGCAGCTCTTCATGTGCTTGGATGATTGGAATCTGGCTAGAAATCGGCGAGATCAATACATCACATTCATTGCGCAGCAACTTAGCGAGTGTGCCAGTTCCTCGTTGTGAGGTATCGAAAACCACTTGGTCCATTTGCACATCACCTTTCCAGTAATGCTTGTTCTTTTTAAGACGCACCAAGTCGTTGATTTGATATTCATCCAGATAAAATGGGCCTGTACCAACTGGCTTTGAGTCGATGTCATTCTTCTCATCAGCAGCCACGAGTTGGTTTGCGTACTCTTTAGAGTGAATCACCGCGTAACTGGTCGCGATGTTATTTAGAAAAGAATTATCTGGTCGACCTAATTTGAATTTAACGGTTAAGTCATCCACTGCCGTGATATCGACAATCAAGTTCTTGAAGTCGATGCCAGCAAACCATGGATATAGACCACCGCCCACATAGTGGAATGGGTTTGAGCTATCAATGATACGTTCGAAACTAAAAACCACATCTTGCGCGTTCATAGAACGTGTTGGCGTAAACCAGTCTGTGGTCTGGAACGCAACGTTAGGGCGCAGTTTGAAAGTGTATTCAGTACCTGATTTATCGACAGACCAGCTTGTTGCCAAGTTCTGTTGTGGTCGATAGGTCATAGGATCAAGTGTGAGCAGCGTGTCGAAGATTTGAGGGCTCAGCGATTCTGCTGTAATTCCACTATCAACCAATTGAGGGTTGAAGGTACTAGGATTACCTTGGCCGCAATAAATGAAGCCTTTTTCACGAATTTGCTCGTGATTCACACTCTCACCACATCCGGCTAAAAAGCTCAGCGTGCAGATGCTCAGTGATAGTCTTATTAGTGCTTTCATAAAAAGAAATACTTTTCTAAACGAGGCGTTAGAGGAGCCTCAAGATCCGGATAATTTAACATTTTATTTATTCGGCTCCAAATAATAATCCTATGACTGTGGCTATTTCTCACTGCCTTGTCCGACAATCGCGTACTTCCTCACCATTCCTCTTAATTGGTTGTAGGTGAGCCCGAGTAATTCGGCGGCTTGTTTTTGGTTGTACTTGCTCTGTTTTAAGGCTTGATTGAGTAGTTTGATGTCTTGTTGTTCTTGCCATGCTTTGTAGTCAAGAGGCAAAGATATCGAGTTCTCAGTAGAAGTATGGCTGTTGGATGGGTCATTGCCAATTTCTTGAGAGGATTCTTGATTCGTGTCCCATGCTGGCTTGAACGGGTTAAATACCAAAGATTCAATAGGATATGGGTTATTGCCATGTTGGTAGATGGCACGCTCGATGACGTTTTTGAGCTCTCTGACATTACCTGGCCAAGAGTATGCCAATAAGGATTCAATGGCTGATGGTGCAAAGCCAACAAATAGCTCAAGCTCTAATTCACGGCACATCTTGATAGCGTAGTATTCGGCCAGTAATGTGATGTCTTCTTTCCGCTCACGAAGCGGGGGAATAGTAATCACATCAAAAGCGAGTCTATCTAATAAGTCAGCTCTGAATCTGCCCTTAGATGCCATCTCTGGAAGGTCTGCATTGGTCGCACAAACTAGCCTTACATTTGCACTCAGTGCTTTTTGTCCACCAACACGTTCATATTGTCCGTATTCGATAACCCGCAATAGTTTCTCTTGAACTGCAAGGGGCGTTGTCGCGAGTTCATCAAGAAATAGTGTGCCGCCCTCTGCTCTTTCAAATCGGCCATGGTGACGACCTTTTGAACCGGTAAAGGAGCCTGACTCATGACCAAACAGCTCTGAATCAATTAAGCCTTCGCTCAGTGTTGAACAGTTTAGCGAGATCAGTGGCTGGTCCCAACGCTTTGAGAGGTAATGAAGCCTTTGTGCAATCAACTCTTTACCTGTACCACGTTCGCCAATGATCAGAATAGGTCTCTCTATTGGAGCCAGTTGAGAAACTTTGTCCAACACAGAAAGAAAGCTAGGTGATTCACCAATGAGATTCTGCTGCATAGCGGGTCCTTATAGTAGCTGAACGCTGGTGGAGGTCATCTAAGGGCTGTAATGGTGAAAAATACCAATACTTGGTTAAATTCATCATAGCATGGTTCAGGTTAATCGCCATCATATTGTAAGTGACTGATAATTAATGCCTTAAAAGTTGGCACGCTACTTGGATTACCTATGGTAGGTTTAACAAAAAATGTAAATTAGCGAGCAAATTGTGATGAGTCGCACAACGATTTAAAACGCATTTGCCTTCAATTGTAATTAGGAGTTCCTCATGGGTATTTTTTCTCGCTTTGCAGACATCGTAAATTCAAACATCAGCGCATTGTTAGACAAGGCTGAAGATCCTGAAAAAATGATTCGCCTGATCATCCAAGAAATGGAAGATACATTGGTAGAGGTTCGCACTAACTCAGCAAAAGCTATCGCGGACAAGAAAGAACTCGCTCGTAAAGTTGAAGCTATCGAAACTCAGATTCTTGATTGGCAGAATAAAGCGACACTGGCACTCACTAAGCAACGTGAAGATCTAGCGAGAGCGGCGCTGATCGAAAAGCAAAAGCTTGAAGACATCATCAAGAGTCTACACACAGAGCAAACGTTAGTGCATGAAACGATTGAGAAACTAACGAATGAGATTGGTAAGCTTGAAATTAAGATTGCGGAAACACGTGCCAAGCAACAAGCACTGATGATTCGCAACAACGCAGCAAGCAACCGTCGTGATGTGCAAAAACACCTGCACTCAAGCAAAACTAGTGAAGCAATGGCGAAGTTTGAGCAATTCTCGCGTAAAGTGGATGAATTAGAAGCTGAAGCGGATGTTTACGCGAAGACAGGCAATGCAAAATCGTTAGACCAAGAATTTGCAGAGCTACAAGCTCAAGATGAAATTGAAAAAGAGCTAGCGAAACTGAAGCAGCAAGTTGAAAACCGCGATAAATAATTCAGGAGTTGTCTATGTCCACATTTCTAATTGCAGGTCCACTGATTGTCTTTTTGATCTTCGTGGCACCGCTATGGTTATTCTTACATTACCGCAGCAAGAAGAAATCCAGTAATGGGCTATCGGAAACGGATCTTCAACGCCTGCATAAGCTTTCAGCACAAGCAGAGACGATGCAAGATCGTGTAACAACGCTAGAAAAAATACTGGATGCGGAGTCACCTAACTGGAGACGAAACTATGAGTAGAGATCTGTATCGCGATCCAATTAACGGTCAGTTGTCTGGCGTGTGTGCAGGGTTGGCGAATTATTTCGGTCTTGAAGTTTGGCTGGTTCGTATCATGGTTATCTCTGCTGCACTGCTCGGTGGTAGTTTTTTGGTGTTATTGGCGTATATTGCTTTGACATTTATGCTTGAAAAACAACCACCTCAGTATGTCGACCAAATGAAGGTTAAACAAGAGCACATGCTTAAGCAAAAGCCTTGGGAAAAAGGGCAAACTGCAGAGTCGCTATTGAACACTTTAGAGAGTGATTTCCAGAAGTTAGAGACCAGTGTCCGCAACATGGAAGCTTATGTCACATCTGATACGTTTAAAGTGAACCGCGAATTCAAGAACATGTAGCGAAAAACCTAAAAAATATAAGATGACGGTTTAGGAAAATTTTTCCAAGCCGTTATTTTTTTTAATAATTTTATCTAAATAAATCTTACGCCGACTGGTAAGTTGAATGCGATTAATCTATGTTATAAAAATATTTATAGATATGGATGATCACCAATGTATCGAGCCTCCCTTGTCCTATTGACGGCCCTAGCTGGGTTGTCTGGGTGTGGTAAGGAGCTTCCTCCCGTACCTGAACCTGAATCTAGACCCGCCAAACTCTTTACTGTCTCCGTCGGTAATAATACTTTTGAGCGTAATTTCCCTGCTACAACTGAAGCTGGTGATAGAGCGTTACTCGCATTCCGCGTTCCCGGATTATTACAGAGCATCGATGTGGCTGCTGGGCAGCATGTTTCGAAAGGCGATAAACTCGCCATGTTAAATCCTGATGAATATCAACTGCTAGAGAAGCAAGCAAAAGCGAACTTTCAGCTTGCCGATGTGCAGTACCAACGTGCGATTAAACTACGTAAAGACCGCGTAGTGTCAGAGCAAGATTTCGACCAAGCGAAAGCGAACCACAATTCGGCTCGCGCGATGCTTAATCAAGCGAATGCGAATCTTCGCTACACCACTTTAGTTGCCCCTTATGATGGCACCATTTCCATTATTCCAGCTGAAAATCATGAGTACATTGCCGCTAAAGAAGGCGTCATGAATATTCAAACCAATCAGATTCTTAAAGTCGTTTTCTTATTGCCCGACCAACTTATTACGCGCTTTTCTTCCGGGTTTGAAACCGATGCGACCATGGTATTTGATGCGTTTCCTGAAAACTCCTACGTACTGACGTTCCAAGAGGTCGATACAGAAGCTGACCCAAAAACTGGTTCATATAAAGTGACCATGGTGATGGAAAGACCAACCGATATCGGCATCTTGCCAGGCATGTCTGGTACCGTGAATCTTGTGTCGGCCCAAGCAGCTGCAACCAAAATCCCAGCCTCTGCCATGATGACTGATGGCGATGATGTCTCAGTTTGGCGAGTGAATAGTGATGGTATCGTTGAAAAAGTGGCGATTGTAATTGATGAAAAACGTCACATTGTCTCTGGCTTAAACGATGGCGACCGCATCGTAACGTCTGGTGTGAATGGCCTTGAATCCGGGATTAAGGTTCGAGAGTGGATCAAGGAAAGGGGGCTATAACATGAGTGCATTCAAATTAGCTACAGGACTGTCTTGCTTAGCTTTGCTGACCGCTTGTGGAGAAAAGCTTCAAGTAGAAGCTGAGAACATTCCACTAGTTAAAGCGATTGAGATTTCAGTATTAGATTTCAATGACAAACTCTATTTCCCAGCCGTTGCCAATGCGGCAGAAAAAGCACATCTGAGCTTTCGTGTGGCGGGAGAGATATACAGGCTCGATGTCAAAGAAGGCGAACGAGTTGAGGCTGGGGATGTGATAGCTGAGCTTGATCCTACGGACTATCAATTAGACGTCGATAATGCCCAAGCTCGATATACTGTGGTGAACAGCCAGTTCAGGCGTTCAGAACCTCTAGTGAAAAAGGGCTTACTCGCGAAGTCTCAGTTTGATGAGATTGCCGCTCAACGTCAGATCGCATACGCCGAGTTAGAACTGGCGAAGCTTCGCTTGTCTTTCACTAAGCTCAAAGCTCCCGTTGATGGCATCATTTCCCGTGTCAGTGTCGACCAATTTGAGAACATTCAAGTGGGTCAGCAAATCGTGAATATTCACAGCGTTGATAATGTTGAGGTGGTAATTCAGCTACCTGATCAAATCTACGTTAATCAGCCTAGCGAGACGAACCTTGAAAATGTGACGGCCTTGGTACGAGTTCCAAGCGGTAATGAGTACCCAGCAGGCATTAAAGAGTTCACAACAGAGCCCGATCCGAGTACCGGAACCTTTACTGTGACCTTGGCACTGCCGATGCCCGAAGACGATCTGATTCTGGATGGTATGGCGGTCGACGTTACCTCACAGGGTCGAGATATTGGTTTAGAACTGAGAGCTGGTGTTTTAGTGCCTATTGAGGCGGTATTCAATGCTGACGGCGATGAACTTACTCGAAAGAACTCATTCGTTTGGGTCATTAATGACGACAACACAGTTTCAAAGCAGAAAGTGGTATTAGGTAAAGCCAACCAGAAAACGTTGCAAATAATCAAAGGATTAGAGATGGGGCAACATATAGTTGTAGCGGGCGTATCGCGATTGCGAGATGGGATGACAGTGGAAGTATTATCTCAGGAGGCGAACAATGAGTGAAGCAAATAACAAGCCCCAGAATGACTCTCAACAAGGTGATGATCAGATCACGGGCGTAGCAGCTTATTTTATTCGCAATAAAGTTATCAGTTGGATGCTCTCGTTAATCTTCCTGATTGGTGGTGTGTCTGCCTTCTTTGGTTTGGGTCGTCTAGAAGACCCGGCCTTTACCATCAAAGATGCGATGGTTGTCACCTCTTACCCAGGTGCGACACCTCAGCAAGTGGAAGAGGAAGTAACCTATCCACTAGAGAAAGCGATTCAACAACTTACCTATGTTGACGAGGTTAACTCTATCTCCAGCCGAGGCCTGTCTCAGGTAACGGTAACGATGAAGAATAACTATGGCCCAGACGATCTGCCGCAGATTTGGGATGAACTTCGTCGAAAAGTAAATGACTTGAAAGTGTCACTACCGCCTGGTGTGAACGACCCACAAGTCATTGATGATTTTGGTGATGTTTACGGTATTTTGCTCGCGGTAACCGGTGATGGCTACAGCTATAAAGAACTGTTGGATTATATTGATTATCTAAGGCGTGAGCTGGAACTGGTTGAGGGGGTCAGTAAAGTTTCTGTTTCTGGTCAGCAGCAAGAACAAGTATTCATCGAAATCTCGATGAAACGGATCAGTTCTTTGGGTATTTCGCCGAGCACGGTATTTAATCTTTTATCGACTCAAAACATTGTTTCCAGTGCAGGCGCGGTGAGAATTGGTGACGAATACATTCGTATCCATCCTACGGGCGAATTTCAGAATGTAGAGCAACTGGGTGACTTGATTCTGACCGAAGGTGGCGCTCAAGGCCTTATTTATCTAAAAGATGTGGCAGAGGTAACCCGCGGTTATGTTGAAGTACCGACTAACATTATTGGTTACAATGGAAAACTAGCGCTTAACCTGGGGGTGTCCTTTGCTCAAGGCGTAAACGTGGTCGCGGTGGGTGAGGCGTTTGACCGAAGACTTGCTGAATTGAAATACCAACAGCCAGTAGGCATCGACATTTCAGAGGTTTATAACCAACCTAAAGAAGTAGATAAGTCAGTGAGTGGCTTCGTGGTGAGCTTAGGGCAGGCTGTTGCAATCGTAATCGTAGTGCTTCTGTTTTTCATGGGTCTGCGTTCCGGTCTTTTGATTGGCTTGATACTGCTACTGACCGTGTTTGGTACCTTCATTTTCATGCAGTACTTCAAAATCGACCTACAACGTATCTCACTGGGTGCATTGGTTATCGCACTGGGGATGCTAGTGGATAACGCCATAGTGGTGGTTGAAGGGATATTGATCGGCACGCAGAAGGGGCGAACCCGGATGCAGGCCGCCACTGATATCGTAACTCAGACTAAATGGCCATTGCTGGGAGCAACGGTTATCGCGGTAACGGCATTTGCGCCTATCGGTTTGTCTGAAGACTCGACGGGGGAGTACTGTGGCACCTTGTTCACGGTTCTACTTATCTCGCTAATGTTGAGCTGGTTTACGGCTATCTCAATTACGCCATTTTTTGCCGATATCTTCTTTAAAGGTCAGAAGGTCGATGCAGATAATGAAGGCAAAGACCCGTACAACGGGATGGTTTTTGTTGTCTACAAAAACTTCCTAGAATTCTGTATGAAGCGTGCGTGGCTAACCATGATTGTTCTGGTTATTGGTCTAGGTGCGAGTGTTTACGGCTTTGGTTTTGTAAAACAAGCTTTCTTCCCGTCATCGACAACGCCGATGTTCCAAGTTGATGTTTGGATGCCGGAAGGGACCGATATTCGAGCGACCAACACTAAGCTTAAAGTGCTTGAAAGCTGGTTAGCTGAACAGGACGAAGTTGAACACATCACGACGACCGCAGGTAAGGGCTTGCAACGTTTCATGCTGACTTACGCACCAGAGAAAAGTTATAGTGCTTACGGCGAGATAACGGTTCGCGTTAAGAGCTACGAAGTGCTTGAAGGGTTAATGAAGCGCTTCCGTGACCATGTTAACGGTCAGTTCCCTGAGATCGACTACAAGCTAAAACAGATCGAGTTAGGTCCTGGTGGTGGTGCGAAGATTGAAGCTCGTATCGTAGGCTCTGATCCAACGGTATTACGTTCAATCGCAGCACAAGTGATGGATGTAATGCGTGCTGATAGCGGAGCGTTTAACGTTCGCCACGACTGGCGTGAAAGAACTAAGGTGCTAGAGCCTCAGTTCAATGAAAGCCAAGCTCGTCGTTACGGTATCACCAAGTCTGATGTTGATGATTTCCTCGCGATGTCTTTCTCTGGTAAGTCGATTGGTGTGTATCGTGATGGTACAACGCTGATGCCAATTGTGGCTCGTTTACCGGAAGATGAGCGTGTTGATATTCGTAACATCGAAGGTATGAAGATCTGGAGCCCTGCGCTAAGTGAATACATCCCACTACAACAAGTAACGTTAGGTTACGAGTTGGAATGGGAAGATCCACTGATCATCCGTAAAAACCGTAAGCGTATGCTGACAGTAATGGCGGATCCAGACCTACTGGGCGAAGAAACGGCGTCTACGCTACAGAAGCGCCTGCAACCACAAATTGAAGCGATTAAGATGCCGTCAGGTTATTCTCTTGAGTGGGGAGGGGAATATGAATCATCAGCTAAAGCGCAGGCATCTCTGTTTACAACCATGCCTCTTGGCTATTTGTTTATGTTCTTGATCACTGTGTTTCTGTTTAACTCAGTAAAAGAGCCACTGATCGTGTGGTTAACGGTACCTCTAGCTTTAATTGGTGTGACGACTGGCTTGTTAGCCTTAAACACCCCATTTGGCTTTATGGCTCTGTTAGGCTTCTTGAGCCTATCCGGGATGCTTTTGAAGAACGGTATCGTACTGCTTGACCAAATCGAGATTGAGATGAAGTCAGGTAAGGACGCTTATGTGGCTGTTGTTGATGCTGCACTAAGCCGTGTTCGCCCGGTATGTATGGCAGCGATTACGACGATTCTTGGTATGATTCCGCTATTGCCTGATATCTTCTTCAAGCCAATGGCGGTAACCATTATGTTTGGTTTGGGTTTTGCGACGGTACTGACGCTTATCGTTGTACCGGTACTGTACCGCCTGTTCCATAAAATTGACGTAGCATAACGTCAATTTACCTTTGAAATAATGCCCCTAACTGGGGCATTATTTTTATGTACTATATTTAAATGAGATTATCGAAATGAAAGCGAATGCTACTGAGAGAACTTGTGCATGGGCACTTAAGCATGAACTTGAAAGGGTATACCACGATACTGAATGGGGCGTCCCCGTCTATGATGATCAGGTGCTGTTTGAATTCATCACACTAGAGGGAGCTCAAGCGGGTCTTAGTTGGATTACGATACTAAAAAAACGAGAGGGCTATCGTGCGGCATTTGAGAACTACGACTTACACAAATTAGCAGAACTCAATGAAGACAATGTAGCCAATATCATTGAAAACTATGATGTGGTAAAGCATAAGAGCAAGATTGCTTCCGTATACAACAATGCTCGTGCAGCGCTGAAACTTCAAAAAGAGTTCGGCTCTTTATCTAATGCCTTATGGCAATTTGTCGATAACAAGGTGGTCGAAAATCAGTGGACAGAGGTGTCACAAGTCCCTGCTTCTACTGAGCAATCTAAAGCAATGAGTAAGTTTTTAAAAAATCGAGGCTTCAAGTTTGTAGGTGAAACAATCTGTTATGCGTTCATGCAAGCTACCGGTATGGTTAATGACCATATGGTGTGCTGTCCCCACAGGTAGATTATTTATTATCGCGAAAATAGTTACTTATAAATGACAAAAAAGCACTGGCCATTTATAAACTATTTAATATTATATGTGACCGAGTTTAAAGATAGAAAACGATAGTGAAACAACAAAACTACCAAATATGTGATGCTAGTTATGATCCTTTGCTTAGGCAGTTTGTGCGTGAAGATGGACACGTAGAAACTATCTCGCCACTAGAAGGCAAGGTATTCCTTCTCTTGCTTGAAAATGTGGGCGAGTGCATCGAACGAGGTCTGATATTTGATAGATGCTGGGGCAATGTGATTGTCTCGGAACAAGCGCTTACCAATGTAATTTCAAAGATCAGAAAAACATTATCTAGGGTAACCTGTGGCTGCGCAACGATCCGCACTGTCAGTAAAACCGGCTATTCCCTTGAAATCGACGAGTCGAAAAAGATAAGCTTAAACAACCAAGCTGTGCCACAAGCAGATGTTGGTGAAGCCCAGTCTGCATCTGCAGCGGCTATAGCAACAAAGTCTACTATTCAAGAAGAGCTAATTGCACCAGCAGATAGAGAATCAACATCAAGCCAAGAGCCTGTAAAGAATTCTTCGACTATCACTTCGGACTCTATAACTTCAAATCAAGCGCACGGTTCGGTTGCACTTGGTTTATCAAATATCACTAGCAAAAAGCACGCGGTAATAGCGGGCTATACATTCGCACTTATTTGTGTTCTCGTTACTGCGTTCAATCTACTCCAAAGTTACTACAAGCCAACGCCTTACTTTATTGATAAGTCGGAATATCGAGATAGTTACACAGACAATACTAACCACTACTTTTTCCATATTGTTCAAGGAGATTCTTATTCGCTACCAGTGATAACAGAAAAGCTGACCAGTGTGATACCTAGCCACTGTAATGTGGATGTGTTTGTTCGTATTTATCCATCTGTCGACCAACCAGAGAGCGATGCTTTATACATGTTAGTTCAAAAGAAGGATGGCGAGGCTCTCAATTACGGGGCGACAATTTTCAATGTAGAAACGTCTTTTGACTCGTTTGCTGCCTATATGGAAAAGAGGGGCTACTTTTGCGATTAATTGGCTTACTCATTTTATTGGCAATTGCATCGATGAGCTTTTTTCTAGACCAGAACATACTGGCAGGTACTCGATGGCATTGTAAAACACTAAAAACGGATTTCTTATCTCAGGCATATCAACCGTACCAATCACTTTATGAGCGAATAATCTTTACTTTTCAGTCTGACCAAACTTATAGCATGAGAGAGTTTGTGACGATCACTGAGAAAGACGGTACCGAAGGCACAATGGAAAACCTTTATTCTGGTTACTATGGTTTGGACGGTGATCATTTGTCGTTGAGCATTATTGACGTAAGAACCGCAACTCCATTTCATGATCCGATCATTAATCAGGAATACAGTGAGTACAAAGGAGTGACCATTGATTACTCGATTTTGGAGAAGGAGCAGTCCCTGTATCTGTTTAATGAGAACCGCTCTGAAATCTTTAATTGGACATGCTTTAAAGTTCAATAAATGAACTTTAAAGCACTTTGCGTCAGTTGTGGAGTTATAGGCTACTGATGCACAGAACAGAAAAAGGCAGGAGTACCCTGCCTTTTTTGTATGTTGAATATACAGTTCTAGTTAAACCAGAGCGCTGTAGCGATCTAATCCTGCCTCTAGATCTGCAATCAAATCATCAACATCTTCTAAGCCGATATGTACACGAATTAAAGTGCCGTCGAAGTTTGGATTTGCTACCGTTCTTAGGCTGTTAAAGTTGCTCGGCTCGTTCGCTAGAATTAAGCTCTCAAATCCACCCCATGAGTAACCCATACTGAAGTGTTTCATACCATCAAGCAGTGCTGTAGTTGCTTGTGTATTCGAATTCTTTAGCACAAACGAGAACAGGCCATTACCACCGGTGAAGTCTCGTTTAAAAAACTCATGACCAGGGCATGATTCGAGAGCAGGGTGCCGAACGTGGTCTACTTCAGGCCGAGTTTCTAACCATTTCGCGACTTTTAAGCTGCTTTCTGCATGTTGGCGTAGTCTTACATCTAAGGTACGAATGCCACGTAGGCCAAGGTAAGCGTCATCTGGTGAAACACATTGGCCCATTAAGTAGCTTTGCTCTCTTAGTTGATCCCAGCACTTCTCATTAGCGACTGCAGTTCCTAACATTACATCAGAGTGACCGACGATGTATTTAGTCGCCGCTTGAATCGAGATATCAACACCAAAATCAAATGGAGAAAAATTAACACCAGCAGCCCACGTGTTGTCTAACATCACGATGATGTCATGCTCGTGAGCAATGCGCGCGAGTGTAGGGACATCTTGAATTTCCATGGTGATTGAACCCGGCGACTCTGTAAATAACACCTTAGTGTTTGGCTTGATAAGCTCTTTGATGCCTTCGCCAATTGTTGGTTCGTAGTAGGTGGTTTCTACGCCCATCTTTTTCATGATGGTGTCACAGAAATCGCGAGTTGGCTCGTAGCAAGTGTCAACCATCAGAATATGGTCGCCTGTTTCTACAAAAGAAAGGATCGCATTGGAGATAGCTGCCGTTCCACAAGGGAAGAGTGCACAGCCTGCGCCGCCTTCCACTTCAACCATCGCATCTTGGAAGGCAAAATGGGTGTTGGTTCCACGACGTCCGTAAAAAAGGGTCTTGTTAGCGCGGTTAATCGTCGCTTTACGCTTCTCTTCTACTGAGTTAAATACGACAGTTGAAGCACGTTGTACTGGTGGGTTAACAACACCATTGGTCCACTTCTTATCACGACCGGCTGTGATCAGTTTAGTGGTTTTGTTTTCGGACATGTTGTGAATTCCTTATCAGTCGGTTATGTCCTATTTAAAACATGCCAAGAGTGTTCAAAGCAAGAGCGGAGCGGGGATTTTTACGCTTTTCTTGAGATTTTTAATCTTTCACTCAGTAAAGAGTGAAAGATTAAAAATGATCGATGGGGAAACAGTGAGCTATTACATCTTACCGATTAAATTACAGAAGAGGATTGAACAGATAGAACAGTCTTTCAAAGAAGCGGTTGCGTAAACTTCTTTGCTCCCATTGCTCTAAGTCAACTGAGTGGGATGAATCGATGTAAGATTTCTGCAGTTCAGAGAGTTTCTGAGTGAAATTTACATCATCCACCGCTAGCGTCACTTCAAAGTTGAGCCATAAACTGCGCATGTCGATATTAACCGTTCCAATCAAGCAGAACTCTTCATCGATGACTACCGACTTGGTATGAAGAAGACCACCATAGAATTCGTAAATCTTAACGCCGGCTTCGAGCAATTCGGTATAGAAAGCGCGAGAGGCCCATTTTACCATCAACGAATCATTGTTATGGGGAATGATGAGTTCTACGTTGACACCACGTTGAGCCGTCATCTTAAGCGTTTCTAATAAGTCCGCACTCGGCACAAAGTAAGGGGTCGTAATACGTACGGTATGGTTAGCCTGATTGATCGCAATAGTCAGAACCTGCAGGATCAAATACTCCGGCATACCTGGGCCTGACGGCACAACTTGTACGGGATGATGCGTCACCGCTTCTTCAACAGAACATTCAGGCAGTTCAGGCAGAATGCGATCTCCAGTTTCTACTTCCCAGTCCCAACCATGGATTGCAGAGAGCACGTTAACGGTTGGGCCTGTCACACGGACCATGACATCAATCCACTGACCAACTCCTGAGCTTTGTTTGAAATGAGCAGGGTCAACCATATTCATTGAGCCTGTGTAGGCAATAGTCTCATCAATCACGATGATCTTACGGTGCTGCCTTAGATCAAGGCGTCGCAAGAAAATACGCCACGGGCTTACTTCCAGAGCTTGTACAACCTGCACACCGGCATCTTTCATCATTGGTAGCCAATGGCTTTTGAAAAAGCGCGGGCTACCCGCAGAATCGAGCAAAACTTTAACATCTACACCACGTTTTGCTGCGCGAATCAGAGCTGAGGCCACTGAATCTGTTAGGCCGCCTGGGTGCCAAATATAGAAAACCATCTTAATACTGGTTTGGGCATTTTCTATATCTTCGATAATAGCGTGTAGGATCTCGTTTGGTGAAGATTGCAGGGATAGAGTGTTTCCGCTGAGCGCAGGAATGCCCATTCGATTGTTACAAAGCTCATCAATCTTATGGATAGGGGAACCGACTTTCCCCGGTTGGTGAAGTTGGCAATCATTCAATTGACGGAACCAATCCCCAAAGGGAGTAAACATGCGATGTGCACGCTCAGCCCTTGTTCTACCAAGGTTCAGTTCACCAAAAAGGAAGTAACAAGCCACACCTACAATTGGGAGAATGTAGATAACCATAAGCCAGGCGAGAGAAACGCTGACAGAGCGTCGTTTTAGTACAACACGCAGTGTTACACCGGCTACAAGGACCCAGTACAAGACGACAGAGGCTAAAGTTAAAAAATGGTAGAGCTTTTCCACATTGAATACTCGAAAAAAGAGACACTTAGATAGTAATGCTATTTTGTGGATATGGGAATTTAAGGAATCAACTATTTACAAATTAGAGCAAAAGCTATAAATAGGTTATAGTTGTTAAGTTTTGGTTAATTTAAGACGAAAACGATTGTTTTGTATAAAAAGGCGGCATTTAACTATAAAAATTTACATTGGTAACGAAATATGTACGGTTCGGGCTTCCAATTTTATTCTTAAACTGGTTTACTTGCTATACACAGAGCGTCAATCAAATCTTCTAGGTGTGTAAAGCCGTTTGTACACCTTATCTTTTAAAGACGCCACCCAAAGCAAAACACAACATCACACAACACAAATTTTGGAGTAAACGTGGCTACTAGTAATACAACCACAACACCCCGTGATACCTGGGGTTCGAAGTTAGGATTCGTAATGGCTGCAGCAGGTTCTGCTGTTGGCTTAGGTAACATTTGGAAATTCCCATACACAGCAGGCGAGAGTGGCGGTGGTGCATTCGTTGCAATTTACCTGTTTTTTGTAATTTTTATCGGTTTCAGTGTAATGCTGACTGAATTTGCTATTGGCCGTCATACGCAAAAATCAGCAGTAGGTGCATTCAAATCAACTGACCGTCGTTGGACGTTCGCTGGTGTTATTGGCGTAGTAAGTGGTCTACTTATCATGGGTTTCTACCCTGTAGTAGGTGGCTGGTCTATCGCATACATCGGTAAGATTGCTGGTGGTCTTCTAGACGCACCTGAAGCAATCGGTGACAGCTTCGGTAGTTTCATCTCTAACCCAGTTCAACCACTAATGTGGATGGGTCTATACCTACTTCTTAACGTTGTTATCGTTATGAAAGGTATTTCGGGCGGTATCGAGAAAGCGGGTAAGGTTCTAATGCCACTGCTATTCCTGATCCTTATCGTGGTATCGATCAAAGGTCTGACTCTTCCAGGTTCTATGGCTGGTCTTGAGTTCCTATTCAGCCCTGACTTCTCGAAGGTAGACAGCAACGTAATTCTAGCTGCACTTGGCCAAGCATTCTTCTCACTATCTCTAGGTATGGGGTGCATGTTGACTTACGGTTCTTACCTAAAGAAGAAAGAAAACCTAGTTCAAACTACCGCTATGGTTACAGCAATGGATACAGGTGTTGCTATTCTAGCTGGTGTTGCAATGTTCCCAGCAATGTTCGCATTCGGTATGGAACCAGCAGCAGGTCCTGGTCTAGTATTCGTTGTTGTTCCTCAGCTATTTGCTGAGATGGGCGGCGTAATTGGCCTTCTATTCGCACTTATGTTCTTCATTGGTCTAAGTGTTGCAGCTCTAACATCTTCTGTTTCTCTACTAGAGGTTGTGGTTTCTTACTTAATCGATGAGAAAGGTATGAAGCGTGTAACTGCAGTACTGTCTGCAAGTGTTGTAATGGCTGCGCTATGTATCTTCGCTTCTCTATCTCTTGGTGGCCTTGGTCCAACACTATTCGACACGGGTGCATTTGATATCTTCGACCTACTAACAGATAAGATCTTCCTAGCTGTTGGCGGTATGTTGGTATGTATCTTCGCTGGTTGGAGACTAAACCGTGCAGACTTAGAGAAAGAAATCACTAACGACGGTGAAGTATCTTTCCCACTATTCGGCCTATGGTACGCACTAGTTAAGTACATCATCCCAGTAGCTATTGCAATCGTTGCGTTCATGGGTATCTCTTCTGGCTTCGACAGCGGTAAAGGTGCAATCATGTTACTAGGTATTGGTATTATCGCTGGCTCTGCGCTTATCTCTAAGAAGCTATAATCGCAAGTTAGTTAAATAACGAAAGAACGGGAGCAATGGCTCCCGTTTTTTTATGTCTGCAACTTAATAATTGCTAAAAAATGACCACTAATATTCACTAAAGTTATCCATCTGGCGTATTAACTGTAAATGCTAAGCTATACAGGCCGTTGTTTATTTAGAGAGGTGTTGTGTGAACTATCCTGTTAGAAAAAAGCTTTATGACGGGTTTGGCTCAATTTTGGCGGTGCTTGTTACCTTAGTTACCATCGTCTGGTTTGAAGTCATTGATGCCCTCAAAAGCGCAGAAGAAATAAGAATGGACGATGTCAGAGCACTGTTACCTGCTTTGTACTGATTGATTAAGCGTGTGATGTATACCGATATGCGCTTGGTGCAATCGTTCTGGATGATTACGCACTGAATGACTTTCACACTAATATGTGATTTCGTTAAGGCGAGTGAACTGGCACGTGCACGCGATTTTGGGCATGATCTTACTGTTGAAGTGTGAATAGTGGTAGAGAGAGTAACCAAAGCGACACAAGAAGTGTCTGGTATTATTCAATCGATTCAGTCTGGTACTCAAGAAGCGGTGAATTATACCCAAGATAACGGCCGTTTGGTCGAAATTGGTGCTGAGCAAAGTTCTGGTGCTGTTTCTGCTCTAGAAGCGATTGTAAGCGGCGCAGGCAATGTACAAAGTATGGTTAACTCAATTGCTACCGCAGCAGAAGAGCAGACCGCTTTGACCAAAGAAATTGCTTCAGATATCACGGCGATCAGCGATATCTCTGAGCAATCCTTGCCAACTGGCAACGCGTAGCTCAGAAAATACTTCAGGTTTGAACGGTAAAGTTGCGGAGCTAGAAGCTTTGGTTGGTAAGTTCAAGCTCGCTTAGATCCTATTCATAGGAGGTAAAAACTCCCTCCTGAATACAGACAACGAGAAACAAGCCCAACGATTGAACCTTTATTAAGTGAGTTGGGCTTTTTCGTGGCTGGAATCTGGATTCAGACACGGTATACTCCACCCTATATAACGGAGCTAGCCTTTACATGTTCGATATTCTTCTCAATCACTCTGATTTTTTACTCATCAATAAGCACCCTGGAGTCAGCGTCCACAAAGACGATGGCGATACCATGCTGCTTCAAGAAGTGGCTAAGGCAATCAATGAGCCTAAGCTGTATCTCGTTCATCGTCTCGATAAAATGACTTCAGGCATTCTGTTATTAGCCAAGAGTGCATCAGCATCGAGTGAGCTTTCACAGCTATTTGCTAAGCGCGAAGTGGAGAAGTACTACTTGGCGGTTGGCTCTAAGAAGCCGAAGAAAAAACAGGGTTTGATTTCTGGGGATATGGAGCGATCTCGACGCTCTAGCTGGAAACTCTTAACAACCAAAGAAAACCCAGCAATAACTCAATTTTTATCAGCAGCGGCTGAACCCGGTGAGCGACTTCTTTTATGCAAACCCTATACAGGGCGTACGCACCAGATCCGCGTGGCGATGAAGTCGATAGGCTCAGCTATCGTTGGTGACCCAATTTATAATCCATCGAGTGAGGCCGACAGAGGTTATCTGCACGCCTTTGCGATTCGATTTACTTATCAATCACAAGCCTACCAATTTGTTTGTGACCCAAGGAGCCTAGACTCTTTAGGCGAGAAGTGGAACCAAGAGAGCGTATCTAACGGTTTGGACGGTTGGCTTGAACCTTGGTCACTGGCGTGGCCAAAGCTAAACACTAAGTGAGTGAAATAATGGAAGCATCTGCTTTACCGGTATTTTTTGAACATATCGAACAACAGCTAAACGAAGTACCTAACGAGCTACGTCGTATTTTTCATGGCCGCGGTAAGTTTTGGCCTGGCCTAGAACAGATCACATGTGATTGGGTCGATGGCCAATTATTGGTCAATGTGTTTAAAGAGGTTGATGACGCGTTTTTGTCATCGCTTAAAGACGGTTTGCTAGCGCTGACTAACAAAGATATTTGGCAAACCAAACAAGGTACAAGTATTGTGCTTCAACACCGTTATGCTGAAGGCGCACCTTCGGAAGTGCTATGGGGTGAGCTTAACGACTCTCCAGTGGTTGTTGAGCATGGACTTAAGTATCAGTTAGACATTGGCCGTAACCAGAACTTTGGTCTGTTCCTAGACATGCGTAATGGCCGTCAATGGGTGCAAGGCAATGCAAAGGGTAAGAACGTACTTAATTTGTTCGCATATACTTGTGGCTTCTCTGTGGCTGCAATTGCGGGTGGCGCTCGTCAATGCTTGAACGTTGATATGTCGCGTGGCTCACTGAACAAGGGGCGTGATAACCACCGTTTGAACGAGCATGACATGCGCTCGGTGAATTTCCTTGGTTACGACATCTTTAAGTCGTGGGGAAAAATCAAGAAGGGTGGTCCTTATGAGTTGGTGATCATTGACCCACCTTCGTTCCAAAAAGGCAGCTTCGCCCTAACTAAAGACTACAAAAAGATCTTACGTCGTTTGCCAGAGCTTCTAACGGAAGGCGGTGAAGTGATCGCATGTGTGAACTCACCTGCAGTGTCACCTAACTTCCTTATCGAGACGATGGCAGAAGAAGCGCCAAACGTTGAGTTTATTGAACGCTTAGACAACCCACCTGAGTTTGTGGATGTCGATCTTGATTCAAGCCTCAAAGTACTGAGGTTTAGAATTAACACGCCTGCTGATGCTTAATTTAACGTCAGCATTAGAAAAGAAAACGCCACTCATATTGAGTGGCGTTTTTGTATCTTGTTGGTGTCGTTAGATCACTAACTTTCCTGCTGGATCTTAAGAGTTTGGAACCCAAAATAGATACGCATAAACGTGGTGAGCCAACACGCAGCACCAAAGGTATACGCGATAACAGAAAAGTGTTGTGGCCAAATACAAAAGGCAATGAAACAGGCGATGGTCTCTGTCCCTTCGGTTAGGCCAGACATGTAGTAGAGAGACTTGTACTTGTACACTGGATTCTCAATACCTCGTTTGCCCGCCATGACTGCAAACGCCAAAAAGCTACTGCCTGTGCCGATAAAAGAGAAGATCAAAAATGCACCGGCAATGGCGTTGTGTTCTGGATTGGCAATCACAAAACCAAAAGGGATCAGTGAATAGAAAAGGAAATCTAAACTGATATCGAGAAAGCCGCCCGCATCACTGATGCCTTGGATTCGGGCTAAAGCGCCATCAAGTCCATCACAAACTCTGTTGAAGATGATGAAACCTAACGCCAACTCATATTGCTCAAGCGCCAACGTCGGAAACGCTAAACAGCCGACCAAAAAACCGAATAGGGTGGTTTGATTGGCGGTAATACCGACTCGATTCAGTACTTTGGCAGATTGGTTTAATGGCCACTTGATGACCTTTATAGAGTATTTATCCAGCATGGTTGCTTCTCCATGGCCAAGAGAGCACTTGAGCCCCTTGAGGCACATCCGCCTCGTCGTGCGTCACCATCAGGGTTGGGATATCGGCTTTGGTTAATTGCTCAAAGACCCATTCTCGAAATTGTGCTCTGAGCTCTTGGTCTAACTTACTGAACGGTTCGTCAAGTAGAGCCAATTTAGGCTTCGCCAATAACATACGAGTTAAACTGATTCTCGCTCGTTGACCACCAGAAATCTGATCAGGAAAAGACTCTGCTAAGTGTGTCAGCTCAATGTCCTTTAACGCTGCAATGGCTTGCTGTTGGCGAGCAGAGCCTTTAATCGAATTGGGTAGTGAGAATGCCAAGTTTTCCCATACTTTTAGGTGAGGGAACAATAGGTCATCTTGAAAAAGAATACCGACCTCACGTTGATGTGATGGGAGATTGTCCAGTTGAATATCATTCAAAACAACGCTTCCAGAATAAGAAAACTCTTCATTCAAGTGGCCTGCGATGGCGTCCAATAAGGTGGATTTACCACAACCGCTCGGTCCCATCAATGCCAGTATCTGGCCCGATTCTAATGTTACATTCAGCGCTGAAAACAGCGAGTCGCCATCGATTTTACGGATGACGAGGTCGTTGAGGTACAGACTCATTACTTAAGAAACCTTTGAAAGTAAGACGGCGATATCTGAGTTGAAGTCGGCTGACTAATATCGCTAAAGAGAAGAAGAACAGAGGCAACAAGGCCTGCCAAATTGCATAAATGGCGGTCACTCTACGGTCGAAACCGCTCGTTAGGGCGACAGCTTCTGTCGTGATGGTACTAATTCGCCCTGCGCCTAGCATCAATGTTGGTAAGTATTGAGCCAAACTCACGCTGATACCAACGGCCCACGCAAAGGCAATAGCTGGCAACAATATAGGCAGTTTGATGGAGTACCAGCTTTGAAATGGTGATTTACCCAAGCTGAGTGATGCTTTAATGAGCCCATCGTTGAAGCTTTTCCATGATCCATCTAACGATAAGTAGACAAATGGGAAGGCGAAGAATACGTGTGCCCAAATCACCCAGAATTCATAGGCGTTGCTTCCTACATACAGCGTGGTGACCTGCATACCGAATAATACCGATAGCTGTGGGATCAACATCGGAATCGCGATAACAAAACCAGGTACTTGCCACTTGTATTTGATTCGGTACTCATGAGCAATCAGTGCAAGGACCAGCGCAACTGAAGCAGCGATCAGACCAATCCATAAGCTTTGACCAATGGTACTCATGATGCCATCCCATTCAAATTCCCAAAAGCGCATGCTGTAGCGACTCGGAAGTAAGTCAGGGAATCGCCAACGTTGAGCCACGCTCCAAATCATCATCAAAGGAATGATTGCGAGTGATAGTGCTGCCAAAGCTGTGAATACGGTTTTTCCAGGTAGTTTAATGCCTGTTCGCCCCGAATATTGCCAAGCTCTAAAGAACTTCAATACAGCCCATTCAATGAAGTGGGCTAAGGCGATGATCAACGACGCTAATCCGAACAAAATGATAGCGCCAGCCGCTGCTCTCGGCAGTAGGTTCAGATCGGGATCGTTGAACCATTGCCAAACCAAAATGGCAAAAGTAGGCGGGTTAGTTGGGCCAATGATTAGCGCAATATCGACAACTGATACGCTGTAGGCGAGCACCGCCAACATTGGGAAGCGAAGCTTGGTGAACCATTGTGGAAAAATGCACTTCCACCATATCTGTGAGCGACTATAGCCCAATGAAGCACTGACCTTAGAAATACGCTCTACATCAATTTGCTGAAGTATCGATATACTCATAAGCAATAAGAAAGGTACTTCTTTGAGTGACAACATAATGATCAAGCCCAATGCATAAGGATCTTTTACGAGCAGCGCTAACTCGGAACTGGTCGCGGATTCACCCAGCAAATGGTGTGCAGCTCTCGCTCCGAGACCTGTCGGGCTAAATAGAAAAGCAAAGCCAATGACGAAAGCCACATGGGGAATAGCCAGCATAGGTGAAAGGGTCAGTTCGATCTTTCTCCAAAATTTGTTTCCCCAAGACGCTTGGAGAATACAAAAAGTAAGAAAGCACGCGATGTAGCTGCTCGCAATCGCAGAACAAAGACTCAAACCAATAGAGTGCCAAGCGCCTTCCCATTGGAATACTTGGCTAAAACCGTTGAGAGAGGGCTCCATCAACCCTAGGGGCGGGATATAACTCAGTGACGAAGCCACTACTCCCGCTACCCCAGGAATTGTTGGGATAATGCATACCACTATAACGACAAAATATAGAACACGTAGCATCGAGCTTAGTTACCGTATCGTTTTAGCCACTCTTTCTCGAGTGCGTTTTGCCAGCTTGGGTGTGGTTCATCAATCGATTGAAATTGCTGAGTATTCTTAGCACTACCAGTTAGGTACATACTGCTCAATACTGAAGGGTCACCCCAAACATTCAGGTCACCTTTATGCGATTGTGCTTCTGGGCTTAACAAGAAGTTGATGGTTACTTGTGCGCCAGCGGTAGCATTCGCATTCCAAGGGATCGCAAGGAAGTGGATGTTAGATAAAGCACCGTTTTCCATCGCATAGGCTTTGGTTGTTTCTGCTAAACGGCCACTTGATTGGGCTGAATACACAGAGTTTGGATTGAACGTAATCGCGAGGTCGAGTTGTCCGTCATCCAAAAGCTGAATACTTTCTGATGTGCCTGCCGGGAATTGTTTACCACCGCGCCAGGCAACTTTGTGGAATTTATCTAAGTAAGCCCATAATGGTGCAGTAATCGCTTGAAAGTTCTCTTCTGAAACCGGCTTTGCGAGTTCAGGGCTGTTGTTGGTTAGTTCAATCAGTAAAGACTTAATAAAGCTAGTGCCGTGAAATTCTGGTGGGCGAGGGTAGCTCAAACGGTTAGGGAATGCCTGAGCGTAGCTCAACATCTCTGAAAACGATTGTGGTGGATTGTACAGTGTTTCTTGGTCATGAATGAACACTAATTGCCCAACGCCCCAAGGTGCTTCTAGACCTTCCGTTGGCTCAGAAAAGTCGAGATCAATGGGTAAAGACTTGTCGACGTACTTCCAGTTAGGAAGGGATTCTGTGAATGGGCCAAACAACAGTTTGTTATCTTTCATCGAACGGAAGTTCTCGCCGTTGATCCAAACGATATCGACACTGCCTTCGCTATTCTTACCTGCGGCCTTCTCCGCAAGTAGGCGAGTCGCTGTTTCAGCGATATCTGTGACTTTTACATGTTTTAACGTTACGCCATAGTCACTTTGTAACTTCTTGCCTGCCCATTGTAGGTAACGGTTGATCTCTTGGCTTCCGCCCCAAGCGTGAAAGTAGACAGTTTGTCCTTCTGCCTGCTGTTCTATTTGATTCCAGCTATCGGTGAATGTTACTTCATCAGCATAAATGGTTGCGCTGTAGGCAACGGTTGCAATGATTCCTAACATACTTACTATCTTGTTCATAAACTTTTCCATTTGGTAGTGAACGGGCAAGAGCATTGTGTTTTCGAACTCCCTAGGGCGTGTTGACCTTTCGTGGCTAACGAAAGATCAACATGGCTTAATAGTTATTCTATCTGTTTCTCAAATAAATTCTAATTCAACAGTAAATTCAATCAATTACTTGAGAAGATGCCTGAAGTTGTTGGTTGATTTTTGTTCAATGTGCAGCTATGTAAGCCATTCAACAGACTCTGGGCTTTTGCCATCCTAGCAACAGACCGTTAAAGCTGCGAATTAATTGCATCTAAATGAAGTTTTTATGATTTATCGTAGCTTGGCATGAAAAGCTGGTGTTAAGAGTCGTTTTGAGTAGATTCAGCTTTGAAGCAGAAAATAAAAAAGGAGCCATGAAGGCTCCTTTTCGGTATTTAATGTTGATGAAAGCTTAGTTTACCCAGTCACGAATTGTGTACGTTAGCGTGTGTACACCGTTTTTAAGTATTAGCGTATCTTTTGTTAGAGTTACATCGCTCCACTCACTTAGAGTAGCAGAAACTGATTGCTCGATGTCCATTGCTGAGCCGTGACACATTTTCATAGTCATGCCCATTTGCTTAATGCGGAATTGACCGTCTTTCAGTTCACCTTGGCCAAAGAAGTTGTTACATCCAGCTACGCCATTTGCAGTCATATTTTCACCGATTTCTAGACGAGGTGTCGCTTGGTGTTCGCTTTTCTCAATGTCCTTGCCATCAATTTGCGCAAGTTCCCAATTATGGTGCTGTAGATCGCTTGGTGTTACTTGCATCGCGTTATCACCTGTTGTTGTGCATGCTGCTAGCATCATAGGTAAAGCGGCTACTGCTAGTAATTTTTTTGAACTAAACTTCATATTATATGGCTCCAAAGGAAAAACGAAGTTACCGAAAACCTGTAACTTGATGGGTTAAAAGTATAGTTTACAAAACACTATATGTGTCAGTATAAGGTCATAGTTTAGTATGGGTTTCGTAGGCGTGGCGACAAATCAACCGCTTATTTTTGAGATAGTAAACGTAATTTTGGATGTGTAAGGAGGCGTGGTGGAGCAGTTAGAGTTTTTCCAAGTTCCAAGCCCTTGCGTTGGGGTTTGCTCTAGCGATGACAAAGGTTATTGCAATGGGTGTATGAGAAAAAGAGACGAACGTTTTAGTTGGATGTCGATGACTCCCGCAGAGCAATTACACGTCATCAAGCTATGTCGTCAGCGTTACAGAAGAAAAATAATGAAGCAAAGCAACTTGGTTGGTCAGCCGGTAGAAGAAGAGGGAAGTACAAGTCCCCAAAGAGATCTTTTCGGCTAAAGAGGAAGTATTAAGATTTTATCTAACTCCGCAGTAACTATTACTTTACATAATGGTTGGGGTGTAATATTAAGATAGGTACCTTTGTACCAGAGGAGTGGTGTCGGTATGAATAAAAAGGACGTAAAACTCAACAAGAAAGCAGCTAAAGCTTTGGATAGAAAGCGATTGGGGGCGACAGATGACCCCGAGGAAAGCGCGCGTGACTGGCATACCATGTCAGAAGAAGAGCGCATGGAGATACTATCTCACCTTTCTGACATGCCTTTTCAGTAACATCACTGACTATTTAGAGTCTTTCTTTAACAGAACTTTCTTTCACAAACATATGATTCGCTTTCGTCACACCACGATGATACGTGCAAAATGTATCATCGGCAGCGGTGGTTTTGCTGTGAATCTTTATGTTTGTGATGACCTCTACGGCACCAGCATCGTAACAAGCCTGCTCAGCATTTTTGATGATATCGAGTAATTGATTGAGTTCGCCTTTCATGGTCGTTTCCATCGCACCGACTTGAAAAGGAACACCGGCTTCTTTAACGACTTCAATTGCTTTATCGACCACTTCGAAGTTGTTGCCTTCTTTAACGCGAGGGATCACTTGGAAGGCAACCATCACTTCTTTTTCTCTTTTTAACTCAGACACTTTCTGCTTACTCTATGATTGGAAGTTGTTGCAGATGATAGGTTAATGCGGAGATTAATTCTACAGCAGCAAAGCTGGTGGTTTTATTTACTACCCCAATGATCGCTAACCCAGCCTCCAATGTGCTCATCAAAATGGTTTCCACTGAATCTTTGGTTGCGTTCAACTGAAGTATCACAGTCATCTTTGTTGTCGATTAGAGTTTGAATGTAGTTGGCCATCGGGTCATTTGAACGTTGACGATCTCGGCGAGTTGCCACTTCCTTAATCAGTTGTAATCGATATGTAGAGCTAGCACGTTTCATTTCAATGACCTCCTGGTTTTAGACACTAATAGAAAAATCTAGTTGCCAGATATAGGGGCGTCAACGTGATCAGAAAGTATTTTTTTTGAGCAACCAAGAATCAATACCTTGTCTTCGTAATTCACAAAAATGTCATCTATTGAATCGCATTAGTGTCATATTTAGCATTAGAAAGTGGTTGGTTGAAGCGAAAAAAGCCCAGAAAAATCCGGGCTAAATTTAATTAAAATGACCGCCGTTAAGTTTGGAAACTAACGGGGGACAGACGCTGAATTGTTGCTATTGCTCTACTTTGATGACGTTGGCTTAGTGCTGTTTGATCTTGAGCTTTGGGGTCTAGAGTTGTTCGGTTTGCTCTTAAACTGTTTTACGCTCTTCTTTTTCGCTGTTCTGCGGTTTGCCATTTTGTCTTTAGGTGGGCGCTTACGAGCGGTTGTTTCTGACGCTGGTTTGTCTGTGACTGGGAAGCCTTCCAATGACTGTAGTGGTAGTGCTTTATTGGTTAAAGTGCGAATGGCAGTCAGGTAGTCAGTGTCACTGTGGCTAACCAGCGAGATTGCACAACCAGTATTTCTAGCTCTCGCTGTTCTTCCAACGCGGTGCACATAAGTCGCAGAATGAGGTGGTAACTCAAAGTTAATCACAATTGGTAGCTGATCAATATGGATGCCTCGAGCCATCACATCAGTCGCGATAAGCACACGGGTATCACCATTTTTGAAGCTGTCTAACGCTTGTGCTCGTTCTTCTTGGCTCTTGTTGCCATGCAATGCACTCACGCTGATTTTTGCTTTGTTTAATCGCTTGGTTAGTGCGTCTGCGTTGTCTTTCGCCCCAATAAACACTAATACTTGTGGCCACGGGTTCTGATTGAGCAGTGCAATTAATGCTTGAGCTTTACTGCCTTTGTTTACCAGATACAGTGTTTCTTCAACCGTTTCTACAACGCTGTTCTCTTTGTGAGTCGTGATCTTTTCTGGGTTCGATAAAAGCGTTTCAGCTTGGTTGACTAACTCAGGTGGAAGCGTTGCAGAGAATAATAGTGATTGGCGCTTAGCTGGCAGAGCTGCGGTGATCGCTTGAATATCTGGCCAAAAGCCCATGTCGATCAATCGATCGGCTTCATCAAGAACTAATGATGTGCACTGAGCTAACTCTAATTCACCACTTTTGATGAGTGCAAGCAGGCGCCCTGGTGTAGCGATGGCGAGCTGAGGTGCGGTTGACAGTTGCTGCTGTTGTTCATCTGCATTTATACCGCCCGTAAGCGTTACCATTTTGATATTCAAGGCAGTTGCAATTGGTTGTAAAGACTCAGTCACTTGAGACGCTAGCTCGCGTGTTGGAACGATGACAAGCGCTTGCAATTTATTCGAATCTTGGTCGATGTCATTGAGCAAAGGTAACCCGAACGCTAATGTTTTCCCGCTACCTGTTTGAGCCAATGCAAGCACATCTCTCCCTGAAACAATCGTCGGAATAACCGCTTGTTGGATCTCAGTCGGTTTATCGAATTGAGACGGGAGAGCAGCAACGGTTTTTGTGTTGAGGGTTAGATTAGCAAATGACATAAATGAACCAAGTATCAAAAGGGAGGTGGAGTCTAACAGGGCTAGAAATGTTAGAGAATCAGTTTTGTTCGCTTGACGATAAACGTATTTATTATATGTGAGAATTTTGTAAGTTAGACATACGAGTTAATTAAGTGTTTATCATATTGTAATAGCATTAATTAGAAGTGGCCCCCAATTTTCGGACATGACTTTAAGTGATTGATCTGTTTGTATAGTACCTAAAAATACTGGAACAGATTATGACTAGAAAACGTAGAAACCACTCACCCGAATTTAAAGCTAAGGTGGCGCTTGATGCTGCTAGAGGTGATAAAACTGTCGCTGAGTTAGCTCAGAAATACAACCTTCACGCTAACCAAATCTCTACATGGAAAAAAGAGCTGCTCGAAAATGCAGCCATGATTTTAACTCTGAAAGCCAGTTAGGCAAGGACAGCTCTGAAGAAGTGGATACACTGCACGCCAAGATTGGTCAATTGACAATGGAAAATGATTTTTTGGCCAAAGTGCTCGGTCGTTAACTGAGCCCAGCGAAAGAGCTCGCTGGTTAAATCTACCCAATTTCCAATAAAACGCCAGTGTTAACTTCTCAGTATTGCTCGCTCTACTGCTTACTATCAACCCATAGGACTCTCTGCTGAAGGGATTGAACTACGCCGCATGATTGACGAAATTCACCTTCAGTATCCGTTCATGGGGAGCAGACGCATTCGAAATGAGTTGGCGAAAAAAGGTCATAACGTTAATCGTAAACGTGTCGTTCGGCTCATGCGAGACATGGGCATTGGGGCTATTTACCCCAAGCCTCGAACGACCCTAGCAAACAAAGCACACAAGGTTTATCCCTACCTTTTGCATGATATCGAAGTCACTTAACCGAACCAAACTTGGGCGATTGACATTACGTATAGTGTGCCCGATGGCTAAGGGATTCCTCTATTTAGTCGCCATTATCGACTGGTATAGCCGGAAGGTGCTGTCTTAGCGGCTATCCAACACGATGGACTCGAGCTTTTGTATCGAACCTCTTGAAGACGCGCTTAAACATTATGGGCCGCCAGATATCTTCAACTCAGAACAAGGCAGTCAGTTTACCAGCACCGAATTCACACAGAAGCTACTCGACTATGGAGTCAGGATAAATATGGATGGGAAAGGACGCTGGGTCGACAATGTTTTCATCGAGTGATTATGGAGAAGCCTGAAATATGAGGAGGTTTACTTAAAAGCTTACACCACGCCCCGGAAGCAGAGCTTGAAATCGGCCACTACATGGTGTTTTATAATGAGGAACGTAACCATCAGGGACTCAATGAACTAACACCTGATGAAGCCTACTTTGGTAGGCAGAGATACGCTGCATGAGCTGGATCAACCACTTAAGAAGTTAGCTTATGTGTCCAACCGTTGGGGTTCACTTCTAACAGGTGATGGCGCTTATGACACAAGGAATTGCCATGATACCATACGGATCAAGCAAGCTGTTCCGCTCATCCCGCCAGAGAAGGGGCAGCCTTCTGGGAACAGGCATCCTCGTAACTTAGCGGTAGGTTGCCAGAAGCTCTACGGCTCCAACAAGAAGTGAAAAAGCGGTATGGCTATCATAAGCACTCTCTATCAGAGACCGCAATGTACCGAGTAAAACAGCTGCTAGGCGGGAAATTAAGCCAGGGGGAACTACAACGCTCAAGTTGGCGAGACTTACACCATGATTAAAGCCCTGAATAAGCTTACAGGGCTTAGTATGCATGATACACAGTATATCGATTAAGAATTAAGCACGATTGGGCAGGCATGCCTTATCTCTGAATTAAGCAACAAAGCCATCTCGAATTAATGATAACTTTCAAGACTTCAAGCCTGCATCTTCAAGTTGAACGGGTATAAACGAGCGTAAAAAGCAACCATTAATAACAACCAGAAATATAAACCAATCTGTCCAGAACTATTAACTCGAAGAGAATCAGTATTTTCCGACTCCGGTATCATCTCTGTAACGAGTAAATTAAAATGAACATAAGAAATACTTTTTTCTGAATTTTCAAGTATTATACGCCCGTTATACTCTCCATTCCCAAAAGGTACCTCTAAATAAACCCAGGAATCACTAATACGACTATCTAAGAATAAATTATTTTCTACTGACAACACATTAATATTACAGTTTTCAAGAAGAATATACAAACATAAGTCGAATCCTACTTCGATAAAATCTTCGCTCGTTTGTGCTTCGGTTAGTACTTCAACCACAATATCTTCTAGTTGAATTGGTAACTCCATATATGCCATATAGCCAGGATCATCAATCACTCCGTTACGCTCACCATCACTATCATGAACACCGCCATCTTTTATAGATATTTCTAAGCAATTCGCGCCTAATATCGGTTCTTCTTGATACAGATTAGAGCCAGGAGAAGGGCAAAAACCTAGATCACCTTTTGCATAACGAATATTACTACCTTCTTCAGATGTATCAAAATCAAACCACCCTCTTTCTTCATTATATTTTCTAAACACTCCACCACGGTTGTATGGTTGCATTAAAGGCAATACAACTGTCACGCTTTCATCGAATACATTTGTGACAACAAAATTACTTAATGTACTGTTATTAAATTCTACTTCATAGTCCACATCCACAGGAATATCGGTATCTACTAACGCTTCATCAGCGTTAACATATGGACTGTAAGTATTATTTAGCTCTGAAAGTTTACCTAGCTTAATGCAACTACCAGATGTGGACTGAATAACAAATCCACCTGATTGCACCCTATCATTATCAATCGCTTGTAGTTCACAGCCATTGACGGCATCAATATAATCTGGAATGAGATCCCCATCACTATCTTTTAATCCTTCAACTAAATCAGGAATACCATCATTATCACTATCTTGATCAGCACTTAATCTAATTGTTTCAATAACCCTAACTTCAACATATGTATCAATAGAAAAATCTCCATCTAACGATACGGCCTTCGCTGAAAAACGATGACGGCCAAGGGGTAAAATGTTATTTAACAATAAGTTTTCGTCGGAAGAAATGGTCCCTAATGGTGTATTACCATCTAGTGTTGATGTATGTGACCATGAGACCATAAGAGGGCTATTACTGTTTTCAACAAATGCGGTTAAGTACAAATCTTCATCTGAACCCTCATTAATAATACTTATATTCCCACCTTCATCATCAATAACACCGGCTTTAATAGTAGGCATAGGGGTCGTTTCTTTGACAATTAATGTTAATGTATCTTTCACTCCTAAATTAACATCGCGTCCTAAGTCTAGTTTTAACGTTTCTTCACCTTCAAATAATGTATCACCAAAAAGATCGAAAGTTACACTACCTTCTAAACCAGAGTTTATAACCACATTTGTTATATCTGATAATGAGTAATCTTCTTCATCAGTTGTTGATATTGTCTGATCTATTAAGACCGGAACTGTCACAGGATATACCGGAGCATAACCACTCAAATAAATATTCAATGTAACCTTGGTGTCTTCATAGATAAACTTACCTTGGCCAAATTCAACTTGAGGATTAATTTGTATTAGTTGCGCTGTAGTTTGTTTCCTTCCTGTTTTATCGTCATTTGCCTCCCAATAAACGATATTATTACCAGAACGTAAACGTGGTTGATTACTAATTAAAGAAACAGGTACTGGATTACCAAGTGCATCTACTGCTTTTGGTGATAATCTTCTTATTGGTGTAAATAACCCTGTCGCTTGGATAAATTCAGGCTCTACATTTTCAAAACGTGGAGTACCTTCATCAACAGGCGTTGTATTAGATAAAAGCAAATATTCATTTTCTATACTGCCGTCTAGATAAGTCACTTCGTATTCAATATAGAGTTGTTGAGGTAGAATATCAGGGGCCGTAAATAACATCGCATTATCAACAATACTTAAAGTCCCCATAAATACTGAAGCATCAGTTATCATCGAACCATTAGATAATGTGACTGGTATGAATTTATACATACCGTTTCTTTGTACTTCTATTTTATCTCTATTATTTACTTCAACGATCGTTAAGTTTATTTCCGATACTTCATCTGCAACGCCATCACCATCTATATCGTACGCTATGGTCGGATCTAATGGGGCAATATCATTTTTATTTAAAACTCCATCACCATCTATATCATCATCCCATTCATTGCGAATTCCATCGCCGTCCAGATCCGATGCAATTTCAACACCTGTGCGACTTAACTCAAAGACCACGTCTGACACAATATCGTCAATAACAGAACGAGCTGGTATACCACTATCACCCACAGCCTCATTTACATATTCCACATTGGCGCTATCTACAGATAAGATACCAATATTTTCATAATCCCTTTCTGTTGGCTCTTTAGCATTTTTATCAACAACATAGCCCGCTACTATATTGAGACTAGTCGTCAAATTTTCTATTTCAGTTATATTTAACAACGATTGAGCACTCACTTGGTCATTAACATCGTCAATATTATTAGTTGTGACATCTGTTATTCCAATGTTTCTATAATCACTCTCGGTTGGGGCATCAAGACTGTTACCCTCTGCGTAAGATCGAATGGTATTGACGCTGCCCGTCAAAGTGCGAATATCATTCACTGTGGTCAGTGATTGTTTATCTACCCCCACTTGCTGGTTAATGTCAGCCAAATTATCATCCGTTACATCTTGAACGCCCGCAGCCTGATAATCATCCACGGTTGGGGCATCAAGACTGTTACCCTCTGCGTACGCACGAATGGTATTGATACTGTCCGTCAAAGTGCGAATTTCATTCACAGTGGACAGTGATTGCTCATCTACCCCCACTTGCTGGTTAATATCAGCCAAATTATCATCCGTTACATCTTGAACGCCGGCGATCTGATAATCATCAACGGTTGGGGCATCAAGACTGTTACCCTCTGCGTACGCGCGAATGGTATTGACGCTGCTCGTCAAGGTGCGAATATCATTCACTGTGGTCAGTGATTGCTTATCTACACCTACTTGCTGATTAATGTCTGCCAAATTATCATCCGTGACATCTTGCACACCTGCAACCTGATAATCATCCACAGTTGGGGCATCAAGACTGTTACCCTCTGCGTATGCACGAATGGTATTGATGCTGCCCGTCAAGGTGCGAATTGCATTCACTGTGGTCAGTGATTGCTCATCCACACCCACTTGCTGATTAATGTCTGCCAAATTATCATCCGTGACATCTTGCACTCCTGCAACCTGATA